>JANQPR010000051.1 GCA_028285385.1 Phycisphaera sp.
ACCTGCTCGCCACCGGGCAGATGCGCGTCGGCCCGGACGGGCAGTGGCTCGCGCCGGCCGGGCTCAACCCCCTGCCCAACGACCCGACCCTGGACGCCAGCGGCGACGCCCTACCGGACCTGACCGAAATCGAGCTGCCCCCCGAGCCCGCCGCGGCGCCGGTGATCGACGCCGGCGAGTGACCGGGCTAACACCCGGGCGTACTATGTCGGGCATCCTCAAGTTGTTCCGCTTCACAAGGCTTTCCAGGTGACGCCCCTCGGCCCGCTTCCATCCCGCCCGTTCCGGTTCAGGCCGACCCTGGCCGCCGCGATGCTGCTTGGGCTGGCTCCGGCTTTGCCGTTGCTCTCGGGCTGCAGTCGGGCCGATGGTTCGGTCGGATCGTCTGCGGCGACCGAGTGGTTCGAGGTCCAGCCGCAGAGCTTCGACCTCACCGTGGTCGAGTCCGGCCAACTCGAAGCCGCCCGCAAGGTCGAGATCAAGAGCCGCGTCGATGGCCGGCCGGCGATCATCGAGGTGGTCGAGGAGGGCAGCGGCGTTGCCCAAGGCGACCTCCTGGTCGTGCTCGACAGCGCCTCCATCGCCGAAGAGCTCGCCGAGGAGCAGCTCCAGCTCGAGACCTCCCGGGCCGACAAGATCGCCGCCGAACAGGACTTAGCCATCCAGGTCACCAGCTCCGAGGCGGAGCGGCGTGCGGCCGACGTCGCGTTGCAGCTGGCCGAGCTCGAACTGGCCGAGTGGGAGCAGGGCGAAGTGCCGACCAAGCGTCGCGAGCTGAACCTCGCGCTGCAGAAGGCCGAGCGCGAGATCGAACGCACGCAGCGGAACTACGAAACCTCGCAAGAGCTGTACGCCCAGCGCTTCATCAGCCAGGACGAGCTCGAAGACGACGAGATCGCGATGATCGAAGCCGCCGACGCGCTGGCGACGGCGAAGCTCGAGATCGAGGTCTACAACCTGTACACCTACCTCAAGGAGAAACAGGAGAAGCAATCCGCCGTTGACGACGCCAAGGCCGAGCTGGAAAAGGTGATCGCCGAAAACGAGAGCAAGCTCAGCCAGGCCCGCGCCAAGGCCGAGAGCGAACGGCGTGGCCTCGAGCTCCAGGAAGCCGAGGTCCTCGAAGAAGAACAGCAACTCGCCAACACCAAGATCTTCGCCCCGCAGGACGGCATGGTCGTGTACGCCTCTTCCGTCGGCGGGCGGCGGTACCGCGGCGACCCCATCGCCGAGGGCCGCGAGGTCCGGATCAACGAGACGATCCTGATCCTGCCCGACACGTCGCAGCTCGTCGCGGTCCTGAGCGTCCCCGAAGCGCTCGCGCCGAAGGTCGAGCCCGGGCAGCCGGCCGACGTCAGCGTCGATGCCCGCCCCGGCCGGGTCTACCGCGGCGAGGTCGAGTCCGTCTCCGTCTTCGCCGAGGACGGCGGGTGGTGGAACAACAACGTCAAGAACTTCACGGTCCGCGTGTTGCTGCCGCCCAACCTCGGCGACGGGCTCAAGCCGACCATGACCTGCACCGGGACGATCTACTTCGGTCGCGTCGACGAGGCGCTGGCGGTGCCGGTCCAGGCCGTGTTCGCCGACGGTGAGCAGCGCTACGTCTACGTCCCCGCCGGCGGCGGCCAGGTCAGACGCCAGGACGTCGAGATCGGCCGGGCGTCGCAGACGCTCGTTGAGATCACCGCCGGCCTCGAAGCGGGCGACGACGTACTCCTCCGCGCCCCGCGCCCCGGCGAGGAAGCGGTGTCGTGAACCCCGCCGGCGGAAGCGACAACCAAGCACGGCTTGACCGCGACGTCACCGCCGCGTGGAGGCACCGCGTCCGCTTTACCCGGCAGGCCTGGGATACCGACAACCCGGCGATGGTCGACGCCTTCAGCTTCGACGAGCACGACGCTGACAGCAACGCCCTGGTCGTCGTCGACCGCGGCTACCTCGACGCCCGACCGACGCTTCAGGACGACATCGAGCGTTACTTCGCGTCACACCAGGCACGGCTCCCGAAGCTCGTCGGTTTCCGCTGCGTAGCGGGCGCGGAAACCGCGAAGAACGACCTCTCGCTGCTCGAGGGGCTGCTGCGTGACCTGCACGCGTTGCAGCTCGACCGCCGGTCCTACGTCGTCGCGATCGGCGGCGGCGCGGTGCTCGACATGGCCGGCTTCGCCGCGGCCGTCACGCACCGCGGCGTGCGGCTGGTCCGGATGCCGACCACGACGCTCGCCCAGGCCGACTCCGGCGTCGGCGTCAAGAACGGCGTCAACATGTTCGGCAGCAAGAACTTCATCGGCACGTTCGCCGTGCCTCACGCCGTGGTCAACGACCTCCACGCGTTGTGTTCGTTGCCCGACCCCGTTTGGCGGGACGGCCTGAGCGAAGCCGTCAAGGTTGCGTTGCTCAAGGACGCGGCGTTCTTCCAGCACATCGAAGCCAACAGCGCCGCCCTCGCCGCCCGCGACGAAACCGCCGCCGAACCGGTCTGGCAACGCAGCGCTGAGTTGCACCTCAACCACATCACGCTTGCGCCCCCAGAAGGCGGCGGCGACCCGTTCGAGGCCCGCACCGCCCGGCCGCTCGACTTCGGGCACTGGGCGGCGCACCGCCTCGAAGAACTCTCGGGCTTCGCGCTCGCGCACGGCCACGCCGTCGCGCTCGGCCTTGCCCTTGACCTGCACTACGCCGCCGCCGTCGGGCTGTGCTCCGACCGTCTCGCCGACCGAGTCACCGCCCTGCTCGACCGGATCAAGCTCCCAACGGCGCACCCGTTGCTCGCCCACGCCGACCTGCTTACCGGCATCGAGTCGTTCCGTCAGCACCTCGGCGGCCGGCTGACGATCACGCTGCTCCGCGACATTGCCCAGTCCGTCGACGTCCACTCGGTCGACGAAGCCGTGATGCAACGCTGCGCTCACGCCTTGGCCGAGTCGGAACAGTCTTCGACTGTCTTCTCTGGAGGAAGCTGAAGCGACGACGCCCCACGCTCTCCAATTTGGCTACCGCCGCCGCTTATCATCCCTGCATGCCGCCGGCATCACCGTCACCGATGACCAAGTCGCAGGTCCTCGACCGCTACTTCCTTGAACACCGCGCGAAGCTGATCGACCTCGCCGCCTTCCTCGATCGCGTGGACCGCGCACCCGGAGGTGACAACTTCCATGACCCGCGTTTGCCAGCGCTCCGCGAAGCGCTCGCGCTGTTGCACGACGGCCAACCCGACCGCGCTCGCCGTGTCCTCGAACGCTTCAGCGACCCGACCGAGGCGCCGCTCGACACCGCCCCGCCGGCGCCCGTGCTCGGCGTCCCTCATCACCCGCCACCAGCCGCCGGCCCCTAGCCGCTTCCGCCGTGCCCTACATCGACCCGCACATCCACATGGTCTCACGGACCACCGACGACTACGCCGCCATGGCCGCCGCCGGCTGCGTTGCCGTCACCGAGCCCGCGTTCTGGGCCGGGTTCGACCGCTCTTCCCCCGAAGGCTTCCGCGACTACTTCCGCCAACTCACGCAGGTCGAACCCCGGCGCGCCGCGCCGTTCGGCATCGACCACTACTGTTGGCTCTGCGTCAACCCCAAAGAAGCCGAGGACCCGGCGTTTGCCCGCGAGGTGATCCAACTGATCCCCGAGTTCCTAGACGCCCCCAACGTCTTGGGCATCGGCGAGATCGGCCTCAACCGCAACACCCGAAATGAGCTACAGATCCTCGAAGAACAGATCGCCTTCGCTGCCGAACACGACCAGCTCATCCTCGTCCACACCCCCCACCTCGAAGACAAACGCAAGGGCACGACGCTCATCCTCGACGCGCTCAGGCGCAACGGCAACATCTCCACCGACCGCGTTCTGATCGACCACGTCGAAGAACACACGATCCGGATGGTGCTCGACGAAGGCTACTGGGCCGGCATGACCCTGTACCCCGACACGAAGTGCACCCCGCAGCGCGCCGCCGACCTGATCGAGTGCTACGGCAGCGAGCGCCTCTGGGTCAACAGCGCCGGCGACTGGGGCCACAGCGACCCCCTCGCCGTCCCGAAGTTCCAGCAGGAGTTCCGCGCCCGCGGCCACGCCGCCGACGCTGTCGACCGCGTTACGCTCGACAACCCCCGAGCGTTCCTGTCGCAGTGCGAACGCTTCAGCGCAGGCTGACGCAGGCCCGGGCTCACGCCGCCCGCGCCGACGCCTCCGCCCCTTCGGGCCGCGCCGACCGGTCGCCGCCGGGTCGACGTGATTCGAGCGCGGTGCTCGCCAGGCCAAGCCCCATCTCGTCGTGCAGGTAGCAGGCGTTGTCGACGCCGGCCTCCCGCAGCCGCTCGATCTCGTCCCGGAACCGGGCCATGGCGACGATGTGGTTCTCGAAGCCGTTCTGCCGGATCAGCCGCGTGATGGCGACGGTTTCGGGTGTGTTCTGCAGCGCGATCAGGACCAGCTCGCAATCCGAATCGGGCCTGAGCCGCTCGTAGAAGTCGGGGTCCGTCGCGTCGCCGCAGACGACCTGCCGGCCCGCGTCCCGGTGACGCGCCACGACGGCCGGGTCGGCGTCGAGGCCGATCACGTCGTCGCCGTAGTCCGCCCGCAGCGCGTCGTACGCCGCGGCCCCGACCCGGCCCATCGCGACGACCACCGCCCGGGCCGGCCGGTGCAGCACGATGTGCTGATCGTTGGGCAGGCGGGCGTCGGTCTCGAACCGCTGCAGGGCCGCGTTGAACCGGGCGTTCAGCCGGTGGGCCCGGGCGTTGAACGGCGCGGCCAGGATGAAGCTCAACGACACCGAGATCGCCAGCACCACCAGCCACTCGCCGCTGATCCAACCCATCGACGCCCCGAGCGCCCCGACGATCAGGCCAAACTCACTCGCGTTAGCCAGCGTCAGCGAGCTCAGCAGCGCCGTCCGCGCCCGCAGCCGGAACCGCGTCATCACCCAGAAGAAGAGCGCCGCCTTGGCCGGCACCAGCGCGACCAGGCCCGCCGCAACCAGCAGCTGCTCCCAACCCGGCAGGCCGTTGAGCCCGATCGTCAGGAAGAACGCCACCAGCAGCAGGTCCTTCAGCCCTAGCAGGCTCTTGCCCAACTCGCTGGCCCGCGGGTGCGCCCCCAGCAACAAACCGGCCACCAACGCCCCAAGGTCCGGCTTGAGGCTCACCGCCTCGAACAACGCCGTCGTCGAATACACCACCACCAGCCCCAGCAGCAGCAGCAGTTCGCCGTGCCCGACGCGATCCATCGCCAGCCGCAGCGCCGGTCGGATCAGCGGCAACGCCAGCAACCCCAACGCCCACGGCGACGGCAGCTTGCCCAGCGAAACCGTCAAAAACACAATCGCGAACAGGTCTTGCACGATCAGCACCCCGATCGCCTGCTCGCCGTGCCGGCTGCGCATCTCCGCCTTCTCTTCGAGCACCTTCACCGCGAAGACCGTGCTCGAAAAACTCAGCGCGAACGCCACCAGCAGCGACGTCCACACGTCCAGCTCGGCGAACATGCCCAGCCCCCACCACGCCAGCGCGAAGACGCCCCCGCCGACCGCCACGGTCGTCGCCAGCATGTGCACCGTCGCGACGCCCCACACCTCCGGCCGGGCCAGGCCCTTGAGGTCCAGCTTCAGCCCGATGCTGAACAGCAGCAGGTAGATCCCCAGGTCCGCGAGGTAGGTCAGCGTGTCCGACGGCTCCACGCCCATCGCCGACAGCACGAACCCCGCCCCAAGGAACCCCACCATCGCCGGCAGGCCGAGCTGCTTGAC
The DNA here is from genome assembly GCA_028285385.1 of Phycisphaera sp. Lineage (GTDB taxonomy): Bacteria > Planctomycetota > Phycisphaerae > Phycisphaerales > Phycisphaeraceae > CAZIXN01. The sequence goes on from JANQPR010000051.1 coordinate 5,744, forward strand.
GGCCAACCCCACGAGGAACGCGATGACGACCCACAACGGCTCCATACCCATACCCTCGGCGGACATCCCGTGCGTGCTGCCTCGTGGGTATCGGCCGAACCACCCCGCCGCCGAAGCGCCCCGGCCCGGACGCCGCGTCCCGATAACCGCCGGCACGCCGGAGCGGCCCCGCGCACGCGACCCGGCTCCGACGCCGTCGACCGCTTCACGCTCGACAACCCCCGGGGTTCCTGTTGCAGAGGGAACGCTTCAGTTCGTTTTGAATCGGCCGCCTTCGGTGCTTCTCGGTCGTTGGCGGGTATTGCGCAAACCCAACCCCCGCTAAGGCCGTAGTGGACCGGACGTCGGAATCGATTCAGGTTCTCGTTCGCAGGGGGTTGCGATGAAACGAATCAAGCCAGTGGGCTTTGTGGCGGCGGTTGCGGTGTTGAGCACGACGCTGGCGGGGCGCCCCACGGTCGCGCAGGAAGCCCCCGCCGTCGACGCCGTTCCCGAGGTCCGCCCGCCGGTCATCCCGTCGCTCGCGTTGCTCCGTGACCCCGACGCCACGCTGGACCTCGACGACCTGCACAACATCGACGCCGCCGCGTTCTCGCCCGACGGCAAAATCGTCTGGCTGCTTGGCACGTTCTACCCCGACTGGCTGTCGCTCTCCGAAGACGACCGGCCGGTCCCGCTCGACCGAATCAAACACTGGCAGTTCGAGCCGGAGCTACGCGTTGTCGGCTTCGACCCGCACGCGTTGGCCGTCACCCGCATCTTGCCCGGGATGGACCCGGCGTTCCGCTGGACGCCCGACGAAGACGCGTTCGCCATTGACGACGACGGCCGCCTCTGGCTGCCCGGTACGCGTTGGACCAAGCCACCGCGCGACGAGGCCGGCCGACTCACTGACCGAGCCGAGATGCGCCCCTTCGTCGCCCGCTTCGATCCCGACGGCGTCGGCGTGCCCGAACTCTGGCTCGAAGACGACGCCGGCTTCGAAGAAGCGCGACGCACCACCGAACGCCTCGCCACGCCGCCGATCCGGATCGAGTCGCAACGCGACGAGCGCGGCCATCCGCTCTGGGTCGACCACTGGGTCAACGCCGAAACCGGCCAACTCGAAGCGCGTTTCGTCGACCACACCCCTGGCGGCCCGCGCGGCATCTACCTGCTCCGCGACCGATTCTTCCACAACCCCCGCTTCTTCCTGTTGACCTACTCCGACGACCGGTTCGGCCGGGACCGCTACTTCAGCCGATACGACCGCGAGACCGGGGGGTGGTCCTGGCCGCGGCGCATCGGCGTCTCGCAAGGCCCGGACATCACCGTCCTCAGCCCCGACGGCCAGACCGTCGTCAGCACCACCGGCGGCGGCAACCACCGAGCTCAACGCGTCGAGGTCTACTTCCTCCGACCCGACGAGGCCTACAACCCCGAGCTTGCCCGACGCATCGCCGACGCCTTCGCCCCGGTTCACTCGCGATTCGACCCGGAAGACCCGCACCAGCCCGACCCGATCCGGGGCCTCGAGCCCGAGCGCCGGATCACTTTGCCCGCCCCACCCGACGAGCTCGACCCGCGGCCGCAGGCCGACCGCGAGCTGCGCTTCACCTTCGGGGAACCGAGACCCGACGGGCACGTCAACGTCTGGGCGCTCGCTCTGACGCCCGACGGCGACACCGCCTACGTCGGCTACTCCCACCGGAAACGCGAAGCCGCTCCGGACGAGAAAGACCCGCGGCCACGGTGGGTGGATATCTCCCGTCTGCTGGCCGTCGATGTCGGGGCCGGCACGAAGCGGTGGGAAGTCGACACGCCCAAGGCGGACCACATCGGCCGGGCGCTCGGCGCGGCGGGCAGCCTGCGGCTTGCGGTGCTCCCCGACGGCGGCCCGCTGCTGTTCGTCACCGTCGCGACCCAAGACGCCACGCCCGGCGACTCGTGGAACAGCACGCTCGCCGGCCGGGCCCCGCGCATCGATGTGCACCGCCTCCACCGTGACACCGGCGACACCCGTTGGTCGCGTCAAGGCGAGCCGAACTTGATCCTCCGACCGCTCCCACGGCTCGGTCCCCCCGACGCCGACCTGCTCGTGTGGGCCATGGACCTGCGGTTCACCAACCGCTGGTGGCACGGCGTCGTCCTCTCCCGCGAGCTCTGGCGACTCGAACGCTGGGACGGCCCCGCGCTCAAGCCCACCGTCCTGATCGAACACGAGCAGCCGCGCTTCAGGCACGGCGCCTGGCAGACCTGGATGCCGCGCTTCCATCACCTCTGGTTCACGCCGGACGCCACGGCACTCGACGTCTGGACCGCCCGAACCGGCCGCGGCCCGGACTACCGCCAACCCGCCGCCTGGCACTACCGCAACGAGATGCGCTTGCAACGCTTCCTGCTGGCCGGTTCAGCCGTAGACGCGGACAACGCCGACGAAGCAGCGCCCGCCCGCCCCGTCGCCAGCCCCTACGCGTTCACGCCTCTGGTCCGCTGGTCGCCGCGCGGACCGTTCAACCCGCAACGCGCGCTCTTCGAGAGCTACGAGAACGAACGCCTGCGCGTCCTCCGCCACGCCGGCCCCGCCCCGACCGACTGGACCTGCACGCTAGAGATCGACCGCAACGACTGGCAGGACGGCGGTATCAGCACGGTGCCGCTGCGCGACCCCTCCGCCTTCGCATGGTTCACCCACCGCAACGGCAGCTCCGGCACTTGGCTGATGCGCCTCGACCTCCGCGACGGCAAGATCGTCGGCCCCCGCTTCGTTGGCCCGTGGTCGAGCTTCCGCAACCACGGCCTCGCCACCAACGCCGACGCCACCCGCGTCGTTGCGATCCAACTGCCCGACGCCGACCCCGTCCGCCAACTCCACGCCGAGAACGCCGACGCCCCGGAAGCTGACGCGGGCCCCCGACTACTCGTCTTTGACCTCCCGCCCGGCGCTCAATGACGGGGAAGAGATATCCTCGGCGTTGGCGGTACACACGACCGTGGAACGCAGACGTATCTACTCCGCCGCACGCCAGCGCAGCACGGCGTGGACGGGGAAGTGGTCGGACGGGTAGCGGCCGGCGAGGTTCGAGCGGTCGATCGCGGCGTGGACGGTGTCGAACGCCGGCGAGGCGAGGACCCAGTCGATGCGGGCCCCGCGGCGTTGGAGCCGGCCTCGGAAGTTGTGCTTCGTGCCTTCGCCGCGAGTCGGGACGGGGTGGGCGTCGCGGTAGGTGTCGCGCAGCGTGCCGCCGGCGGTGCGGGTCTGCATCAGCGTGCGGTACGGCTTGGACCCTTCGCCGGCGTTGAAGTCCCCGGCGACAATGACGGGCGCGTCGCCGGCCGTCTGCTCGATCAGGTCGCGGAGCAGGACCGCGCTGCGCTCTCTCGCTTTGGCGGACCAGGCGGAGAAGTGGGTGTTGAAGACGAAGAAGGTGCGGTCGGTGGCGCGGTCGCGCAGGCGGACGACGGTCACGAGGCGGGGGATCGACGTGCCCCAGCTCGTGCTGCCGGGGACGTCGGGCGTCTCGCTGAGCCAGTGGTGGGCCTCGCCGCGGTAGGTGAAGCGGTTGCGGCGGACGAAGACGGTGCACATCTCGCCGTCGAGCGAGCCGTCGTCGCGGCCGACGCCGACGAAGCGGTAGTCGTAACGCAGGGCCTCGAAGAGGTCGTCGGCCTGGCCGAGAGAGACCTCCTGGGTGCAGAGGATGTCGGGGTCGAAGGCGCGGATGGTGTCGAGGGCGAGGTCCTTGCGGTGGTCCCAGTGGTTGCCCATGTCGGGGGCGAAGGCGACGCGGAGGTTGAAGACCATGACGCGCAGGTCGCCGGGTGCCGAGCGGAACGGTGCGGGGCGGCCGGCGAGGCCCGAGCCGGTCGTCGTCGGAGGGGGCGGCGTGGTTGCGCAGCCGATCAGCACGACCGCGCAGCAGGCGATCGTCAGGCAACGGAGCAGCGGGCGGTGTGGGCGGGCGTGGGTCACGTCAGCGGTCATTTTGGGGAACGCGTCGCCGCGCGCGACGCTTCACGAGTGGGCGGCGATGGCTTCGAGGAAGACCGGGCCGTAGCGTTGGAGTTTGGTCTGGCCGACGCCGGAGATAGCGAGGAACTGCGACTCGTCCGCGGGGCGCTCGGCGGCCATCTGTTGGAGGGCGGCGTCGCCGAAGACGACGTACGGTGGCACCCCCTGCTCGTCGGCGAGGCGCTTTCGGAGTTGGCGCAACGACTCGAACAGGGCGTGGTCGCCGTCGGAGAGTTCGATGTTCGTCGTCGCTGGGCGACGTGCGCCGGCGGCCTTCTCGCGCATGGCGCGGCTGACGGGCATCTCGACTCCGACATCGCCCTTGAGCAGCGGCTTGCTTTCGGGGGTCAGGGTCACGGTGCGGTACTCGTCGGGCGTCTGCACCAGGAAGCCTTCGGCGATCAGGTGCTCGGCGACGGCGCGCCAGTGCCCGGCCGGGTCGTCTTTGCCGATGCCGTGCACGCTGAGCTCGTGGTGGCCGCGGGACAGCACCTTCTGCGACGCCGAGCCGCGGAGGACGTCGATGACGTGCGACAGGCCGAAACGCTGGCCGGTGCGGGCGACGGCGGAGAGCAGCTTGCGGGCGTCTTCCGTGACGTCGCGGACGCGCGGCGGCTCCAGGCAGTTGTCGCAGTGGCCGCACTCGCCTTCGAGGTCCTCGCCGAAGTGGGCGAGCACGACCTTCGTCCGGCATGCGGTCGTGTGGCAGTACCGCACCATCTCGGCGAGCTGCTGCTGGGCGTGTTCACGTTCGGTGGCGTCGGGTTTCTGGTTGATGAAGAACTCGACCTTGCTGCGGTCGCCCCCGGAGTAGAACAGGACGCAGCGGGCGGGCAGGCCGTCGCGCCCGGCGCGGCCGGTCTCCTGGTAGTAGGCCTCGAGGTTGCGGGGCAGGTCGGCGTGGAAGACGAAGCGGACGTCGGGCTTGTCCACGCCCATGCCGAAGGCGATGGTGGCGACGACGACGCGGGCGTCGCCGAAGATGAAAGCGTGTTGATTCGCGTCGCGGACTTCGGCGGTGAGCCCCGCGTGGTACGGCAGCGCCTCGACGCCGGCCTGCTTCAGCTTCTGCGCGATCTGCTCGCACTTGGCACGCGACTGGCAGTAGACGATGCCTTCGTCGTCGGGGTGCTCGCGGAGGTAGGTCAACGTCTGCTCGACGACGCGCTGCTTGGGGCGGACCTCGTAGGTGAGGTTCGTGCGCTCGAAGCCGCCGCGGTGCAGCGCCGCTTGCCGGAGGTTGAGCTGGCGGACGATATCGTCGGCGACGCGGGGCGTGGCGGTCGCGGTCAGCGCCATGATCGGCACGTCGGCGAACCTGCCGTCGAGCGCGGAGCGCAGGTCGCCGAGCTGGCGGTACTCGGGGCGGAAATCGTGGCCCCACTCGCTGATGCAGTGCGCCTCGTCGATGGCGAAGCGCGCGACCGGGACGCGGGACAGCCAGCGTTGGCCGTTGGGCGTCATCAGGCGTTCGGGCGCGAGGTAGACAAGATCAAGTTCACCCTTGATCGCGGCTTGCTCGTGCTCGTGCAGCTCCTGCAGGTCGAGCGTGGAGTTGAGGAACGCGGCGGCGACGCCGTTGGCGCGCAGCACGTCGACTTGGTTCTGCATCAGGGCGATGAGGGGCGAGACGACGACCGTCACCCCCGGGACTTCGCCATCTGTTATCGCGCGCTGTCGCGACACCACCGCGGGGAGCTGGTAGCACAGCGACTTGCCGCCGCCGGTGGGGAGGATGACGAACACATCCCGGCCGGCAAGGGCGTCGGCGACGATGCGCTGCTGCATCGGGCGGAACGCGTCGTGCCCGAACTGGTTTTTGAGAACGGCGGCGACGTCGCTTGCCGGGGCGTCGGCGGTCGGCTCGGCAACCCCCAACCCGGGCGGGGCCGCCGCCGCGGGTGGCCGGTCGACGTCCGGGGGCGGGTTGGCGTCCGTTTCCACGGGGGGAGGGTAGCGGGTGCGGGGCTATGCCTTCGCGGCGCATGGCCCACGGCCTCGGGATCGTGGGCCGGGCGCGACGGTTTGGTTTGCCGGGGGTGTACGCGCGGGGTACTCTTATCGATTCGGCCTCGACGCGTGTCGGGTTCGGTTCCGCCGTGGTTCGAACGGAGCGTGCGCGGCATGCGTTTGACCGACATCCTCCAGCCCGACTGCATCGTGGTGCCGCTGTCGCAACCCGACAAGCAGGCGGCGATTTTCGAGTTGGCCGACCTGCTGGTCGAGAAGACCGACATCGAGGACGCCGACGAGCTCAAGGACGCGATCTGGAAGCGGGAGACGACGCGGACCACCGGCATCGGCGGCGGCATCGCGGTGCCGCACGGCAAGACCGACGGCGTCGACACGCTCCGCATGGCGATCGGGCGCACCGCCGAGCCGATCGACTTCGGCAGCATCGACCGCAAGCCCGTCGAGCTGATCATCCTGCTCGCGTCGCCGCTGGACCAGACCGGCCCGCACATCACGGCGTTGTCGAAGATCTCGCAGATGCTGATCGACGTCGTGGTGCGAGAGCAGATGAAGAAGTGCGAGACGGGTCAGGAGATGTACGACCTGATCGAGCAGTTGGAGAGCCGTGCGGCGGTGTGAGGTGATGGTTGGGGGGGAGCGGCGGCGTCGACGCCGCCGCTTTGCGGTGAAGCGACACCACATCCGAATCGGATCGACGACGCGTTGTCGCGTTGGTATCGTGCGCTCTCCTGCTTCGAGAAAGGTGGACGCACATGAGCCGGGACGGGCTGGATCGTGACACGGCCGGGTGGCTGACGCAGGCGTATTGGGCGTGGTTCGCGTTCGTCGCGGCTTTGGTGGCGTTTGGCGTGATCGCCTTGTGGGAGATCGAGGGGCAGGACAGCCACGCCGGGGCGTTGTTCTACCTGGCGGCGGCGTGGTCGGTGCTGGTGGTGCCGACGATGCTGTTCATCAAGGGCCACGTGATCCGAGCCGGCTGGGAGTCGCGCCCGGCCGACCCGGCGACCTACTTCAAGGGGCTGATGATCGTGTGGGCGACGATCGAGATCGGCGCGGTGCTCGCGCTGATCGGCTGCATGGTGTCGGAGGCGACGCTGCCGGGCGGGTTGCTGGCGGGCATCCTGCTGACACTGTTGGTGGCGATGCGGCCCGCGGCGGCGGCGCTCGGACAGGGCATGACGCCGGCAGAGGGCTGAGTTCATGACGGCAGGCGCAAGGCTTTGTTGAGACTGATTTTCACGGTGTTTTTCCGCCCCGCCGCTTTGTGGCACGTCCGGGCAAACGCTATGCTCCCCTTTAAGTCTGGTTTGGACGGCGCAGCGCCGCCGAACCGATGAGTTTGATCTTGTTTGGGCTCTGCCTCTTGGCTTGAAGCCGGGCCGCCCGAACGAACCGAAGACGCGTCGCGTTGCGGACGCCTCGGCCCCGGGAAGTAACGGCTTCCGTCGAAGGCGCCACCGAGCCACCCGGTCGGACCCGACCACGCGGCCAGAACCACGGACGACCCGGCCAACCGCCCGACCGAGATGAGCAAGAGCCCCAGCCCCGACAAGTTTGTGTTCCCGCGTTGGGCGAACTACGTGCTGCCGTTGTTGGTCCTCGGCGTGATCGGCGGCGGCATGTACGCGCCCACCGCCGTCTACCTCGGGCTCAACCCCGACAACCTCAACCTGCACTACCGGCCCGAGCAGCCGATCCCCTACAGCCACGCGACGCACGTCGGGCAGCTCGGGATGGACTGCACCTACTGCCACACCACGGTGGAGCACGCCGCCTTCGCCGCGGTCCCGCCGACGCAGACCTGCATCGCCTGCCACGGCAACAGCCCCGACGCCCCGATGGGCATCAAGAAGGCCTCCGCCAAGCTCCAGCCGCTCTACGACAGCTACGCGTCGGGCGAGCCCATCGAGTGGATCAAGGTCCACGACATCGCCGACTACGCCTACTTCAACCACGCCGCGCACACGACCAAGGGCATCGGCTGCGTCACCTGCCACGGCCGCGTCGACCAGATGGGCGAGGAAGGCGTGTACCAGGCGCAGAACCTGAGCATGAGCTGGTGCATCGAGTGCCACCGCGAGCCGGAGAAGTACCTCCGCCCGGCGGACGAGGTCACGAACATGACCTGGTCCGCGCTGGATGAACCGGAGGCCGTCGCCGCGATCGCCGCCGGCCAGATCGACGAAGGCGACGAGGACGCGGCGCAGCTGCTCGTGGGCACCCGCATCAAGGGCGAGATGAACATCCACAACAAGTACTACATGCAGGCGTGCTCGACCTGTCACCGGTGAGTGAGTGATCTAGCGGTTTGGCGAAAACTCCGTCCGAACCACTTAACGACTTAGGGAACCGAACCCGCGTGTCCAACGGCATTCAGCAAACCGACTCCCTCGCGACCGCGAGCACCCACGAGCCCGTCGGGCTGACCTACTGGCGCAGCCTCAACGAACGGGCCGACTCCCCCGCCGTCCGCGAGTCCCTGCTCAACGAGTTCCCGCAGTACGACCCCGACGAGCTGCTCGCCTTGGGTCGGCGGAAGTTCATGGCCTTGGCCGGGGCGTCCATGGCACTCGCGGGCCTGACCCTGACCGGCTGCCGGCGGTGGCCGAAGGAACAGGTGCTGGCCTACAACGCCCGGCCGGACGGCACGATGCCCGGCGTGCCCGAGAAGTTCGCCTCCATGGTCGAACGCGACGGCTACGCCCGTGGCCTGTTCGTCACCAGCTTCGACGGCCGACCGATCAAGGCCGACGGCAGCCCGCTCGACCCGACCGTCGGCGACCCCGAGACCGTCAGGGTCCTCGCCAAGGCCGCCGAGTCCGGCGACGTCCACGCGATCCACAAGCTGGACGCGTTCGTCGGCGTCGCCGACCCGCGGGCCCAGTCGATGACGCTGGAGATGTACGACCCCGACCGGTCGCGCGGCGTCCTCAAGGTCTCGCAAACCGGCGAAGGCGGCGATGCCAAGATCGAGACCGAACTGTCGAGTTGGGACGCGTTCGCGCAGGCGGATGTGTTTGCCGGCAATAAGGTCGCCGTGCTCGCCGAGCCGATGTCCGGTCCTGCCGCCGCCGACCTACGCGACCGATTCGAGCGGGAGTTCGGAAGCGGCTCGTGGCACACCTGGTCGCCGTTGAACCGCGACAGCGAGGTCGCCGGCTCCGAGCTCGCGTTCGGCAAAGCCAAGCGGGCCCACTACGACACCGCCGCCGCCCAGGTCATCGCCTGCTTCGACTGCGACTTCCTCAACGACCACCCCACCGCGATCCGCAACGCCAAGGGCTGGGCGAAGAACCGGCGCGCCGCAGACCCCAGCGACCGGAACGACAAGCCGTCTGGCTCGATCAACCGGCTGTACGCCGCGGGCCCGGAGTTCACGCCGACCCTCGCCGCCGCCGACGACCACGTCCAGGTCAAGCCCAGCGCGGTCCCGACGCTGCTCAACGCCCTGGCCGCGAAGCTCGGCGTGCTCGGCAGCGAGCACGACGCCAATCTCAACGGCTCGGGCGCGTTCGTCGAGTACCTCGCCAAGGACCTCAAGGCCGCCAAGGGCCAGAGCATCGTTGTCGCCGGCGCTTCGCAGCCCGCTTCCGTTCACGCGTTGGTCTGGGCGATCAACGACGCGCTGGGCAACCTCGGCAAGACCATCACCGTCACCGAAGAACCCGCCGCCGAACGCCCGCTACAGAGCAACGACCTGCAGCTGCTGATCGAGAAGCTCAACGCCGGCAACGTCGACACGCTGCTCGTGCTCGGCGGCAACCCGGCCTTCGACGCCCCCGCCGACCTCGGCCTCGCCGACGCGATGGGCAAGGCCGGAACGGTGGTTCGACTCGGGCTCTACTTCGACGACACCTCGGCCGTGTCCGGCTGGCACCTTCCGATGGCGCACCCGTTCGAGTGCTGGGGCGACGGGCAGGCCTGGGACGGCACGGTCCTCTTGCAGCAGCCGATCATCGAGCCGCTCTTCGGCGGGAAGTCGTCGATCGAAGTCGCCGCGATGGCGACCGGCGACCAACTCACCGCCGGGTACGACCTGATCCGCCGGGCGTGGTCCGGGGTAGTCGGCTCGGTCGCGTCGGGTCAGTCAAACGCCGTCGCCCGCTACAACCCGCAGACCCGCGGCTGGGGCGGCCCGATCACCGGCCTCGACGCCGAGAAGACCTGGCGCAGCTTCGTCCACGACGGCCTCGTCCCGGGCATCAAACTCCCGGCCGTCAACGACAAGCCCAACCGCGCCAAGCCCGCCGGAGCCGCCGCGTCCGCCGGTGAGAATCAGGTTGAGGTCGTCTTCCGGCCCGGCCCCGCGTACGACGGCCGGCACGCCAACAACGGCTGGCTCCAGGAACTGCCGCAGCCCATGACCAAGGTGACGTGGGACACCCCCGCTCACCTCGCGGTGCTCGACGCCGAGGCGCTCGGCGTCCAGAACGGCGACCACGTCGCGGTCATGGTTGGCGAGACCACCGTCGAGTTCCCCTGCTTCGTCAACCCCGGGCAGGCCCGCGGCACCGTCGTGCTCCCGCTCGGCGGCGGCCGGGAAGTCACCGGCAACATCGGCACCGGCGTCGGGCACAACGCCTACCCGCTCCGCCGCCTCGGATCGCTCGGCCACGCGGTCGGCACGATCGAGAAAGCCCCGGGCCACACCCCGCTCGCCACCACCGTCGACCACCACCTCATCGACCCCGGCAAGCTCGACAACGCCGGCAAGGGCTTCGTCGAGAACTGGGCCAAGAACAAGCGGATGGGCAAGCTCGGGGCCTCCGGCTACCTCATCAAGGAAGCCACCCTCGAGCAGTACCTCGCCAACCCCAACTACGCCACCGAGGGCAAGCACACCGACGTCCGGCTGCAGCTCTTCGACCCGCCGGGCGTCACCGACGACGGCGACAGCTTCGTCCAGCCCAACCCGCTCGGCCCCGACACGTTCAACATCCCCCACGCCTGGGGCATGACGATCGACATGGCGTCCTGCATCGCGTGCAACGCCTGCGTCGCCGCCTGCACCGCCGAGAACAACGTGCCCGTCGTCGGCAAGGACCAGGTGCTCAAGTCTCGTGAGATGCACTGGCTCCGCATCGACACCTACTTCAAGGGCGACCCGACCGCGCAGAGCAGCGACGCCATCCAGTCGGTGCACATGCCCGTCGCCTGCCAGCAGTGCGAGAACGCCCCGTGTGAACAGGTCTGCCCCGTCGCCGCCACCGTGCACGACACCGAAGGCCTCAACACGATGGTCTACAACCGCTGCATCGGCACGCGGTACTGCTCCAACAACTGCCCGTACAAGGTCCGGCGGTTCAACTACTTCGACTACCACGCCAAGCTCGACTCCGATTTCTTCCGCTCCAAGAACGTCGGCGTCGAGGTGCAGAACAAGCCCTGGCTCGCGTTCCCCGACATGCAGCAGGGCGACGTGATCGACCAAGTCCGCCGGATGGTCTTCAACCCCGACGTCACCGTCCGCATGCGGGGCGTCATGGAAAAGTGCACCTACTGCACGCAGCGGATCACCCGCACCAAGATCAACACCAAGGCCGACTGGGCCCGCCGCAAGGCCGCCGGCGAACCGGTAACCGACGAGGACCGCCTCTTGCAGGACGGCGAGGTCCGCACCGCCTGCCAGACCGCCTGCCCGACCGACGCGATCACGTTCGGCGACCTCAACGACCCGGACTCGGCCGTGTCCCGGCAGCAGCAGCACAACCCCCGGGCCTACAAGCTCCTCGAAGAGCTCAACGCCCGGCCGCGCACCCTGTACCTCGCGATGCTGACCAACCCGGCGATCAAACCCAAGAAGAAAGCCGACGAGAAGGACCACGCCGAGGCCGCGCACTAACCCATGGCTTCCATCACCCCCGGCTACGACGCCACGCTCCAGGACCCGCACCGCAACACCGGTGAGGACCCGACCCGCCGCGCGCCGCTCGTCCTCGGGCAACTCGACTTCAAGGGCATCACCGACAAGGTGGCCGGCGTCGCGCTGTCGTGGCCGGCGATCTGGTGGTGGGCGATCTTCCTGCCGTCGGTCGCGCTCGCCGGGCTCTTCTTCGCGTTGATCGGGTACCTGTTCGCCACGGGCGTCGGCATCTGGGGCAACAACACCCCCAACATGTGGGGCTTCCCGATCATCAACTTCGTGTTCTGGGTCGGCATCGGCCACGCGGGCACGCTGATCTCCGCCATCCTCTTCCTCTTCCGGCAGAACTGGCGCACCTCCATCAACCGCTTCGCCGAGGCGATGACGATCTTCGCCGTCGTCTGCGCCGGCATCTTCCCGGGCATCCACGTCGGCCGGCCGTGGCTGGCGTACTGGCTGTTTCCCTACCCCAACCAGATGGCGATGTGGCCGCAGTTCCGCTCGCCGCTGCTCTGGGACGTCTTCGCCGTCTCGACCTACGCGTCCGTGTCGCTGTTGTTCTGGTACACCGGGATGGTCCCGGACATCGCCACCCTCCGCGACCGCTGCAAGAACCGCATCGGCAAGATCATCTACGGCGTCATGTCCTTCGGCTGGACCGGCAGCTCCCGGCACTGGCACCGCTTCGAGAAGGCCTACCTCCTGCTCGCCGCGCTCTGCACGCCGCTGGTGCTCTCCGTGCACTCGGTCGTCTCGTTCGACTTCGCGGTCGCGCAGCTGCCGGGCTGGCACACCACATTCTTCCCGCCCTACTTTGTCGCCGGGGCGATCTACGGCGGGTTCGCGATGGTGCTCACCCTCGCCGTCCCCGCTCGCTACCTGCTCGGGTTCAAGGACATTATCACCGAGCGGCACATCGAGAACTGTTGCAAGGTCATGCTCGGCACGGGCATGATCGTCACCTACGCCTACGCCGCGGAGTTCTTCTTCGCCTGGTACTCCGGGCACCACTACGAGCGGGCGATCTTCCTGTTCCGCCTGTTCGGTCCCGAGTCGCCCGGGTTCTGGGCGCTGATCGTCTGCAACTGCGTGATCCCGCAACTCATGTGGGTCAAGAAGTTCCGGCTGAACCCGTGGACGATCATGATCGCGGCGATGGCGGTCAACGCGGGCATGTGGTTCGAGCGGTACGTGATCGTGATCTCGTCGCTCTCGAACGACTTCATCCCGTCGAGCTGGGACCAGTTCGCGCCGACGTGGGTCGACATCTGGCTGTTCATCGGGAGCTTCGGGCTGTTCTTCACGAACTTCCTGCTGTTCCTGAAGTTCCTGCCGACCGTCGCCATCGCCGAGGCCAAGACCGTGACGCCGCAGGCCCACGGCCACAGCCACCACGACGAGATGACGCCCCGCGACTGGCGCCACACCGACTACCGCACGGACGAAGACCTCGGCGACAACCCGCCGCCCCGTGACACGAACCCCGCCCCGGAAGGAGGGTCGACGCTGTGACCACCCTCGCCGCCCCGCCGCAGCCCGCGACCGTTGGCGACGACGCGTTCGTCGAGGCCCCGTCGCGCCCGTTCGCGATCCTCGCCGAGTTCGACAACGTCACCGACGTGATCAGCGCCACGCAGGCCGCCTACGACGCCGGCTACCGGAAGATGGACGTGCACACGCCGTTCCCGATCCACGGCATCGACGAGGCGCTCGGCGTCCGGCCGACCATCCTGCCCTGGATCGTGCTGCTCGCGGGCCTGACCGGGATGGCGCTGGGCCTGGTGATGACCAGCTACACGATGGGGATGGTCGACGCGCCGCTGCCGGGCGTGCCGGTGGCCCTCGAGCCGTACCCGTATCTCATCTCCGGCAAGCCGTACTGGTCCCTGGCCGCGTACATCCCGGTGATCTTCGAGCTGACGATCATGTTCTCGGCGTACACCGCCGTGTTTGCGATGTTCTTCCTGAACAAGCTGCCGATGCTCTACAACCCGCTGTTCCAGAGCGACCTGATGCGTCGCGCCACCGACGACCGGTTCGTGCTGAGCATCGAGGCCGCCGACCGCAACTTCGACGAACAGCAAACCGCCGCGTTCCTCAAGGACAAGGGTGCCCTGAACACGGACATCGTGAACTACTGACCCCGTGAAGCGTCGGCGTCGACGCTAGCCGCATATGAAACTCCCCGACCTCGACCTCCGCCTGTTCTTGCCGAAGCCGCCGTTCTGGCTGATCGCGGTCGCCGTGATCGGGCTGGTCGCGTCGTGGGTGCCGCTGTCGCTGTTCCTGAAGCACCGGTTCAGCTTCCACGACGAGCCGCGCATCCACCTCTGGCAGGACATGGACAACCAGCCGAAGCTCAAGGCCCAGGCGAGCACCCCGGTGTTCGACGACGGCCGAGCGATGCGGCCCGCCGTGCCCGGCACCGTCGCCCGCGGCCACCTCGACGCCGACGACCACCTCGCCCGCGGCTTCGTCCTCACCGCCAACGGCAGCGAGGTCCAGACCGAGTACCTCCGCGGCTTCCCCGAACAACTCGCGGTCGACGAGTTGTTCGTCCAGCGCGGCCAACTGAAGTACGACACGATGTGCGCCGTCTGCCACGGCTACGACGGCCGGGGCAACGGCACCGTCAACACCCGCGGGACCGAGCTGCAAATGAACAAGGACCCGGGCATCTCGTTGGGCACCGCGTGGGTCCCCGCGGCCAGCCTGCTCGCCGAGGACGAGACCACCGGGCGGATGCTCTACGGCCCGGAGCTCTACGCCGAGGGCAAGCTCTACAACACCATCACCAACGGCAAGGGCAACATGGCGGGCTACGGGCACGCGCTGTCGGTCGAAGACCGCTGGGCGATCGTCGCCTACGTCCGCGCCCTGCAGTTCGCCCAGAAACCCGAGCAGGTGCGGTCGGCCTGGAATCGGCTCGACCAAGCCGAGACGCCCGCCCTCGCCGACCGCGACTAATCCCCGACGGACCCCGCTACGCCCCATGGCCCACCACGCCACCGCCACCCTGACCGACGCCGACACCGCCGTGCTGGGCAACCGCGCCGGCAAGGCGTTCATGCCGTTGCTCGGCGTCGGGGCCGTCTGCCTGCTGGTCGCCCTGATCTTCGCGCTGTTCTTCCCCGACGGGATCGACCGCTTCGGCTTCGCGTACCTCACGGCGTACGCCTTCTGCTTCGCCATCGTGCTCGGGTGCCTGTTCTTCACGATCATCACCACGCTCTTCCGCGCCGGCTGGTCCGGCATGGTCCGCCGGATCGCCGAGACCTTCGCCGCCTGTGTCCCGACCATGGCCGTGCTGTTCATCCCGCTGGCCGTGTTCGTCGCGACCGGCAGCGGCTCGCCGTACATCTGGGCCAAGGACGCCGAGCATGGCGGCCACCACGCGACGCTCGAGCAAGACGGCTCGGGTTCGCCGGTCGGAGCCGTCGCCGTGATCGCCGAACAGGCCGACGGTCACGGTGAAGCCGGTGGTGAATCAGGCGACGATCACGACGTCGACCACGCGTCTGACCACGGCGCCCACCACGGCCCGCCCAGCTTCATCGGCAACAACAACCCCGACGACTGGGGCACGTGGTACAGCGGCGCTGTCGAGTACTACATGGGCGTCAAGTACCCGTGGTTCGAGAAGTGGTTCTGGGCCCTGCGCTGGGTCGTCTACTTCGCCGCGTTCGCCCTGATCGGCGTCGGGTACTGGAAGCTCTCGGTCAAGCAGGACGCCACCGCCGACCCGTCGCTCACCAACACCCGCGAGAAGTACGCCCCGGCGTCGGTCATCGCCTTCGCCCTGCTGGTCACGTTCATGTCGACCGACCTGCTGATGTCGATCGACCCGGTGTTCTTCTCGACGATGTTCGCGATCATCTTCTTCGCCAACGCGTTCACCGCCGGGTTGGCGACGATGATCCTGGTGATCACCGTGCTGCGCAAGCGCGGCTACCTGCCGAACGTCACCACCGAGCACTTCCACGACCTGGGCAAGCTGCTGTTCGCCTTCGTGTTCTTCTGGGGCTACGTCAGCTTCAGCCAGTTCATGCTGATCTGGTACGCCTCGTTGCCCGAGACGACGTACTGGTTCGAGATCCGCGGCGTCACCACCGTCGCGGGGACCTTCTTCGATGGCGGTACCGGCGGCGGCGGTGGCAGCGACCCCGCCGCGCCGACCTTCAACTCGGGCTGGTCGTGGGTCGCGCTGTTCCTGCTGTTCTTCCACCTGTTCCTGCCGTTCGCGATCCTGCTGAGCAAGCACGTCAAGCGGCACCCGTTCTGGCGGGTCGTGATGGCGGTGTGGATGCTCGTCGTCGTCTACGTCGACCTCTACTGGTACGTGATGCCGATGTTCAGCTCGCCGAGCATCGGGCTCGACATGCTGCCGATCGACCTGCTCACGCTGGCCGGCATGGTCTGCCTGCTGCTCGCCGCCGCGCTCAAGCGCGCCGCCCGGCACAGCCTCGTGGCCAAGAACGACCCCCGCATGCACGAGTCGCTCGCCCTGGACACCAACGTCTGGGCCCCGGTCCACGCGGACTAAGCCGCCCACGGAAGATCATTCGACCCCTCTACCGTTCATCCCACCATGCACGGCACCACCCGCGAACTCAACATCGCCACCATCACCTTCGTCTCGGTGGTGTTCGTCCTGCTGCTGATCACTATCGTGGCCGGCTCGACCGCGTGGTTCCGCTACGAGTACGAGCAGCAACGCCAGGACCGCATCGCCCGCTACGGCGTCAGCCAGGAGCTCGTCAACAACCGCGCCGAGCAGCACGCCAACCTCCGCGGCAACGCCTCCGTCCCGATCGACGACGCGATGGCCCAGGTCGCCGAGCGGTACTGAGCCCGCGCCTGACTCCCCTCCCCGCGGGAGGGGCTGTGGGGCGGGTGCTCCAATCACACGGATTCGAATCCGCCCGCAGTCCACGGCCACGCCACGGCCGTGGGTAGTTTGTGCTTGGGGCCGCACGCCCCTGCTTCACTTGTCAAAGAAAGAGCCTGAGACCGGGCGTCGGGTCTCGGGCGTCGGCGCCAACCGCAGCCCGATCCCCGACAACCGGTCCGGCCCCCGCGTTCGGACGGGACTCTTCGGGACGCAACGCGGAAACGGCGGAGGCGCCCGGCGGGAGGCGTGGTGAGCCGGTCGCGGCGGAGACAACGAGGGACACGGCTGTTCTTCACCCCGCTCGGGTCGTTGAATCGGCCGACGGTCGCAGGACCACGAAACGCGTCCGGGAATGTCCATCCGTCCGGCGAGGCGTCGCCCCACCCGCCGCGCTCCCCGCGGGGGCACCGGCTCTACCTACGGGCGGATGAGCGTCGGTGTGCGCATAGGAGCGCCAATACGCCCGCGCCCCACGCCGGCTCCGGCACCGCCGCACCCGTGAAGTCGGGGGCCGCGGTGCTGCCCCAGTTCTGGAGCACGCCGTCGAGCTCGTTCTGGTCGACCGTGCCGTCGAACGGGCCACCACCCACGAGCGAGCCTTCGTCGCCGGTGAACGTGCCGGTGCCCCAGTTCTGGAGGACGATGTCGAGGTCGCCCTGCTCGACCTGGCCCGAGTCGTCGTAGTCGCCGACGATCGGGTCGCCCGTTACAAGGATGAGCAGGAAGTCAAAGCCCAGGTCTTCGCCGCGGGTACGGTTGACGCCGAGGAAGCCGTCTTCGTATTGCCCGATCGACTCGACCTCGGCCTCGAGGCGGTAGGTCTGGTTGGCCTGGAACGCGCCGATCTCGTCGAGGACGCCGGAGCTCTGCGAGATGTCCACGCCCGGGCCGGTGAGGGAGAACGTGGTCGAGCCGGGCCTGGAGCCCAACGACGCGTCGAAGCGCGTGCCAAGCACCTGGAACGGCGCATCCTCGTCGACCTGGAACTCGACGACGAACTGGCTGATCGCCGCGGCGTCGTAGATACCGAACGCGTTGTCGGTGCGGTCCTCCTCGGCGTGGACGCGGGTGTCAAACTCGATCGCGTCGGCGAAAAGCTGCGAGAACTGCCCGGCCCCCGTGTCGTCGAACGGGTTCGCCTGGCCTGGCATGCCGACGAAGCTGTTGAACGTGCCGAGGCCCGTGGTGCCGTCGTTGCCGCTCTGCTCGAACGTGAACTGGCTGGTCAACAGGTCGAAGTCCTGCTCCAGGTAACCGATGAAGCTCTCGCGCGACAGGTAACTGATCTGCGCGAAGGACGCGGGCGCAGCACCCAAGCACGCCAACGCCAACGCCAACCCGGCCGGAGCTCCCGAAAATCGCATCATGACCTCCCGTGTTGAAAAGCGGATGTTGCCATCCTATTCGAGGAGGCGTCCCCCGCCAAGGGGATTTCCGGAGGAATAACGCCGCCGCAGGCGCCGTTCGTGCCCCGGGTCCGGCGGCGCGACGAGCGCCCCTGAAACCAACCCTTCGAAGGAGCCCCGCCATGCCCGAATCCCTGCTCGACCAGACCCGTCGAATGATCGAAGGCCTTAAAGATGGCAAGTTCGTCGAAGGCATGGAGGAGTTCTACGCCGACGACGCCGTAAACGAAGAGCCCGACGGAGCCAGGATCGTGGGCAAGGCCGCGATTATCGCCAACGAGAAGAAGGTGCTGGAACAGGTCGCCGCGTACCACGGCTGCGAGGTGCGCAGCATCGGAGTCGGCGAAGACGACGGCCAGGGCAACGGCGTCACCTTCGCCGAATACAAGCTCACCGTCGACATGAAAGACGGCGGCAAGTTCAACCCCGACCAGGTCCAGGTCACGCGGTGGAAAGACGGCCGGGCCGTGCACATCAAGTTCTACTACAACCCCGACTTTTCGTAGCACCAAACCGGCGGTTCTGACACAATGCCTTCGTCCGGCCGACGCACTCGGCCGGGCGATACGACGCTGCGATCTGCCATGGATTCGCCGGTTCAGCAACTCGTCCCCCCGGTGGTGATTATCTCGGCCTGTGGGCTGTTGTGCCTCGGGCAGTTCGCCCGTTACACCGCGATAACCGGCCGGCTGCGGGGCTTCCACCGCGAACGCCTCGAAGGCCTCGCCAAGCTGCTGAGCCTGACCGGCGAAGAGCACCGCTTGTTTGCCGAGCGTTGCGACGAGTTGGAGCGTCAGGCGCACCGCCTGCTCGGGCTGGTCAAGCTCATCCGAAACGCGTTGCTGCTGCTCGTGCTGGCGGTGATGTGCATGATCGTCAGTTCATTGATGATCGGGGTGGAAGCGTTCGCGCCGCGGGTCGGGTGGTGGGGCGCCGTCGTGGCGTTCGTGGCCGGCTTGTTGTGCATGCTGAGCGGGATGGCGTTCGTCTTCGCCGAGGTGCGGCGGAGCCTGACGCTGGTGAAACAGGAACACTTCTGGCTGGAACAGATCAACGAGACGGACGCCGCGGTGATGGTGGGAGACGAGGCTTGAGCGCAGCGCTGTTCACTCCCGTTCTGGCCGCCGCCACGGGCGTCGCAATGAACGGTGAACCCAACGGCGGCGGCCGGGGCAGCACGACCACGGCCTCGTGTTGGGCGCGACCGTCTTGATCCGTACGGTGATCGGCTTCTCGCGGAACTGGGAACTGGCCCAGGAACGCAAGGAACTCGCACACGCCGTGACGCCGCCGACGTAGCCAGCCAGCGTCCCCTTTTGATTGGAGCCCCATGGCCGAGACGCCCGTCGAACTCACCTGGCACAAAGCGCTCGACCCCGACGAGTTGCCCGAGGGCCGCGTCAAGACCGTGACGATCGGCACGGTGTCGCTGTGCATGACGCACCACGAGGGGCAGTACGGCGCGCTGGACAACCGCTGCCCGCACCAGGGCGGGCCGCTGGGCGAGGGCAGCATCGAGAACGGGCACCTGCGCTGCCCCTGGCACGGGTGGGACTACTGCCCGCTGACCGGCAAGGTCCCCGGCCCGTACGACGACGCGGTCGACAGCTTCCCCGTCGAGCGGCGCGGCGACGGCGTGTACGTCGCGCTCGCCGCGCCCGAGCCGCACCGGCGCGACGTGTCGGACGTGATGGCCGAGACGATGGTCAACTGGGGCGTGCGCTGGTGCTTCGGGATGGTCGGGCACTCGAACCTGCACGTCGCCGACGCGCTGCGCCGCCTCGAAGAAGCGGGGAAGCTCACGTACGTCGGCATCCGTCACGAGGGCGCGGCGAGCTTCGCCTGCAGCGCTTACGGCAAGCTCACCGGCCGGCCCGCGGCGTGCCTCGCGATCGCCGGGCCGGGCGCGACCAACCTGCTCACCGGGTTGTGGGACGCCAACGTCGATCGCTCGCCCGTGCTCGCGCTCACGGGGCAGGTGTCGACGCAGTTCCTAGGCCGGCACAACTTCCAGGAGGTGCCGCTGCGTGAGGCGTTCGGCAACGTCGCGGTCTACGCCCAGGCCGTGCTGCCCGACTCGCCTCACGCCGAGTTGATGAACCTCGCGTGCAAACACGCGGTGCTGGACCGGGGCGTGTCACACCTCATCTTCCCCGACGAGGTCGCGGGCAAGCCGCTGAACGAAGACACGCCCGCCGGCACACCGAAAGGCCGGATGCCCGAGTTGTCGGTGTCACCGGCAGAATCGGCGCTCGCCCAGGCGACGAAGATGCTGCGCGCCGCCAAGCGTCCCGTGATCGTCGTCGGGCACGGCGCGCAGTTCGACATGGATCCGATCATCGAACTCGCCGAGACGCTGCGTTGCCCGGTGCTGACCACGTTCAAGGGCAAGGGCCTGATCCCCGACCACGGCGACGCGTCGGACGGGTTTCACCCACTCGGGGCGGGCGTGTTGGGCCGGTCGGGCACGCCGGTCGCGTCGTGGTTCATGAACGAGGCGGACCTGTTGCTGGTGCTAGGCGCGTCGTTCAGCAACCACACCGGCATCACGCCCAAGAAGCCGACGATCCAGGTCGACCTGGACCCGCTGACGCTGGGGAAGTTCCACGCGGTCGACTGCCCGGTGCTCGGCGAGATCGGCGTGACGGTGGCGAGGCTGCGCGACGCCGTCGCGGACGGCGCCGCCGCCGAAGACCAGTCCGACGAGGTCGCGGCGCGGTGGGCGATCTGGCGGGAAGAGAAGCGCAGCCGGCTCACCGATGACCGCGGCCGGGGCGTGAACAGCGCCGCGATCTTCGAGGCGCTCACGCGTCACGCGCCGCCCGACGCGGTGATGCCCGTCGACGTCGGCAACAACACGTACAGCTTCGGCCGTTACTTCGAGTGCCGGCGGCAGGCGGTGCTGATGTCGGGCTACCTGGGGTCGATCGGTTTCGCGCTGCCCGCGGCGCTGGGCGCGTGGGCGGCGACGCAGGAGCCCGACTCGCCGTTCTACGGCCGGAAGGTCGTGAGCGTCTCGGGCGACGGCGGCTTCGGGCAGTACGCGATGGAGTTCACCACCGCGGTGCACTACGGCATGGACCTCACGCACGTGCTGCTGCACAACGACAACCTCGGCAAGATCACCAAGGAGCAGCGGGCCGGGCAGTGGCCGGTGTGGCAGACGTCGCTGACCAACCCGAGTTTCGCCGACTTCGCCAAGTCCTGCGGCGGGCGCGGCTACCGCGTCGAACGCGCGGAGCAACTCGACACGGTGCTGCCCGAGGCGCTG
>JANQPR010000056.1 GCA_028285385.1 Phycisphaera sp.
CGCCCGGAGCTTTCCGATGATCTGCTCCGGCGTGTGTCGCTTCCTGGCCATAACCAACCTGCCTTTCCTGAATGCGTCCTTGGCCCGGGAACCTTCCCAAAAGTCTTGGACTGGTTTTCAGGGGGCAGGTCAATCTCCTCGATCGGAGTACGCTGGATGTTCATGGCGGATTCCTTGCTCGGTGCGCGTAGCGATCGCGCGGGTGGTTCCCGGGCCGTACAGTTCGATGGCTTGTCGGCCGCCCGAAACAGGCAGACCGATCGCGCCTTCAGCCGGACCGGCCCGGGGAGCAAGTCCGCTGAGTGTTTTCTCCGAGTATTGGGAGCCCGAGTCGCGGGAAGATCCCCATCCGCGGTCGGGTTGAGGCCCCGCCGCCTCAGAGGTGAACTGCTTTGCCGCCCCCATGGGAAGCGCCGCCAGCCAACTCCGGTACGCAGTGTTCACGGCTCAATGCGGGGAGGCCGTGCACCGGATGGACACCGCAGTTTCCCTCCGTCCACAAGCCCATGCTTGCGTGGAGGGCGATACCCAGTTGGCCGCTTGAACCTGTTCGAGAGCACCCGGCCCATGCCGTCTGCGTCTGAACCAGTTCGCCTTCACGCCTCTGCCCTGCAGGGTGGAAAGGGTGCTGCGCAACATACTATTGTACCCAAAACAGCCTTCTCCGAATAGCGATTTGGACGTGTTTGGCCAAACTTTTTTGCTCACCGGGCGTGCGATCAACGTCTTCTTAAGCGAAGATGTGAAGCTGGATAAATCTGGCAGACAAGCACAGGTTTAACCCATCGATCTCACGGATCATTACATACTTTCAGGGGCCGCCGATGCTGCAATCCTTCCCTCCCGAAGTCGCGGAGAAACTCAAGACCTACGTCTACCGACTCATCGATCCGCGGAACGGCGAGACGTTCTACGTCGGCAAGGGCGTGGACAATCGTGTCTTCGCGCACGTGCAAGCCGCGATCGACTCCGATGACCCCGGTGACAAGCTCAAACGCATCCACGAGATCCGGGCGGCGGGTTTCGAAGTCGCCCACGTCATCCACCGGCACGGCCTGGACGACACCACGGCCTTCGAGGTCGAGGCCGCACTGATCGACGCGTACCCGGGCCTGACCAACAGCGTCAGCGGCGCGGGCAGTGATTTCGGCGCGATGCACGCCCAGGAGATCATCAACCGTTATGGAGCCGAGCCCGCCGAGTTCCAGCACCGTGTGATGCTCATCAACATCAACCGCACCGCCGAGGAGACCACCCTTTATGAAGCCACGCGGTATTCGTGGAAGGTCAGCCCGGCCAAAGCGAAGAAGGCCGAGTACGTGCTGGCCGTGCGTCGCGGGCTAATCGTCGCGGTGTTTACCTCTCACGAGTGGCTGCCCGCTACCACCGAGAACTTCCCCGGCCGAGAGCCGGTACCGAAGCGATATGGATTCGTCGGTGAGGAGGCCCCAGAAGACATCCGAAAGCTCTACGTCGGCAAACGCATCCCCGACGAGTACCGCAAGCCCGGCGCCGCCAACCCCATCAAGTACAGCTACAAGTGATCCGTCCACAGCGCCAGGCACCCGGTCCAGTAACGCATACGCCGAGACACTTCGTACAACGCATCAACGGAGACTAACGATGTTTGCAAAACCTCAGGCTGAGCACCGGTGGCTTGAACAACTGATCGGTGACTGGAAGTTTGAGCACGACTGCCAAATGCCCGATGGAACAACATCCAAGACACCCGGCAGCATGTCCTGCAGATCCCTCGGCGGCCTGTGGGTCATTTGCGAGAGCAACGGCGAGTCGGCCGAAGGTGAATCGTGGTCATCGATCATGACGCTCGGCTTCGATCCGAAACAGAACCAATACGTCGGCACGTTTGTCGGCTCGATGATGGCCGACATCTGGCCTTATCAGGGCGTCGTCGACGCAAGCGGCAAACGGCTTCCACTCGATTCTGAGGGCCCGAACTTCGACGGCAGCGGTCGTGGCAAGTATCGAGACACCATCGAGATCATCGACAAGGACAATTGGCTGTTTACCAGCGAACTGCAAGATGATGACGGGCAATGGGTGCGGTTCATGACCGGCAAGCACACCCGCGCCTAGCCGAAGCAAAGACAACCCGAAGCCATCACTTGTCTTCGCTGAAGCGAAAATGATCTGATGAAACCCATACATGACCACGGGATTGACGCGAGCACGATGGGCGGTCTTAATACAGGCAAAATGAGCGAACCAGTTCTTGCGGTTCTCCTACCCAAGCATGAATAGACAATTTTCTGAGTACAGACAATCTGTGTCCATTTATGTTAAAGAGGCCGTGAACTTTAAGTCCACGGCCTCTCTCGCGCGTCGGCTTCGTTAGCGAGGAGCTTCAAAGTCCTCGGGGCCGAATCCGTTTCCAAACTGGATATCTGTCATCTGCTGGTCGATCCAGACTGCCTTGGGGTCCACATCGCCGTCCCAGGACAAGGCGGGTGTGTACCGACGGGCAACGGGGAGCTGGATGTCGCCAAAGCGTTGGTAGCTGACTTCCATCAGGACCGGGTCGGTGATCCCAAAATCCACGACCGTGAAGAGGAATCGATCGACGCGGTGGGTCTCGGGGTGGATGTAGAGGTAGTAGGTGTCGGACTGGGCACCTTCGGGCATGTCAAAGGTCATCTCGACGACCTCGTAGGCCACGCCGTTGACTTCACGGGTGCCCTTGTACCGGTGGGTCGTGCCGGGGTCACTTAGCTTGTGCATCATCGAAAACCAGTAGAAGTTGGTTTTGCGGATGAACTGGGCCAAGCCCACCGCTTGCGGTTCCGCGACCACCTGGCCGTTGAGCGTGGTCCACGCGCTTTCACCATCCCAACCCTGGACGACGGCACCCTCTTGGTCGGGGAAGACGAACTTCTTGTGGTGATGCGGAGCGTAGCTGCCCCAGGACAGCTCGCCGTCGAAGAGATACCGCTCCGTCGAGATGTCCGACGTGAAGGTGTTGTTGTCGCGGAAGACGTAGGTGTACTGCACGTCGCCTTTGGCTTGGAGGTCGGCGTAGCTGCCCACGGCCGCGGCTACTTTGCCGATCAGCTCTGTAGCCTTAGCGTCCGAGGCGCGATCGGCCGCTTGGGCCTGCGGTCCGAGCGTGGCGACGAGCGCCGCCGCGAGCAAGGCCATTCGCACGATGAAGGCTTGTGGTGTGGTTTGGGTCCGGGTCAAAGCGATCCGTTGGGTCGATTCGTTAAACATGGCGGGGTCTCCTTGGGTTACAGGGGCTTCGAGTGTTCACCATCATTTGGAGGGGTGGGCGTGGTGAGTCGCCACAGGGCTTGGGGGTCTACCTGAGTTTTTGGAGGAAGCTACGGATCAGCGGAACGACCGCCGGGGCGTCTTCTTCCAGAACAAAATGACCGGTGTCGAACAGGTGGAACTCGGGGCGATCGAGGTGCTGCCGATACGCCTCGGCTCCCGCTTCGATGAAGATGGGATCACGCTTGCCCCACGCGATCAGCGTCGGCGGCTGGTTGTCTTTCAGGAACGATTGCCATTGCGGATATAGGTCGACATTCGTCCGGTAGTCGTAGAACAGGTCGAGCTGCATCCGCGTCTGGCCGGGACGGGCAAGTCGAGCCAGGTCAAGGGCCCAGTTGTCCGGGTTGATGCCTTCGGGGTTGCGGGTCCCTTGGGTGTACTGCCACTTCACCCCTTCGGGGCTCATGAGCTGGTTGGCGATCGCCGTTTCCTTCTCGGCGGTGCGGTCCTCCCAGTAGCTGCGAACCGGGGCAGAGGCCTCGGGGTCGAAGCCCTCCTCGTAGGCATTGCCGTTCATCACGATCAGGCCCTTCACACGGTCGGGGTGCTGGGTCGCAAGCCGGAAGCCGACCGGAGCGCCGTAGTCCTGCATGCCCAGGACCCATTCGGTGATGCCCTTCTGTTCCAAGAGAGCACCGACAGTCTCGGCGAGGCGGTCGAAGGTGTACTCGTAGATCTCGGGGTCCGGGAAGTCGCTGTTGCCGAAGCCGGGGTAGTCGGGGGCGATCAGGTAGTGCTCGTCGCCGAGCTGATCGAGGACCGCCCGGTACATGTGGGAGGAGGCGGGGAAGCCGTGGAGCAACACGACGGCTTGCTTACCTGGCTTTCCGGCTTCGCGGAAGAAGACGTTGACGCCATCAACCTCTTCGGTGCCGTCTCTAACGCGTGTAAAGTCGATGGACATCGGAGTCTTCCTTTGCGATCAAGGGATGCTTGTGTTCATGGTGAAAGTCGCCTTCGCAGCGTGGGCGACTGCAATCCAGCTCGCCCACGCTGCGAAAACGCGTGTCGGCTTAGGCGTGTTGAGCCTCTGCCGGGGCAAGGTTCTGGACCACCGCCAGCACGTCTTCGGGGTTTGCACGCGTCGTGTAGTCGGGATCGACGTGCGAGAACGCGATCGTGCCGTCGGTGTCGATCACCAAGGTGGCCGGGATCGGCAGATCGAACTGGCCGGCACCGTTGAACTTCTCGAGGTCACCCCCCAGTTCGGCGTAGATCGGGCGGAGCTGTTCGGGAAGCGAGAACGCGAGGCCGAGTTGCTTGGCGTACTCGGCGCCGACATCGGAGAGTACCTCGAATTCAAGCTCGTTCTTCTCGATGGTGGACAGCGAGTTGTCGGGCAGTTCGGGAGTGATCGCGACCAACCGGGCCCCGGCGGCCGTGAGCTGCGGAAGCTGCTGTTGATAAGCCCTCAGTTCGAGGTTGCAGTAAGGGCACCAGCCACCGCGGTAGAAAACGATGACAACCGGTCCGGACGCGCGGAGGTCTTCGAGCCGTCGCTGCTGACCGGATGCGTTGGGCAGTGAGAAATCCTTGATCTGCTGATCGACCTTCGGGGCACCGTCAACGATCCCCGAGGCGTTGAGCTGCTCGATGGAGTCGGCGAATTGATCCGTCACCTCCTTGGGGAAGTTTTCGAGGACGTGGGCTTTGAGGTCGGCGAGTTCTTGAGTAAGTGACATAGTGAGCTCCTTTTCGTGTCGTGGGGTTAACGAGGGTGAGGGTTGAGTGCTATGGACGATCAGCTCGCCGCGTCTTCGGGGCTCCAAGCCATCGGCTGGAAGCCCTTGTCCAGGGGCGGGTTGACGATGTGCGTCGTGTAGTTGGAGAGCACCTTGAGGCTCGTGCCCACGATCACTTCCAGAACCGTCTGCTTGGTGTAGCCGGCCGCAATGAACTCCTCGACCTGCTCTTCGGTGGCCCAGCCACGCGACTCGTTGACGATCTCGGCGAACTTGCGGAGGGCTTCGAGTTTGGGATCGGCGATAGGCGTGCCGGCACGCAACGCTTCGAGCACGTCTGCGTCCATGCCCTGCATCTTGGCCACGGTCGAGTGAGCGGCCATGCAGTAGGTGCAACCGTTCAGGCGGTTGTTCGTCATGAGAATGATCTCACGCTCGGTCGGGCTGAGATCGGTCTTCTCGAACAGGCCCATCATGGTGAGGTAGGCCTCAACCTGAACGGGAGCTTCGGCCATGGTGGCCATGAGGTTGGGGACGAAACCCATCTTCTTCTGGACGGTTTCCAGGATGGGTTTCGAGGCTTCGGGGGCGGTTTCTACGGTGTATTGGATGTAAGTCGTCATGGTTTCCTCTTTGGGGTTGGGGTTGAAGTTCCTGGCCGGCGAGATCACCTCGCAATTTTGTACCGATTGGTCAAAACTTGATCGTAGTAATCAAGCAGTTTTCTCAGGATTCACCTTACCTTTCGCATTTATTTGACCACTCGGTACAAACTATATCGTGTCTAAACCGGTCGGTCAATACCATCTCAAAAAAATAACATGCCGCGCTGACCGGCTTACGCGACGAGACGGACAGCCTCCCGACCAATGACTTCGAGCTGTGACCGGTCGTACGCCCCGCGCCCCAGCAGGCGGATCGCCACCATCAGACTGAACAGCGTCTTCGCCGTGGCCTGCGGCTCAACAGACGCGGGAATGTCACCACGCGCCTGCCCCACCTCGATGCAGCGGCGGAAAAACGCTTCCACGTGCTTCATGGAGTTCACCACAATACGCTTGACCTCGTCGCTGTGACCCCCGATATCCCCAGCGGTATTCACGATGAAACACCCGCGTTTTTCTGGATCATCTGCCGACGACGCTACCAGATCTCCAAAAAACCGCTCGATAGCGGCCTTCGGGTCATCCATTGCCTCCAGCTCCGACAGATAAGCGCTGCGGGCTTGCGTGTCGTAGCGGACAAGGGCCTGGGTAAACAGGTCTTGCTTGCCCTTGAAGGCGTTGTACAGGCTCCCTTTGTTGATGCCCGTCGCCTCGATCAGGTCGGCAAGAGAAGTCGAGTCGTAACCCTTCTTCATGAAGACGGCCATTGCACTGTCGAGTACGTCGGCCTCATCAAATGATTTTTCCCAAGGCATGCATGGCCTCCTTTCTCATAGCTTGTATCGGCATTATAGCACGTGTTTAAACCGATTGGTATAAAAAATATCCCACCTACAGATCTGAGATCCCGGCCAAACCCTACAACAATCCGGCCCGATTCTTGGCTGCAAGCGCCGCAAAATATTTGATAAATATATTATTAACAAATGTTTATGGATTCAGTTTGCCAGCTAGCATGAAACGCCCATGGCCTACTCCAACGCTCGGCATTCTCGCCGAAGCGGATTGGCCAAGCCGCCCCGTCGCTCGACGGTGATACCCGAAAGCCCCAGCCAATCGGCGAGTTTTCGTAGCTCCTTGGCCAATTCGATCGCCGTGTCGCTTGGCGCACTGTCTTCAAGATGCGCCGCCTTCACCCGAAGCGTGTCACCTTGGCGATCCGCCTTGAGGTCTACGCGGGCGACAAGTGCTTCATCCATCAGAAACGGCAAGACGTAGTAGCCATGGACACGCTTTGCGGCGGGCACATAGATCTCCAGCCGGAAACGCATCCCAAAGAGGCGTTCGGTACGGTCACGGGTCCAGATGAGCGGATCGAACGGGCAGAGCAAAGCGCGTGAAGCAACTTGACGCGGAACCCGTGTTTTCGGAGCGGTGTACGCATCGGGCCAACCCTCGATACAGATAGGCATGGCATCGCCGGATTCGATCAACTCGGCGAGGCGGGCTCGGGCATCTGCGACAGGGAATCGGAGATAGTCGCGGAGGTCTTTTTCGGTAGCGATGCCCAAGGCAACCAACGCACGGCGGAGTAGTTCACGCTGCGCGTCCTCACGGCTCGGAGTAGATGATTGGGCGATGGTATCGGGCAGAACTCGCTCGGTGATGTCGTAGACGCGCTCAAAAGTACTACGACGAGTATGGGTGCTCACAAGACCCGCCCAGAAGAGCCATTCGATCGCACGCTTGCCTTCAGACCAGCCCCACCATGAACCTCGAGAACTTCCGCCATAAGTTAACTCACCCGCTGAGAGCGGACCACACTTCTCGATCTCAACCAGGACCGCGTCGATGAACTTCGCGTTCTCTTTGCGGAAGCGCACAAGGCCGCCATAGATGCCAGACCCGGCACGGGCATCCTCCATCCGCCACTGCCAGAGCGGGTAGGTTTCGACGGGTAGCAAAGATGCTTCATGCCCCCAGTACTCAAACAATCGACGACGCTGCCCATCGTACACCGCACGATGCAGGGCTTTGGGGTCGTAGGCACCCAACCGCGTATATAGAGTCAAGAGATGCGCCCGCGCCAGGACATTCACCGAATCGATTTGCACGATACCCAATTGCTGGACGACAGAGCCAATCTTACGAGCCGTGACTGAGCGTTGCGAGGGAGATGGCGGTTGCTGTAGACCTTGAGCGGTGATTGCGACACGGCGGGCTTCGGAGAGCGAAAGATGATTTCGCGGCATGTGTATACATCATCCTCGTTCTTGTCCGTCGCGGTTCACGTGGTTGTGTTAACGCCCGCTATTGCTCAGAAGCAACCTCTTCGGCCTGCTTGCGTGCTTTGAATACGCTGCCCCATTGCTGCATCTGTTCAAGAATCTCTTTTAGCGAGCGCCCAAAATCCGTGAGTTCATACTCGACCCGCGGGGGAACTTCGGGATAGACGTGGCGTGCAACCACACCATCGGCTTCGAGTTCACGGAGTTGTAGCGTGATCATCCGCTCGGTGGCGTTGGGGGTCAGGCGACGAAGTTCGCCAAAGCGCTTTCGTCCCCCCAACAAATGACACAGCAGCACCGGCTTCCACCGGCCACCCATCACGCTAAGGGTTGCTTCCACGTCGCAACCCGTCTTCCAGTTGTATTTCCGTGTCATGGGCTTGGTTCCCGGCGGGATAACTTCCAATACTTACAAAAATGTGGGTACTTGTCAAAATAAAATTATGACATAGTCTACTCAGCATTCAACCCCAAACACAAGGAACTCCTATGAGTTACGACAACTTCACGACGTTCAAGACGCATATCGAAGATTCGGTCATGTGGGTGACCTTCGATTTCCCGCCGGTCAATGTCCAGGGGCAGGAGATGCTGGCCGACCTCAACAGCCTCGCCTTAAGGCTCGAACGCGATGGCAACATCAAGGTCGTGGTTTTCCAGTCGGCCAACCCGGAGATCTGGGTCTGCCACTACGACACGAACCTCTTAAAGGACATGTCCACCGAAGCGGTGTCGCGTGACGAGGCGAAGCTGCTCGACCTCCAATCGGTGTGTGAACGCATCAGCAAGCTGCCCCAGGCCACAATTGCCAAGCTCGAAGGCTTTGCCCGGGGCGGCGGTCATGAACTCGCTTTGGCGCTAGACATGCGCTTTGCCGCTCGAGGAAAGTTCAAGTTCATGCAGATGGAAGTCGGCATGGGCATCCTGCCTTGCGGCGGCGGGGCTTCGCGCATGGCTCGGCAGGTTGGCCTGGGCCGGGCTTTGGAGATCATCCTCAGCGCCCGCGACTTCACCGCCGAGGAAGCCGAGGCCTACGGCACGGTCAACAAGGTGCTTGAGCCTGATGAGATCGGTGAGTATGTCGACAACCTCGCCAAGCGGATCGCCAAGTTCCCCGCCGGGTCGATCAACGCCTGCAAGCAGATGGTCTACGAATCGATCGACAAGCCGATCGACGAAGCGCTCAAGGCCGAGGCGTATTGGCTCTACCAGGCCACCAGTAAGACTCCTGCTGTCAAGCGTTTCCAGATCGCCGATGACAAGGGCTTGGAGCACGATCTAGAGAACCAGCGCAACTGGAACGATCTGGTCATGGGCGTTCAAGAAATCCAGTAAACGAAATCCTTAGTAATACAAGGGAATCAAAGATGAAAGCCATGTTGATTAACAACTACGGCCCAGATGCTGTTTTCGAGGCCGCCGAGATTGAGAAGCCCAAGGCCGAGGCTGGCCAGGTGCTGGTTAAGATCGCCGCGTCGAGCGTGAACACGGTGGACACGATGATCCGCACCATGGGCAACGACCTGCCGCTGTCACCCGACACCCCCGCAATCCTGGGGATGGATTTTGCGGGCACAGTCGAAGCCATCGGCGAAGGTGTCGAGGGCTACGCCGTGGGCGATGAGGTCTACGGCTGCGCCGGCGGCCTGGCCGACTTGCCTGGCACCTTGGCCGAGTACATCGCGGCAGACAGTAAGCTGATCGCGCCCAAACCCAAGAACCTGTCGATGGCCGAAGCCGCGGCGCTGCCGCTGGTGGTAATCACGGCCTACGAAGGGCTGAAGCGGGCGGGCATCGCCGCGGGTCAGAAGGTCTTGGTCCACGGCGGTTCAGGCGGCGTGGGCCACGTCGCGTTGCAGCTTGCCAAGCACTGGGGGGCCGACGTCTACGCCACGGGCGGCGGCGACAAGCAGCTCGCACTGATCGAGCAACTCGGCGCCACCCCCATCAACTACAAGACCGAGTCCGTCGAGGACTATGTCGCCCAGCACACTAGTGGCGCAGGCTTCGACATCGTGTACGACTCGGTGGGCGGGGCCAACATGGCCAACTCGTTCGAAGCCGCGGCCCTCAATGGCCAGGTCGCCTCGACCGTGTCGATGTGCGAACTCGACCTGACCACCGCCCACTTCAAGGGTATATCGCTGCACGTAGTCTTCATGCTGATCCCGATGCTGCACAATCACAAACGCGAGGAGCACGCCGCGATCCTGCGCGACGTGGCGAGTATCGCCGAGGCCGGTGGGCTCAAACCTGTGCTCGACGAACCAACGTTTTCGCTGGATCAGGCCGGCGAAGCCCACGCCCGACTCGAGAGCAAGAAGGGCATGGGCAAGGTCGTGATCGAGAACTGAATCATGACCACGACCGCCGCGTTGCCAACCCGCTTCCCCAGCCTCAATCAAGGCTACAACCGTGTGTTCCGCGCGGGGAAGCTGTCTCTCGGTTTGGTCGTGCCCGTCGTGGAGTACACCCAGTCGCGCGTGCCCGACATGCACGACCAGGTTCGGCGTATCCAACTCGCCGAGAGTTTGGGTTTCACGGCCGTCTGGCTGCGCGATGTGCCGTTTGATGTGCCGTCGTTCGGTGACGCGGGTCAGCTGTACGACCCGTTTGTCTACCTCGGCCTATTAGCGGGCCAGACCGAAACAATCTCGCTGGGCGTGGCGAGCATCATCCTGCCGCTGCGCCATCCGGCTCACGTCGCTAAGGCAGCAGCGAGCGTTGATGCTTTGTCAGGGGGTCGCCTCATCCTCGGCGTGGCGTCGGGCGACCGCCCGGACGAGTACCCCGCCCTCAACATCCCCTACGAGCAGCGTAGCCAACGCTTCCGTGAAAGCTTCGCGTACATCCGCAAGATGAGTGAAGCCGCCCCGGTGTTCGACAACGACTTCGGCAACTCGCTTAGCGGGATCGACATGCTGCCTAAGCCCAGCGCCGGCTCACTCCCACTTTTGGTCACCGGCGGTAGCCAGCAAGACCCCGGGTGGATCGCCAAGCACGGCGACGGCTGGATGATTTACCCGCGCGACCCCGATCCCCAAGCGTCAGTCATCCGTGATTGGCAACAACGCGTTCAAGACGCGGGCAGACCACCACAGCCTGTCATGCAGCCGGTCTACATCGATCTGGCGGATGATCCGGACACGCCGCCCGAGCCGATCCACCTCGGGATGCGGCTGGGCATGAAGTACCTGATCGATTACGCCCATAATTTGGAAGCCATCGGCGTGAACCATCTGGCGTTGAACTTGCGGTTCAACCAGGCCGACATCGAGGCCACACTGAAGCGCCTTGCCGGCGAACTGCTTCCCCACTTCACCGACTGAACTCTCAATCCAGAACTCCGCTATGCCCAAGACCATCCTCCTCACCGGCGCAACCGACGGCATCGGCCTGGCCACCGCGAAGATGCTCGCGCCCCTGGGACACCACCTGCTGCTCCATGGCCGAAGTGTCGCCAAGCTCGAACAAACCCAAGAGCAAGTCTCCGCGCTGCGTGGCGCAGGGAGCGTCGAAACCTACGCGGCCGACCTGTCGGACATCAAGCAGGTCGATACGTTCGCGCAGACGATCACGGATAAGCATTCGTCGCTGGATGTACTGGTCAACAACGCGGGTGTGTTTATGGCCTCTACCACCGTCACTCCCGAGGGGCTGGATATCCGCTTCGCCGTGAACACAATCGCTCCGTATCGGCTCACCACACGACTGTCGTCTCTGATGGGCCCAGGCAGCCGTGTGATCAACCTATCGTCTGCCGCCCAGGCCAAGGTCGATCTCCGCGCCCTAGCGGGTCAGAACAGACGCCCGTTGTCAGACAACGAAGCCTATGCCCAGAGCAAACTCGCGATCACCATGTGGTCCAACCACCTCGCTGCGCTCTATCAGGACGACGGGCCGATCGTTGTCGCGGTCAACCCCGGATCGCTGCTGGGCAGCAAAATGGTTCACGAAGCCTACGGCATGGCGGGCGGCGACCTCCAGATCGGAGCCGACATCCTGACCCGCGCCGCGCTGTCCGAAGAGTTCGCCCACGCCAACGGCAAGTACTTCGACAACGACTCGGGCCAATTCGCACGACCGCACCCTGATGCACTTGATCCGGAGAAATCTCAAGCACTTACTGATGTCATTGAAAAGGTCTTGGCCGATCGGTAGATCGATTCCAAATCATAGGGGCTAGGTGCCCGCTTCTATATTGGGAAGTCGGACTGCCTGAACTGGCCAAGGATTTATGTAGAAATACGATCAAACAAGACTTACACCAGGCTACTCTGCCATCAGTTCAAGTGCTGCTTGTGCTCGAATGTATAAGACTGCGCCTGTTTTAGACTTGAACGAAGCGCTACCCGATGTCTTGAGCGAAGTCCCGATATAGCTTCCGGCATCTAGTGAAACGAGTTGATCGCTCTTTTCGTGGTGATGGTTAATTGTTCCATCGACGACGATTGCACGGAATGGACCGTTTTCATATCGAATGGAGCCGTTAAAGCCTTTTGGGACTTTCATCATCAACCCGTAAGGCTTGCCGTCATCGGGACTGCCCCAGAGGTATGCGATCTCGATTCCTAACTCCTGTTGGATCCAGACCAGGTTTGAATCCTTGATCCAGACCATATTCGAATCATGGACATTGACCGGGCGTTCGCCTTGATCAAACGCCTGGTCCGGAGGGTGCACGAGGTAAGGGCCGCTATCGATCTCGATGTACGCGATATTGGTTTTGCCACGAGCCGAGGTGATGTGCACTTCGCCTGCCGGCTGAGTCCAGAACGACCTCTTGGGCATCCACATCGTGGCCGCGGTGGGATCATCATTATGCACCTCGCCTTCGAGGACGACCCCGCGGTAGGTCACGTTGTGGATGTGTGGTGGTGATGAGAAGCCGTCGACAAACTTCACAACAAATCCCGTCGCCCCGTCTTCCGCACGGTCTCCCCAGAGATTCGCGGCCTGCGGGCTTCTGCCTCCACGAGCAGGATTCAACGCGGTCCACTCAACACCTTCGGCACGCAGAAAATCGCCCTCTGTGTCAGACGCGTGGTCATGATGCAGGCCGCAGATCGGGCAAGGTGACGAGGTGGTTGTGCAGCCCCAAGCGAAAAGGCAAATCAACCACAAGCAGAGGCAAACTGCGTTCCGTGCTCGAAACATTTTGGCCGCTCCAGGTCGTTGAGAAGTACTACATAGTTAGCCGCAACCATACAGCCAAGGTGAATACGGCTCAGATCGATCTCCAATGCCATCGTATGACTTTGCTATCATCGCGACAAGTACGCACAAAAATGTAAGTAACGAGTTTTTCAGACAGCTTAGGCCAGTGATGGCCGGCCTCTATTCCGTAGTGTTAGTGTTGAATATCTTCCTTCAAACAAACTGGACTAAAACACAGTCCATTCGTTTGAACGTGCACAGATAAGTACAACTTTCAGATTTATACAAATCGATCGCCCAGCCCAATAAGCTTACAGACAATCTGTATCCAACACGTCGACATCTCTACCCCCTGCAAAGCCGCATGGTCCGGTATGGTCTATTTATGTCTGTCATACAGAACTGCGATGACTTTCCTTAAGTATCACTGAAAACAATAGATATGGTTCAAGCATCGGCCTCAGCCGGTGACACATGGGCCAACATTAAGGATATGTCGACACGACCAAAGCCGATTCGGGCTGAGGTATCCAGGGTCCCACACCGGTTCGTTCGCAAAGCGGGGCGTCGACGTATCCATAAGTACAACCGCTGCTGACGTTTTTCGATCGGGCTACGAACGGGTTTCGGCTTCAGAGACCCGGCGCTGGGTGATGGGGCGCAGGTCGGTCGGCTCGACAATGGTGGCCGCAGGCTCGCCGAGTTTCTCGAGCCACTTGTGAAGCCGGCCGCGCATCACGTCCCGCACCGGGGTGTGCGAGGTCTCGGTGATCAGGTTGGTCAGCTCGTGCGGGTCGTACTTCAGGTCGTACAACTCGGCCTCGCGGTAACTATCAAAGACGCCCTCGTTGTCGGCCGCCCAGTCCTCGGCGTCGGCGCGGACGATGTATTTCCACCGTTTGGTACGGACCGCCCGACCCCAGCACATCTCTGCAACCTGCACGTATGTGTCGTCGGGCCAAGCCTCGGCCGCACCGGCGTTGCGTTCAATCAACGGCATCATGCTCCGGCCCTGCATGGAATCGGGGATCGGTGCGCCGGCGACCTCCAGCAGGGTCGGCGCCACATCAACGAGCGAAACAAACTGCGAGACGCGGCCGCCGCCGGTGAACGGGCCGCCGTGCAACATCATGGGGACCCGGATTGATGACTCGTGACCGCTGCGTTTGTACTCGCCGTTGCGGGTCTTGAAGTGGCAGCCGTGGTCGGACGTAAACAGGATCACCGTGTTCTCGAGCACCCCGAGCGACTTGAGCGCGTCGTAGACCCGACCGAGCGCTTCGTCAAGGCGTTTGACCATGCCGAAGTACCCGCCGAGGTGGTTGTGCGTCGTGCCGTTGAGCGTCGCGCCGGGGTCGGGGTTGGTGAAGCAGGCCTGCGGGTGCGAAGGCAGTGCCGCCAGGTCCGGCGGGATCCACCGACCGGCGTAACGCTCCCGGTACCCGTCGGGTGGTGGGTAATCGTCGACGTGGTTCTGGTGGTGCGGCTCGAGGTGGCTGAGCATCAGCATGAATGGTTGGTCGCCGTGGTTTCGAACACGGTCGTCCATATGTCGGATCGCGGCGTCGGTCACGGCGTCGATGCGGTAACCGGGCAGATCGACGGGCTGATCGTTCTCGTTGTACAGACGGGTGTGGTACTCGTCGGACACGCACTCCTGCGCGTTGGCGGCGAGCCAGGTCTGGTAGCCGCCGCGGTACTCAGCGGGCACGGGCCCCTCGTTGCCGCGACCGCCGAGCGCGAGGTGCCACTTGCCGAAGTAGGCCGTGTGGTAGCCGGCGTCGTTCAGGCCGGTGGCTAAGTTGGGCAGGTCGGCATTGAGCGCGATGCTGTTGCGGTGGCTGCCGTTGGTGGAGGCGTAGGTCCCGGTCTGGAGGCAGGCGCGCGCGGGCCCGCACACCGGGTTGGGTGTGAAGGCGTAGTGCACATCGGTACCGGACCGGGCGAGGCGGTCGAAGTTGGGCGTCAGGTCCAGCGGGCAGCCGTGCACGCCGGTGGTGTCGTGGCGCTGCTGGTCCGTGAAGAAGATGACGATGTTCGGGCGGTCGGCCATGCGGGCAAGATACGGCAAGCCACGCTCAGTCGGTGTGGTAAGACAGCACAGCCAAACTGTAAGGAGGGAGCGTGATCGCGGCGGACGCGTCATCGTGGTCGGCGTGCGTCGGTTGCATCGGACCCTGGGCCCAGACGGGCTGGTCGCCGATGAGTTTGGCGCGCGACGTCTGCTGCACCGGTTCGGGCGTCGCGGCGGCCGTGTCGTAGATCGTGGAAGTGAGCTTGGCGTCATCATCGGCACCGGGCCAAACGAACTCGACCGCCTCTCGGCCACGGTTCATGACCAACAGCGTCGTCTGCCCGCCCTTCTGCAGCGCCGCACCGTGCAAGGCGACCACATCCGCGACGTCCTCAATCTCGACGCCCAGCGACGGGTTGTGGTCGAACGACACGGCGTGCATGGTGTCGTGTGTTTTAGCGAGGTGGGCTAGGTGCACGAAGAGCTGCCCCTGCGCCGTAATGTCGATCTCGGTCTCGCTGACCGGCGCGGCCAGGCCCCAGCCGATGTCCACATTGGTCACGCTGTGGTGGTTAAGCACCTCGATAGCCTCGGGGTGTGACAGCGCGGTCAGCCAGAACCCGGCTTGGTACAACGCGGCCCAGGTCGTGTATTTGGTCTCGCGGATCCACTGGTCCGAGTCGCTGTTCCCGGCCATGGGCTCGTAATAGCAGATCACGTTGAACTCGGTGATCCACATCGGGTAGTCGCCGTAGCGGGTCTGGATCAGGTCAGCCGCGCGTTCGAGCGTCACCTGCGGAAGGGCGAGAAACGCTCGGGCGCGGTCGTCGTGGTTGTCGAAGCTGTCGAGTCGGCCCTTGCCCATCACGTAGTGGTGCAGAATGAACGCGTCGTAGTACGGGTTCACGTCCTCCGACGTGATCATCTGGTTCCAGTACTTCCAGCGGTCGTCGCGTTTCTTGGTGTGGTGAGCGGTAAAGAAGTTGTCCTCGGACGCCACGATCCCGATACGGGCGTCGGGGTAGAGCGACTTGATGTGCGGCGCCAACTCGGCGACACGCTGCCCGTACCGCCGGCCCGACTCGGCGTCGATGCCGAATTCGTTACTCCAGAAATAGGTCTCGTTGTCCATCTCTACGTAGTCCACGCCGACGCCGTGCTCGTGCAGGTGATCGAAGAACGCAGCTTGGCTCTGTTCTCGGGTGGTGACATTGACGACCCACTGCAGGTCGATGCCGGTGTCCTTGGCAAACTTGTGATATGCCAACGGGCTGAGCGTGCCCTCGGGCAGCGCGTTGACGTCGTCGACCATCTTGAGCATCCAGTTCCCCTCGCCGGACCAGATCGCGGTGATCTCATCCTTGGGGACGTACTTGCCGGTCTGCCAATCCCAGAACGACGCAGTGCTGCCGCCGCCGTACCGCATTGAGGTGATACCCAAGCCGCGGACAAGCGCGCGGTACGCCGGGTTACCCATCGGGTTGTGGGGCGTGAGGTGCGTGTTGTTCGCGGCGAACACGCCGGGGTTAACCGGGTGCCCTTCTTCGAGACGCGCAGCAACGGGCTCGGCGAGACTCGGGTTCATGGAAACGCCAGCGAGTAAAACAAATACGAACGCAAAACGTACAAAACAATGTTGCATGAGGCGGGTCCTGAAACAGGATGTTCGGAATCGACAACGATGGTCGATGACGGTAACGCTGGGCACCGGTGGTAATTGTGATCGAGGTTCTGGAGAAACGAGCGTTCGGCGTCTCCGCCAAACGGCCCGTGGAGGAAGTGGTGTTGCGGCGCTCAGCCCCGCGCCCGCCGTGCGAAGAGCAGGCCAATGCCACCCATCAGGGCGAGGGTCGCGGGCTCGGGGACGGCGCTGCCGGCGAAGTCCGGGGCGCTGGTCGAGCCCCAGTTCTGCAGGACGCCGTCGAGCTCGTTCTGATCGACGGTGCCGTCGAACGGGCCGCCGCCGACGAGGTTCGACTCGTTGCCGGTGAAGGTGCCGGTGCCCCAGTTCTGGAGCACGATGTCCAGGTCGCCCTGCTCGACCTGGCCGGAGTCGTCGTAGTCGCCGTTGACGCCGCCGGTCGCGTTCTCGACCAAGCGGACCATGTCGACCCAGTGTTCAGAAGCGGCCGGCGAATCGGTGTCGTGCCACGACTCAACGCCGACATTGAGGTTGACGAATTCATCGGTCAGGTTGTCCTGGAAAAACTCGGCCGGCAGGCCGTGGGCAACCGGGCCGCCAAGCACGGAGACATCGTCTACGAGCAGATCGACCACGGATTCGGTGACGCGGTAAGTGATTTCTCGGTCGACCACGCTGCCGAAGTCACGCAGGGTCAGGGCTTCAGTGCCGTCCGCATCGGCGTCGGGGCCGTCGATGTCGAAGAAGATGGCTTCGGGGTTGTCGAACGCCAGGTTTCGGGTACCCAACGCGACCATCCAGTCGACCTCGCCCGGGTTCTGCCCCGGCATGTTGCCGGCAAACATGCGGACTTCTTGATCGGCACCGAAGAACGAGATGCTGAACATGCCGCTGGGCCGACCCGGCTGCGCGGGCGTGCTCTGCGCTCCGAACGCGCCGGATTCAAACGCGGTCCGGGTGAAAAGCACTTCCGCCTGGAAGTCGAAAGCCGTGCCGGTGGAGACCTGGTTCTGGCCTTCCAAGGCGCCGCCGCCTGCGATGGCGGCAAGGCCGAAGGCGACACCAACCGGGTTGGTGGCTGCGAACAACTGCGCGGTGCCGGTGCCGCCGGTGGGCCCGTTCTCGTCCAGCGAGGGGTCGAACGTGATCGAGCTGTTGGGGAACGCTCCCGGACCGTGGAAGACGTTGGAAGGCCAAGCGGTGCTGTCTACAATAAAGTTGAAGTCGTCTTCAAAAATGACGTTCTGAGCCGAGGCGGGCGCGGTGATGATGACCACGGGGGCAACCGCGAGGACCAGGCACAATGGGGACTGCAGACGCATGGTTTCCTCCGAGCAAACTAAGGGGGGTGAAATCAGGACGGGTTCGACGTCTCGCCCGTGAACGGGACACCAGAAAATCGTCGGATAGGTGTCAACCTATCCGACGCGAGGGAGATTGAAGTTCAAGCATGGCGACGCAAAAGGGTCAGGCCGCCCAGGCCTAGCAACGCTAGCGAAGCCGGTTCGGGCACGCTGGTCAGGCTGAAGCTGTTGACGACCATCATCTTCCGGGCCAACTGCGGCTCGTCGACCGGGTCGGGCGAGCCGCCGACGCGAATCAGTTCGATCTTGCCGGCGAACTCCTTAGACATCGCCAGCAGCGGATCGGCGCCCAGGCCGTGGGCCTGCGGGCCGCCGGTCAGTGACGTGTTCCCGAAAAACACCTCGTAGTTGGTGCCGTCCACTACGAGGCTGAAATCGTTCTGGCGGAGGTCGGTCCCCAAGATCACGGCCGGGAAGTTGGTATCCAGGATCGTCGCACCGCCCTCATCACGGAACTGAAGGCTACGGATCGCGAAACCATCGACATTGTTGCCGTCATAATCGAAATCAATCGGGTCGATCTCGGCAAAAATGCTGCCCGCGCCGTTACCGCTGTCGATCCCCGCGAGCGTGAGCTGAACACCCGTGAGGTTGTCGCCCTGGGCGAAGTCGCTGACGTTGACGCTGAGTTTCAGGCCGTTGCCCAAGGGGGTGTCGCTGCCGTTGCGGGTGATGTTGATCAGTGCGAACAGGCTGTGCTCGACGCTGAGCTTGACGTTGTCGTCGGCCGCGTTGAAGGCGACCTCAGTGAAGTCGGGGATGAATCCAAACTGTCCGTTGACACCGAAGAAGCCGGTGGTGTACTGCGCGTCGAAGGCGGCCTGGTCGGCGTAGCTCGAGAAGTCGTCGGCGAAATCCGCCGA
This sequence comes from Phycisphaera sp., assembly GCA_028285385.1. GTDB lineage: Bacteria > Planctomycetota > Phycisphaerae > Phycisphaerales > Phycisphaeraceae > CAZIXN01. The sequence goes on from JANQPR010000056.1 coordinate 18,907, forward strand.
CACGGTTGCCGCGAAGGCGGTGGTCGCAAAAGCGGCCGTCAGGCAAAACAGACGTTGACGTCGTTCAAGCATGGTCTGCATCCTCCAAGAAGTGAAATAGGAACGGTCATTCAGGAAACGTGGTCGGGCCGTCCCCCCCCGCGCCGGCCCGAAAGCCTCGCGGGCAGGACATCAGTCCGGCGTGTCGCCGGCGTACCAGAAGGCGATGAACTCTTCGTTCGAGTAGTAGGCCAAGCCCTCCGTGCGGTGATTGGCGAACACGGGCAGCTCTTTCCAACTGGTGCTGTTGGCGTGGCCGTCCGCGAACATTGTGTTGATGTTGCCGTTGTGGCGTCCGGCCCAGCGTTCGATATTGCTCAGCCCGTCGGTGCCCACGGACGAGGCGCCGTCACCGTTGGTGACGTGGTTGTCCCAGACGTTGGGCCGGTCCGAGTCGATCAGCAGCATCGCCTCGGACAATCCGCCCTTGACCCACTCGGCCTTCTTGTAACGCGTCCAGTTCTGCGGACCGGTCGGCTCACGCGGGGGCAGGTCTACGTTCCAGGCGTAGCCTTTGCGAAGTAAGGGGTCGAAGCCGCCGGTCGCGGTTTCGTCGAACGTCTGTTCCCATTCGGGACACTCAAAGATGCTGCCCGCAAAGGCCTCTTCGCGGTCGTTGATCCAGTCGGTTAGCAACTGGAACGGCTTGTCCGCGGTAGGTACAGCGCCGCCGTAGAAGTTCTCGAGGAATATCGCCTCAGACCACCACTGCCCGAACCCGTTGCCCTGAGCCGGAGCGCCGTTCTGGCTTGAAGGCCATAACCCGCCATTGTCTTGCTGGTAGACCTCTATCACGATACCGAGCTGTTTAAGGTTCGATAGGCACTGGACCTGCCGGGCGGTCTTGCGGGCTGCCCCCAAGGCCGGGAGCAGGATGCCGATCAGCAGGGCGATGATCGAGATCACCACCAGCAGTTCGATCAACGTGAAGCCGCGGTTCGGGGACTGGGACTGACGCATGGCGGTCGTTCCTTCGTCGTTTTGGCGAACCGCCGTCCGCGAGGCCAAGACCTGAGCAAGGCGTGACGGCGAGGGAAGATTGAAGACCAACACCAAGGGGAGACAGGACAAATTGAATCAAAAACCTGCTGAAGCCATGTGTATAGTACAGAAGACCGGGGACGAGTCAAGGTGTTTTCGAGGTGTCTCGAAAAAAAAACTACGATTTTCCCGCAAAATCCTGTGTGATGGGGCTTTCCCTCAAGCCGCGGGCTCTTGCAGCGATTCTGGCGGGTAGAGTCGGCGAAGGGCTGCGCAATACAACACCCAGCCGATCCCGGCGACCCCCAGAGCCAAGCCTGCGAGCACCCACCAGGCCAACAACAAACCCATCATGGCAAATACTAAACCCAGGGTCGTGGCGATCATCGCGATCGAGATCGCCGTGAGCCACGGGATTGAATCCGACGCCTCGTTTTCAACGCCGGCCACTTCGCGCACCGGCCCCCACCAGCCGAACGGCCGAACCCGGCGGTAGAACTCCACCAACTTCTCCATCGGCTCGGCCGGCGTGACCAGCACGACCACTACCGACGCCACGGTGCTGATCCCAACCAGCGCCAGCGTGCGGAAGACGTAGTACGTGTCGTTGTCGACCTCCAACCCCATCGACGGGATCCACTGGCGGACCCACCCGTCGAATAACGGCCAGTCGTAGCCCAACTGCTTGCCGACCTGTTCGATCACAATCAAAGAGGTGATGGTCAGCGAGCAGACCATCGCCGCCAACTCGCCCCAGCCGTTGACCCGCCACCACACAAACCGCAGCAGCTTGATCAGCCCGACCGACTGAAGCACGCCCAGCAGGAAGATGAACAGGTACAGGATGTCGTTGACAAACACCCCGACAACCGACGCCATCAACGCGGCCACCACCATGTACCAGCGTGAAGCCCCGACGTAGTGCGCCTCACTCTTGCCGGGAACCAGGTACGGCTTGTACAGGTCGTTCGTGAAGATGGCCGCCGCGTTGTGGATGTTCGTGTCAAACGACGACATGAACGCGCTCAAAAACCCCGCAATCATCAGGCCGGTTAAACCGACCGGCAGGTACCGCTCCACCAGCGCGGGGAACACCATCTCGTGGTCCACTATCGGTTGGCCGTCGGCGCCCGTGCCTGACGCGAAGTTCTCCATCAGGTAGGCATCCGAGATCAGGAACATCCCAGCCAGCCCGCAGATGTAGTACGGCCAGGCCTTGAACACGAAGTTCAGCACCGTGGAATACAACGACGTGTGCATCACTTCCCGCTCGCTCTTGAGCGACAGCCACCGCTGCACGTGCGGGTTGAAGCCGCCCTGCTCGAGCACCGCGAAGATCACGTAGAACGCAAAAACCGCGCCCGCGGTGGGCAACACGCTCAGCAGCTTCGCGGCGTCCTCGTGCGACGCGAGCTTTTCCCCCAGCCCCGTCGGCCCGCCGACCTGCCCCAGCACGATCACCATCAGCGCGTAGGTCGCTACGAGCGCGATCACCGACTCGATCAGATCGGTCCACACGACGCCATAGACGCCCGACGCCGCGGAGTAAACCAGCGTGATCGCCACCAGCGACATTACGATCACCAAGTCGGTGTTCCACGTCACCCCCATCCACTCGTACGACGGCTCGAGCCCCAGCAGCACCGACGCCACCTTCTTCATCCCGACCAGCCCGATCGCCGCCCACATCGGTGACGAAATCAGCCCGTAGATGAAGGTGTCGTAGGTCCGCGCCGCGTCGGCCCGCCAGCCCGCGTACCGGCAGCGGTAGAACTCCATCTGCGTGACAAAGCCCGCCCGCCGCCACAGCCGCAGGAAAAACGCCGCGCCGATCGACGCGGTGATGATGCTCCGCCAGGAGAACCACAGGCCGCCGATGCCGTCCTGCCTGACCTTCCGCGAATCCTGCAGCATCGACGACGCGTTCAGGTTCGCCGCCAGCAGCGACGCCCCCACCAGCCACCAAGGCATCTTCCGGCCGGCCACGATGAACGATTCGGTGTCCGTGCCCGCCCGCTTTGAAAGTGAAAACCCCAGCACCAGGAGCCCAGACATGAAGACGCCGACAATCGTGAAATCGATCCAGTGCATGTGAGAGGCCGCTGCTTTGCGTTTGTGAAAACAAAAGCCATCGACTCGGACACCCTTAGACGGGCGGCCGAAATCTCTAGTCCCGGACGTTTCAGATCATGGAGTCGACGCCGACTTGCCGAGCGTCCGACGCCACAGCCCCGTGCCGCGGGTGGCTAGATACACCTCGTGCGCACCTGACTCTTGTTCGACCTGCCGTAGCGTGACCGGGTAAGGCCAGGGGTGATCCGCGGTCCAATCGGAAGTCGACACGACCGACCCGGCCTCATCGATCACCGCATGAAACAAGCCGTAGGTGCGCCGCCCCTCGGCGGCATCGGTCACGAAACTGAAGACCAACCTGTCGCCGAACCCCAGCAACCCCGCCGGTCGCAGGGTCAGGCCGTCGTGATACCAGGCGTTCTCGCGGAGCCCCACCACGTCGGAAAAATCCAGCAGCGGCTTCCAAGTTTGGCCGTCATCGGTGGAGATGCTCAGGCCGTACCGGCCGGTGTCGTCGCGCTGTGGCGCGACGAGCATCACTGTGCCCGACGGGTGCTGCCAGACCGTGAAGCTGCCGTCCATGGTGTCGTCATTCACACGGGTCCAGGCGAAGCGACCGTCCAGCTGCCGTTCGCCGCGCCACAACGCACCGCCCCGCTCGTGGGGGTTGTCACACGACCACAGCACGTCCGGCGTCCGCGGGTCCACCGCAAACCCCTGCGACGTGTACCACACGTGCGTCGGGCCGCCCTGCGCCACCTGCCGAACCGCGGGCGGCTCGGTCCCGCGTTCGGCCGCCTCCATCAGCCCCTCCAGGTCATCGATCACATACACGCCGCGGCCAAACGTCGGCACATACACCTGCCCCGGCCGGTGGGGGTCGGCGGTGATCGCGTTGAACTTCACGTTCGGCAGACCTGAGCGTTCTTCTTCGCCGCCTGCGATCGGGACCCACTCGTCGCGCGGCGAGAAGTGCTTCAGCCGTTTCGCCCATAGCGTGCCGGTCTGGGCGTTGGCACCCCAACCAATCGCGACGTGCGCCACCACGATCGGCCCCGACGCTGTCGGCACCACGCGCACCGAGTTACTCCGCGAGGTCGTGCGCCCGCCGGGCTTGGTCCGCATCGACCAGGAGTACCCCCCGTCGAAACTCTCAAGCAGGCAGTTGTCCGCCACCGCCTGCGCCACGTAGTCACCGTGCGCCGTGGCGTCGAAAACGAACACGCTCTGGAACCCCCTCGTGCGGTAGAGCGCCTCGCCCTCCAGCTCCCCCACCCTACGCGTGTAGATCGGGTTCCACTCGTCCTGGTAGTCCGGGTCGGTCGCCAACGCACGGTAGAGCGTCTGCCCACCTGTCGTGAACACATGTGGCTCGCCCCAGCCCGGTGGCGTGAAGTAGTAGTCCTCCGCGTTGATGCCCCAGATCTCCCAACCCCGGTCCCAAGGCAGCGTGTCGTCGACGTCCGTGTCGTCGTAGTCGTACCAGAGCACGGGCCGCCAGCGCGGCTCGGGCGTCTCGTCGGCCCAGTCCGTGCTGACTTCCCAGAGCCCGTGCTGCGGACGAAAGGTGCCGACCAGCAATCGATGGCTCAAGTCGGCGCTGCACGGGTCCAGACGCGGTCGCCAATACAGGGTTCGTCCACTCTTCTCGCTGTAAACAAATCCTTCGGCGGACTCGGATAGGTCGTGCCAGCGCAGCGCCGCCTTATCTACGTCAAGACGCGCGGCGAAGAGGTGGCTGTGCCCCTGGGCAGCGAGGGGCCTGATGTGGTCACTTGTCACGATCGCGGGCTGGCCGTTGCTGGGCACTCTAAACACGGCGTACAACGTCCGGCCGTCGGGCGTAACCGTCGCGCCCAAGCAGTCGCCGACGTTCGGCGGGTTGGGCACGGTCGTCCATGTGTGGGCCTGCTCGGTGCCGACGTAAACCCCGGTCAGCGTGCCGAGGTAGACCGCTGCCGAATCATCGGAACCGGGAGAAAGAAAAGCGGGAGCAGGTGCGAAGTCAGCTGAAAGGATGTCGCGTCGGCCCGGCTCCTTCTCGAAGACTAGCTCCGACCACGTCTCACCCCGGTCCCGCGAAACGTAGAGGTTGCGCTCACCCCACGGGCCGTGACCGTCCTCTTCAAACCGTCTGCGGTCCCACGGCCGGACGCCCCAGCGGTGCCGTTCGCCGGGGAGCGCGAGAACCAGTGACGGGTTCTCCGGGTCGATGGCAATCTGTCCGATCGTGTCCCGCACGCCTACCGCTGCGCGCCAGTGCTCGCCGGCGTTGTCACTGATCTCCAACCCGGTGACCGTGCCGGAGTACACCCGCTCCGGTCGGCCGGGCTCCACAGCGATTGCGTTCACGTAGCTGTCGCGCAGGTCACGCCCCAGGTACCGCCACGACGCGCCGAAGTCATCCGAGCGGTAGCAGCCCTCCATGTCGGACGACAGGTACACCCGGCCGGGCGTGTTGGGGTCCAGATCGATACTCTGGATGTTCCCGCCGGCTCCGGGGTTGAGGTTCTGCCAGACGGCATCGTCCCACCCGGGTTCCCCGCCTGCGACAGTTAGAGGGAGCAGCGCGGCCACCAGAATCTGAACCATACAGAAAACGGGGCGGCAAGACGTCAGCTTGAACGAGTGGTGACTCATCGCGTGCTCGGTGGTGAGGAGGGTTGCGTCGCCTGCGTCGACGGTCGCAGAGAAGACAGAATCACATCGCCCCACCAACAGGTGCAGCCGTCGGCATTACAACGCCGCCGCAACGGCGCGGACGCTGGTCCCAACAACCCGCTCGGGCGTCAGGTGGATCGAACGCGGTGCCACGCCCGGGTCGTCTAAACGTTCGAGAAGACGACGTACCGCGCGCTCGCACACCTTCTCCAGCGGGTCGACGAACATCGTCAGCGCGGGCTCGAGCATCCGCAGGCTCGGTGTGTCCGCGCACATGCAGGCGACCGAAAGGTCGTCGGGGATCCGCAGCCCCAGCTCGGCGGCGGCGCGGTAGGTGGCGGTGGCGGTGTGATCGCCGGCGGCCAGCATCGCGCTCGTCTCGGGGTGCGCCTCGAGTGCCGGAGTCACCGCGCCCTGCGCGAGCCGCCACGGCTCGTCGGGGTTCAACGGCATCGACGGGACCTTCACCCAGTGCACCGAATCGGGCGCGACCCCGGCCTGCTCCATCGCCGCCTTCACGCCCGCCATGCGGTGCGTGTGGGTCTGCGATTGCTCGGAAAAACCAGCCATCATCACCCGGCGGTGCCCTTGGGAAAGCAGGCATGACATCGCCATCCGCCCCTGCTCGAACGCATCGACGACAACCGTGTCGACCGCAAGGCCGCGCAACTCGTGGGTGGCCTGAACGCAGGCGATGCCGCCGGAGCGAAGGAACTTGGCGATGGGTTCGGCGTACTCGTCGCTGGTCGGTGGGCAGATCACCACGCCCGCCACATGCTTGCGGTGCAGGTACTCGAGCAGGTGGACCTGGCCCTCGAAGCTGTCGTCCGCGGCCTGCACGACCATCTGCAGGTCGCTGCCCTTGATCCCGTTGCGGACGCCCCGGATCAGGTGGCCCATGGTCTCGTTGCGCAGCGACGGCAGCACCAGCACCAGGTCGTTCTGCTCTGTGCGGCGCTTGGCGACGTAGACGCCTTTACGCGGGGCCGAGCGCAGGTAACCCTCACCGGTGAGGCCGATGATCGCCTGCTGCACCACGCCGAGCGAGCAGCCGTACTCCTCGCTCATCTGACGCATGCTGGGCAGCTTCTGGCCCTCGACCAGGTCGTTGTTCTTGATCCGCTGACGCACGTCATCCCGGAGCCTCGCGGTAATCCCAGCATCATCTTGAGCAGGCGTGGTCATTCCAATGGGCACCCCTGTATCATACAAGAAAAGCGAAGACGATCAACGGGAAATCATCCGGTAGGGATCACATCCGCGTCCCTTGGACGACCAAGCCACTGATCTACGCATTATCGCAGTTCCGCACGCGCGGTGCGAATAGTTCATGCCGCGCGACCCGAACCTAACTGGAGCGCGGCATCGCACGCCGTCTCCAAGACATGAGGAGAAGTCGGGGGATTCCAATCCGCTGGGTCAGCCGAATGCGTTAACGCGCGTCGTGAGAAACCTGCAGCGTGACGATCTGCTTGGGGGCAAGCGAGAGTGCGATCAAGCCAGCGCTTGCGTCGATCGGCTTGCCGAGCGGGGTGCTTTCGAAGTCAACACGTTGGGCCAACCAAGCCTGCTTGCTCGCCGGGGCGTTGGACGAGAGCCGGAGCTTGCAGTCCGCGTCGGTGGTCTGCGGGTTGAACAGCCGCACTTCCATCGCGTCGCCTTCGACGCGGATACTCGACACGACGACTGGGCCTTCGACCGCGAAATACCCATCGCGCGGCGGTAGCGCCACGGCCGGTGGAGGCTCGCCCAGGTCTGCCGGGTGGAGTTGGACGTACCGGCCGCAGGCGTTTAGATGCTGACCCAGCTCTGTGAGGAAAACCCGGTCGGGCTCACCCGTGAGCGGCACGATGCTGAAGTCGAAGTCGAGAGGGCCCTGCAGTTGCCCATCCGGCTCGCCATTGGTGAAGACGGTGCGCTGTGTCGCGCGGAGCAGCGTCAGCGCGATGGGCCGGTCGGGCAGGTCACGCACCGCGGACTCCATCAGGCCGGCGGCGACGACGGCAAGGCCACGCTGCCCGCGATGCACGCTACACCAACTCTGCTGCGGCTTGGTCTCCAGCTCGCGATCGCGGTACTCGGCGTTGTTTTCCCGCAATGCGATCGCGCGCTCGACGACGTCGAACGGTGTGTCGGCGAGATAGGTGTCGGCTTCACAACCGGTCGGGAACTGAACCCGCAGCCGATGATCCCGGACGTTGTTCTCGACGCGGCAACGGACGTCGACGCGTTCGGCGCCAGCGCGGAGCATGATCCGGGTGTCGATCACCAGTGTCTCCAGACGTTCGGAGCGCTGCTGCCGGTGACGATCAAACTCTGAGGGCACGGAGAACTCGGTGCGCAAACGGAGCGTGGCTTGGAGCGGGCCGTCTTCGACGAGCGAAACCTGGTGGCGGGAGCCGTTGGAGACGTAGGCTTGGTCGTTCACGGGGGGCTCGAAGGTCCAGCCGTCGCCGATGTCGCCGCGGTTCTCGAAGTTCAGCAGGTTGCGGTAGACCTGACCGGTCCGGTGGTCGGTTAGGCAGAGCGTGCCGTCGGTCTCGACGGTGACGGTGAGGAGTTCATTTCGCAGAGTCCGCACGTCCGTCGCCAGCGCGGGACCGCTGTGATCGCCTTGGGCGACGTCGGTTGATTTGGCCGGGGCGACGCGCAGCGTGGTGTAGCCAAGCGCCGGCAGGTCAGCGCGGACGGCGAGGCGTACGCGGTCGGTAAAGCCTTTGTCCGGCGAGTGGTTGCGCCGCTTGTCGACCCGCACGAGGCCGACGTGTTGCCCGAGGCGTTGGAACGGCAGCGCGTCGCCTTCTGCATCGAGCAGCCGCAGGTTCACGTAGGGCTCAGACTTGTTGCCGAAGCGTTCGGGGCGCGGCCAGTTCGAGGGAACTTCGAGTTCCAGCTCGACCACGTCGTTGGTGCCCCGGGGCAGCGGGTTGAAGACGACCACCCGGTGTTCTTCCGGTGCCTGCTCCAGCGAGATAGCGCGGGCGAAGCCATGGGTCGCGGTGTCAGTTACAACGCCGGCCAGGTCGAGGCACTGTCGGAAGCGGTACGCCATGTCACGGTGTACGGCGTCGATGCTGCAGCCGCAGATCGAGTCGTGCGGGTGGTTCTGCAGTAAGTACTTCCACGCTCGGTCAAGGAAGCCCGGCGCCGCGGTGCGGAGACCGATGCGCTGCGCCGCCCAGTTCCACGGCTCGGCCCAGTGGCACAGCGTTGCCTGCGCTCGGCAGTTCTCCTGCTTGATCCAGATGCGGCTGGCGAGGGTGCCGCCCGTAAGCCACTGCTGCTCAATGTCGATCGACTCGCGCCCCGGTTCGATCAGTTCGCCTTCGACCACGGTCTTGATGCGGTTCTTTTGCGCTAGCATCGTGGTTTGGTAGTCGTCCAGCGAACCGTGCCGGAGCACAAAACGTTCGTCGTCGTGGTTGGTCAGGATTTCTCGCCAAGCGGCTTCGAACTCCGGGTTGATCTGGAGGTGATCGGGCCCGTGAAACAGAAGCACGTCTTCGATCTCGGTGCGTTCGGCTTCGTCAATCAGAAACTTGGTCAGCCGCTCCTCGATCGCATCGGGCGTGAGCTCCAGCTTGCCGGCGTGGTCGGTGAAGTTGGTGACGTGGACGGCGACCCCCCAGTAGCCATTGGTCCCGAAGCGGTAGCACGGCAGCTCGGTGCCATCGGCCCCCTGCCAGCGCACGTGCCGAACGGTGTGGGCGTTGACGCCGCGCCACAGGAACCCGCCCTTGATGCCGAAGCCGCGGAACAGCTGCGGCATCTGGCTGTTGTGGCCAAACAGGTCGCAGAGGAAGCCGGTATTCGATGGCTCGGTCCCGAGCGAACGCACCAGGTCACGGCCGCGGCGGATGTTGCGGATCAATGACTCGCCCGAGACGAGAAACTCGTCGGGAAGGTTGTACCAGGGGCCGGCGACAATCGCGCCGTCCTGCAGCGCCTTGAGAAGCAGATCGCGACGTTCGGGGCGGACCTCCAAGTAGTCCTCGAGCACGATGGCCTGGCCATCGCAATAAAAAGGGCCGGTGGCGTCGCCGGACTCGTAAAGATCGAGCACGTCGTCGACGAGTTCGGCCAGTTGGGCGCGGAAAACCTGGAAGCTGCGGTACCACTCGCGGTCCCAGTGACTGCTGAGCACATACCACGCGACGCGCGTCTTGGGGACCGACGCGCGCTGAGCCGGGGTGGTCGCGTGTGAGGGGTACTGCATTCGTGTCACTGTGGCGATTCCTGGGATGCTTAGTTCGACGCGAACTCGAGAATGAGGTGGCGACATCAACGTATGGACATCGGCTACGAAAAGGTACGCGGGCATGAATCACAACTGCCGTGAAGAGTCAGGTCGTCATCCGTGGTCATCGACTTGATTGGGGATCGGCGACCATGCGTGAGGGCCAGCAAGCCCGCAAGCAGCGCGAACCCGGCCACCGGCTCGGGGATGGGATCGAGGGCCGACAGATCCGGAGCCGCCGAGCCGCCCCACTGCTGGAGCACGAGGTCCAAGTCGCCCTGGGCGACGAAGCGGTCACCGGTATAGTCGCCGGTGCCCCAGGTCGCGTCGTTGCGGCCCCAGTTCTGCAGCACGGCGTCTAGGTCACTCTGGTCAATGAAGTTGTCGAGGTTCGCGTCGCCCCGGAGCACGCCCTTGAGGCTGAGCCATTCGTCCACATCGGTCTGATCAACGTCGGCACCATCGGCCGAACCGTCAAGGTCGAAAAGCGGGCTGGAGGGGTTGGATGCGTCGAGTTGTGAAATGAGCGCTTCGAGGTCATCGATATCGAGCGTCCCGTCATTGTCGAAGTCGCCGATGGGCGCTTCGTCAGACAGGGTGATGAACGAGATCGAGTACGCAGGAAGTGACAACGAAAGCCCCGAAACGGGAAATAGCGACGCGTTCTCTGTGATCGGCGTGAGCGGCGCGTTTGCCTGCTGCCAGACCGGTGTTTCGCCGGTGATGGAAACGGTCTCGTAACCGTTCGCTCCGCTGTCGTCGGCGTGATAGGTCACGCGGTCCGCGTTGCGATACCACCCGTAGTTGGCGAGTTCAAAGTCGCGGCTCCCGCCATCACGGTTGATCACGACGAGCACAAGCTCCTGATCGCTGCCGAAACCGGCGGCCTGAAAAACTTTTGCGCCGCTTTCGCCTTCGACCGTGACGCCCAAGAGCGGGTTGGAGTCCGGCTCAACAGGGTGCATGGTGTCGGAAGTGGTCGCGACGTCGGAGAGGTGTGCGAAGACCTGCCCCGAGGCGTTGATGCGGGCGAAGTTGTTGTCGATCGTCAGGCCCAGGCCCCAGCCGTTGCTGTTGCTGACGCTGTGGTGGTTGAGAACCGTGAAATCGTCTGGGGCGTTCACGGCGGTGAGGATGAAAGACGCCTGGTACAGCGCGTTCCATGCGGTGTTGGCAGTGGCCTGGATCCACTGGCCGTTGGGGCTGGTCGCCGGGGAGTGGCCGTAGGCGATGACGTTGTACTCGGTGATCCAGATCGGCAGGTCGCCGTACTGGGCTGCGGACACCCCAGCGGCCTTGTGCATGGTGAGCTGCGGAAAGGCGAGAAAAGTCTTGGCGAGTTGGCTGGGGGCGACGCCGTCGAGACGGTCTTCCTCCATCGCGTAGTGGTGCAGGATCATTGCGTCGTAGACCGGGTCGGGGACGCCATTGGAAAAACGGGCGGCGTACACCTGATCGTTCCAGTCCTTGTTCCAGCCGGTCCCGGCCGAGTCGTTGGTGAACACCTCTTGCTCGCGGAACACCGCGCCGATCTTCGCGTCGGGGTCGAGAATACGGATTGCCTGGGAGGCGTTGTTGAACCGGGAGACGTAGTTGCCGCCGGCGTTGAAGCCGGCGAACTCGTTGCCCCAGAAGTACGTCTCGTTGTCGATCTCGACGCGGTCGAAGGCGTCGCCCTGGTTGTGCAGGTGGATGAACATGTTCTGCGCGTCGGCCTCGCGCGTCGTGACGTTGGCCGTCCACTGCACGCGATTCAGTTCGGCCGCGGCGGCGAAGTCCGCGAAGCTGTCGGTGTTAAACGTCCCAACCGGCTGGCTGTTTACCCAGTCATTCGCCCCGTTGTTGACAAACCACGGGTCCGGCCAGATGGCCAAGATTTCTGCTTCGGGGACGAACCGACCGGTGTCCCACTCCCAGAACGAGTCGGGGCTGCCCGAGATGTAGCGCATGTTCTGCACGCCCAGGGCTTTGATCAGGTTGCGGTACCTCGTCTGGCCCATGGGGTTGCCGTAGTTGGCGAAGTTGTCGTTGGCCCCAAACAGATCACGATTGACAGGCACCCCCGCGCCAACCCCGGCGGCCGAAGCCGGTGCCGTTGACGCACCCACGGCCATGGCAACCCCCAACCCCGCACAAAACGCGAGAGGCAGAACAGGGACGCTCAGTTTTCGACGATCGAAGTGATGCACAATCTGTATCATACATAAATTCCTCCCGTTTCCAACTACTGTTATTAACATCGTTAAAATGTTGCAAATAATATATTTATGAATCGTATTCACATGCCCCTCGTGGCTGCATACAGACATGGCCGTCGTACACAGTGCCAGATGTCCAGCCATCGTGAGCGGGACCGGCCCGAGGGAGTCAGTCTGCGCCTGCTGTGATCAGGACTAACGAGTATGGCGGCAGGTCGAAGGTGTCTCCGACCTTACCCAAGGTCCGAAGCGTCGAGGCGTCGCCGACGTACCGGCTCGGGTCGGTCGACCAGCGTTCATAACCGGACGCCGCCAAGTTCAGTGCGGCAAGGTCTGCCGACACGGCCGCCGGGGAGAGGTTGAACATCACGGCGTTGCGGCCGTCAATCCCATCGGCGCGAAAAAAGACCCAGCCGCCGACCAGTTCGACCATCGCGCCGCGGGGGGTCTCGAACGCAGCCTCGGGCCGAAAGTCGATCGCGGCGGCGCGCTTCATGCCGTTTGCGGCGCGGCCGAAGACGGCGGTCACCAGACCGATCGCGGTCGGGCTTTGTGGCTTCACGGATGGCGGCGACGCCGCGGTCACGCCGCGGAACGTGTCGCCGGCCTCGGGGTGCATCGCCGTGAACAAGACCCCGCCGGTGAGGTTGTGCAGGTTGAGCAGTTGCACCCCCGGCTCTTCCAGGAACGCGTGGTACTGGGAGATCAACGCCAATCCTTGAGCCCAGGTGTGCCGGACGCCGCCGTGCCAGTCGTTGCAGTTGAACTCGGTGAGCCACAGCGCCAGCGGTCGGTCAAAGTCGGAGGCGTGCTTCGCGCGAAGGTGCGTAAAGTCGTCGGCAGGTACGCCGATCATGAACTGCACCGCCTTGGGGTCGGCGAGCAGCTCGCGTTGCCGCCGCTGGACCGCCTCGTTGCCCCAGTGCGACTCACGCGGCGCGTCAACCAGCGCGACACCGGCGTAGGGGTGGTACGTCACCGCATCGATGTCGGAACCGACGTGAGGCGCGATCTGCGCATTCCAAGTGCGGCGACGCTCACTCACGCTTGGCGACTCGGACTCCGAGCCGATCACGGCCACGAGCGCTTCGGGGAACTTGGCCTTGATCGCCGCAGCCCACCGGTTCGCGTCCCGGATGTAGTCGATCGGCGTCGGGTAACGGTCGTGCACCAGCGGCTCGGCCCCGGGACCAAAGAAGTACTCGTTGCCCAACTCGACGTAACGCACCGGCATGCCCAGATCGCGCGCCCGCCGGAGTTGGCCGAGTTGATCGTCCAGGTCCTTCGTGATCATGTTCAGCATGTAGACCGGCTCGAACCCCAGCGCGGCGTGACCCTGCGCGAAGTTGTCGAGGGTATACCGGCCCTCTTGCCCCACCATCTCCTGCACCCAGTACATCATCCGTTCGGCCGGGGCGTGGCGATCGATCCAGCCGGTGTCCCAGTCCCAGTAGTTGCCCAGCGTTCCGGCTGGGTAGCGCAGGTTCCCGACGGACAGCGTCTTGGCCGCCTCGACAAACTTCGGGTCGTCCCAAGCCTGGCGGTGGCTGGTCAGGTTGGCGTTGTAGCCGAACAGATGCGGGGGATGGCGTGGGCGTCGCCGAGCGCGGCGGTCAGTTGCTCGGCCGGCAGGAAGAGTCCGGTGTCTTCGAGCGCCCGGCTGGCCAACTGGGAGTCCAACGCTACCGTGCCCGCGGCGGCCGCATCGCCTTCTTCCTGCGGGTACTCGATCTCCAAGCCCGCCGCGACCAGACGCCGGGTCGTCTGGCCGAATGCCTTGCGGATTTCGAAGAACGGGTGCAGCGTCTGGCCGGCACCCGAAAGCTCACCGAGCGAAGCGAGCTCTTTTAGCAACTCACGGCGGCCGAGCGAAACCTGCGCCTCTCCATCAGCGATTGTCAGGGTCAACGGCTGGTGGTTCAGCCGCTTGATGTCACGCACCGTGCGTTCGGCGAGGGTGATTTCGTCGCTGCCGAAACAGGTCTTCATCGCGACGTGTAGCCCCCGCTTCCTGGCGTCTTCGGAATCCACGAAGCCGAGCTGCGCCCAAACCACCGACACGCCGCTGCCTTTAGGCATCCAGCCCAGCAGGACAGGCGCTCCGGCCTCTTCCTTGCCGCGGAAAGTCGGCGCCTCAGCCAGGTGCACGGTCAGCGTCGCGGTCGGCGGGTCTGCGAACACCACGCCAGGGCTGATCCGCACCGCCCGCGCCAGCGCGAAACCACCGTCAGGCTGACCGTCACTGGATGCGCTGGCCGTGAGCATCAGGCCTTCCCGTGTTTGCTCCAGAGAACCGTCGGCTTGCGAGCCGGGTCGGGCCCAGGTCTCGAGCTGGTAGAGGCCGCTCCACTCCGCCGCATCGAGGTCGGTGAAGTCGTCTTGCACCGACAACATATCCTCCGCCACGACGGACGCCGCGAAGGCTTGCAAGCCGAGGAAAAGCAGCACGATCGGAAGCCAATGCGTCATCAAAGGCACCTGTCGAAAGAGGAGTAGATTGATGAGAATCTGAAGTTGCCCCGTCCAACGGTCAGCAAGATGACGCGACAGCCACCTAACACGCATGGCTCAACTCAGCGCGCTGCCGCGGCTTGCCCCTGCCGATGAAGCGCGTGCGGCAGCCACTGCATGGTTTTTCCATCGGCAAAATCGAAATTCCAGGTGACCGTGCCGCCGCGGCGCGACGGCGCGACGCCGGCACCGGGTCGCTTGAGGACCGCGACCAGTTTGTGCTTCCCGGCCGACAGGTCGAGGGTGGCGTAGGTGTTCGGCGGGGCCAGGTGCGGCGAGGCCATCATCCGCCCGCTCGCGTCGCGTCCAAAGAGGTACCTACCATCCAGCCAGACCGCGGTCTCCGCCTCGCTGCTGAAGCAGACCTTGCAGCGTTGCGGTGTATCGAGCGTGAAGGGGATCGTCAGGTGCATCAGGTCCATGCCGTCGGGGTACTGCTCGGGGAACAGCGGCATGTGCTGCCGCGGCATGCGTACCGTTTCGGCGTCGTCTGGTATCGGCGGCGCCTCGGCGAACGGGGACGGCATCCAGTTGAAGCCTAGGAAGTAGTGCTGGCCCCGCAGCGTGAAGTAACCGACCGTCGCGTCGTAGGCGAGCGCACCGGTATCTTGGGGCGGCGTGGTTGCTTCGGGCTCGCGGTAGTTCAGGCGTTCCCGCAGGTCGAGCACTAGGTCGGTGAAGCCGTCGAGCGTAGCCGGGGGCGTGATGTTGGTGATCTTGGGGTCGACGACAAGCGTCTTGCCGATCGGCTCGAGCCAGCGGTCCGGGATGCAGTCGGGGTCGAGGATGCCCAGCAGCGAGCCGACGGTAGCGGCGGTGCAGTCGGTGTCCTGCCCGCAGTTGGTGGCGATGCAGATGGTGTCGCCGAAGTCGCCCTTGCCCGCAAGCCAAGACAGAACGATGAACGCAAGGTTCATCACCACATGCGTGAAGTCGGGGTCGTGGTAGTGTTCGAGAATCTGCTCGCGGACCTGCCGCCAGTCGCCCGACGCCGCCCACCACTTCCGCGTGTTCAGGATGGCTTGCTTGACATGGCTTTCCTCGGGCAGTTTGCAGAGCGCAACGTCGAGCAGGCGGTCCGGGTCGGATTCGACGAACGCCGCGGCTTCGAGTCGGGCCAGAAACTGCTCGGCCCAAATGCCGTCACGCTCGTGGTCCACGCAAGCGTCTTCGTAGGCGTAACTGCCCGCTAGGTCCGGGTCGCCCGCGGCCAGGCAGGCCCACACCTCGCTGCGGATCGCGGCGCCCATGCCCTCGATCCACCAGTTGTCGAAGCTGCCTGTCACGGGCGGCTGCAGTCCCATCTCGAGGTTGCGCTTGCAGACGCCGTACTCGCCCCACGGGAAATCGACGCGGTGCTGCCACGCTTCGGCCAACACGTGCCGATCGACTCGCACGTCGTCGCCCATCTCGTCAAGCACGCACGCCCAGAGCACCTGCAGGTCCAGGTCGTCGTTGGCCACCATCTCGGTGGGCACCGGATCGTAGAACGTCAGGTCGTTGGGGCCGTCGAAGCCTTCCCATGGCATGCCAAGCGTGCCGCCCACCGCCTTGCCCAGCCAGCACGCGTGGACCTGACGACGGAGGCGTTGAGGATCGAGCGAGGTCGGCATGGGGATAGTTCCGTGGGCGCGGGGGAGGGCGTGTAAAACACGTCGTCATCAAACCTGAATCAGACCTTAAGAAAAAAGCCGGCGGGGCCATTAAGGACCGCCGTCGACGAGAGAGTGAGAACAAGCAAATCGTTCAAGGCCAGCGCCGGTTCAACAGAAGGCCGGCGGCGACCAGCGCCAGCGAGCCGGGCTCGGGCACCGGCGTAACCACGATCTCGACCAGGCCGGCCCGCGGGGCCCCGCCGGTCCCGCCGATGGTGAACGTAAGTGTTTCCGCCGCGGCCAACGACAGCGAGGCCGGCGTGTAGACGCTCAAACTCACGTCCGCCGAAGACTCAGAGATCACGATCGGCAAACCCGCGCTCGGTGTGAGCGTGACCTCTTCCGCCGGGGCAGAGCCCAGACCGAAGAAGGTGATGCTGTCCACCGCGACGCCCAGGTCGAAACTCATCGACAGCGACTCGCCGGGATCGATCTGGGTGTCGCTGCCGCCCGAAGCCCCCATCGCGCCCGAGTTCGCCTCGATCGTCCCCGCTCCGACTGAAACCGAGATCGTCAGATCCGAATTGGTGAAGCTGCCCGCCGCCAGCCCGTCGAGGTCTTCGCCCACGGTATTGTTACCGCTGCCCGGCGGGTTCGTCAGATCAAAAACCACCGCGGCATCGGCGGCGGCCACCCCGAAAACCAACAAGCCCAAAGCGGCCAGCCCGGCGGGACCAAGGGGGTGTTGAATATTCATGCGGTCATCCTCCAGAGATGAGTTCGGGTCGCTTTTTTTCAACAAAAACTCGTAAAATCCCATGCCCGCGGAACCGTAGTCACAGGTGTATCTTTTTGTATGGTACAGATGATCGGCGTCTCGTCAAGCCCGAAATCCGGACTCCGACTCATTCTCCGGGTAATGCTGGAGGCGCAGGTTACGGCGTGCCCTGTTCCCAACTCAGCACGGCAAATCGCGGTGATCGGTGGGTCATGGCGTCGTCCCCAGGCGTGGAACGTGTACCGCCAGGACCTGTCGGGGTGACGCCAGGGAAAACCGTGCCCGGGCCCGATCATGACGGGCCGGGCCGTGACCAGCAGGGGCTGCCCGGGGTCCGGCTCAACAAAAGGCCCGGTCGGCGCCTCAGCCACCGCCCAGCGCACGCAGTAGCGGTCGCTCTTCCATGAGTCGGTGCTGAAAAAGACGTGATACTTCCTCTCGTGTCGGACATTCGTCGCGCCTTCCTGCCAGCCGCACCCATCGATGATGGCCCGAGGCTAACCAGCGACGCGGGTCGGGGTCACGAGCCGGTCGATCAGAATCTGCCCTTGAGGGAACCCGTTTTGGCTGTTGACCTCGGTGGTGTAGCTGAGGTGTCGCGTGCCGTCTTCGTCGACGAACACGCTGCCGTCGATCGAGCCGTGCGGAACCAATACGCCCCGGTCTTCGTAGGGTCCGGCCGGATGGTCGGCCGCCGCAACGCCCACGCGGTTGCCCTCGTTGCCCGGCTTGTCGTCAGGCATCGCTGTAGTACACGTAGTAGCGCCCGTCGAGCACATGGATCTCCGGCGTCCAGAAGTTCCGCCGGTTCCACGCCCCCGCAGGCCCGGGTTTGACCGCGCCCCAAACGAAGGCCCACTCGCTCAAGTCCTCGGACCGATAGACCGGCAGGCCCCGACCGTCCGTCGCCTCGCCGGTGGCGATCAGAAAGAAGACGCCGCCTACTGAGATCACACATGGGTCGGCTAGGTGGCTCTTCAGGGTTTCGACCTCGGGGTACACCGGTTCGCTCCTCACATAAGCGGCCCAGCCCACCACAACCACCAACGAAGAACTCGCTAACTTCCACCGGCCAAACTGACCAACCCAACGCGACATCGGTATGGACTCACGCCTCCAGAAAATCTTGCGCCGGGAACACGCTCTCCGCCTCGACCAGCTTGCGCATCATTCGCAGGCGCTGGGACGACAACTCGTCCTCGTACGCCGGATCGCTTGCGACATTGCATAGCTCGCCGGGGTCTTTCTCAATATCGTAGAGCTCTTCCCTGTCATCCAGCCGGTAGACGTACTTGAACCGGTGTCCGCGGATCATCTTCGCACGAAGGTTCAGGGTCCGATCGGATTCCAGCGCCGTCTGCTTCATCAGGTACGCCTCGCAGGGCCGTGGCCGGTCGTGGGCGCCAACGGTCTTGGCCAGTAGTTCCCACTCCTGCCCGCCTTGGCAGAACACCACGTCACGCGGCCCCGGCTCTCCGCCGCACAACACGCCCCGGTAGCTGTGACCCTGCACCCCGCCCGGAACCGGCACGCCGACCAGGTCCAGCACGGTGGGCAGGATGTCGATCGTTTCGATGAAGTCATCGATGACCTTCGCCGGGATCACGTCCGGCGCGTGCATGACGAGTGGCACGTTCACTAAACAGTCCGGGAAGGCCGTGTCCCACTTCTCGGGGAGCTGATAGTCACCCGCAAAGTCGCCGTGGTCGGACCAGAGCACCACGAGCGTCTCGTCCGCGATTCCGAGCTGTTTGAGGTGGTCCATGACGCGGCCGACCTCGTGGTCTACAAACGCGCACATGTCCAGGTAGCAGCCGCGGACTTCACGCCACTGAGCCACGGTCATATCAGCAATGCCATACGCGTCGGTCAGCCTGCGATGAAGTCTGTTTGACCACGACTCCGCCGGAGGCAATAGCGGCGGCATCTGGTCGCGGTCGGTCACGCCAAGGAAAGGTACGGGTGCACGGTAAGGCGGGTGGGGCGCATCCCAGTTGAGCCAGAGGAACTTGGGCCGGTCCGGGTCGCCGGCCTGAGTCTGAGAGAGCCAATCGAGCGCAACGGTGGTGGAGTTGTGGTCACCGACGTCCTCGAGCTCTCCGGGGTGTCGGCCCACATAGTAAGAGCCGGCGGGCATGCCCGTGTTCTCGTGCGGTTCCAGGTACCGGTCGCCGCCGTCGCCTCGTCGGTGGTAATCGAAGGTAAGCGGAAGCGTCTCGTCGTCCACGCAGTGGTTTTTGCCGACGAGCGCGGTAACGTAACCGGCGTCACGCAGCGACCGAACCAAGTTGACTTCACCCGCCCGAACCGGCAGATCAAGGGTCCGGTGCCCACCGACGTGCGGGTACTGCCCCGTCAGGAACGAGCTACGGGAGGGGGTACATTTTGTGTGCGTGACGTAGCTGCGTTCGAACCTGGCCCCGCTCGCAGCGAGCCGATCAATATTCGGGGTCACGGCGGCCGGGTGGCCATAACACCGCAATGCGTCTGCACGCATCTCATCGGGGCACAAAACGACGATATGGTTTGGCGATGGCTTCATGGATGTATCCCGACAGTCGACACAGAACAACAAGAAGTCACAAAATGAAAAACTTACTTATAACTCCTGCCGGCAATCCATCGCACACCACTTCTCAGGTCACTTAAGTCCCGCGCTCTAACACCGAAGTGAGATTGCATTCAACCAGAACCCAAAAGAAGTGATGTCTAATTGAAGAACAACCATCCTGTGAACATCTTGTTCGTGATGTGCGACTCGCTGCCCGCGATGCATTGCGGTGTCAACGGCGACCCGACCGGGTCCACGCCAAACCTCGACGCCTTGGCCAGTCAGGGCGTGAACTTCAAACGGGCCTATTGCAATAGCCCCCTGTGCACTCCGTCGCGTGCTTCGCTGCTCACGGGACGCTACGCCTCGGAACTCGGCTGCCTGGACAACGCGGGCTCGTTCTCATCGGAGTGGCCAACGATCGCGCACGTCCTCGACGCCGCCGGCTACGAATCCGTCATCATCGGGAAGATGCACCTGGTGGGCCACGACCAGTGGCACGGTTTCCACGACCGGCTCG
The DNA here is from genome assembly GCA_028285385.1 of Phycisphaera sp. Taxonomy (GTDB): domain Bacteria; phylum Planctomycetota; class Phycisphaerae; order Phycisphaerales; family Phycisphaeraceae; genus CAZIXN01. The sequence goes on from JANQPR010000056.1 coordinate 39,051, forward strand.
CGCTGGACACCGATTACACGCACGGCTATGACCCCGACAACTTTCGACTGGCCTATGACTGGGACCAGCCCTCTTCGGGCAACCCCATCGGGCACGACTGGATGGGTCCCAGCTACGTCCGAGACCCCAAGTGGGACGACTTCCGCCTGCACTACGACCGTGACGAACAGATACACCGCGCGGCGCTGGCGTACCTCGACCGCAAGTCCGAAGGCGGCGACCCGTTTTTCTGTTGCGTCTCGTATCACGCGCCGCACAACCCGTTCTGGATCCCCGAACGGATCCGAGAACGCTACCGCAGGATAGACCTCCCCCTGCCGAGCATCCCCGACGGCGCAGAGCCGGTGCAGGGCTTGATGGATCGGTGGCTATGCGACTTCCACTACATCGACGAGATCCAGGACCGCTTGCTCACTGAAGACAACCTCCGTTGGCTGTACGAGACCTACTACGGCATGGTCAACGACCTTGACCATCGCCTCGGGGCGTTGTTGGACAAGCTCAAGAAACGCGGTCTTGCCGACAACACCGCAGTGGTCTTCGTGAGTGATCACGGCGACATGATGGGGAACCGCGGCATGGTGCAGAAGCGATGCTTCTACGAGCCATCCGTCCGCGTGCCGTTGGTGGCCTGTTTGCCCGGCTCGAGCGCGAATGGGATCCACCTGAACACACCGGTCTCGTTGATCGACCTGTTGCCCACCTTCGCGGCGATGGCCGGCGTCTCAGTGCCGGCTGACCTGCCCGGCTGCAGCCTGCTTGAGTGCATCCGCGAAGGCGTGGAACCGCCGCAGCGTACGGTGTTTGCTGAGTATCACGGCGAAGGCGTGCACGCGCCGTGTTTCCTGGCCATCTGCGGCGACCAAAAATACTTTTATATCCCCAATTGCGACGAACGCCTTTTCGACCTGGCCGACGACCCCGGCGAGTGGACAAACCGCATCGACGACCCGGGCTACGCCGAGAACGCAACAATGTTTCGCAAAGCGCTGAACCAACAATTCGACACTGCCGCCATCGAGGCCCAAGCCCGACGGAGCCAACGAAATCGTCGCTTCATACACAGTACCTCGCGTGGCAATTGCAGCGACAAGGGCGTTTCCTAACTGGCTTTGGGGCGTCACGATTAACTACAGGAGTGAACTCAAATCCGATCTATCCCGTAATGTTGGTGCGTCGCCTCGTTCTTCGTTTGCTCGCAACTCGTGCCCTCGATCTAACCGAAGTGCGCCACCAAGACAATCGCTCCGCCACATGAAGACGCCACCGACCCGCCGGTAACAGGAGATCGCGGACGTGCTCTCACGGCACGCATCGAGGTTCTTTGGCAAGTAAATCAGTTTCCCGATCGCAGCGCCGGATTTTTCAGGCCGCGCGCCGGTAGTAATGCTTCAACAAGCCGTCAAGTTCGGATTGGCAACCGATCGAGCCAACAGACTCTTGGCGTGAATCGGTGGTCAACCGGAGTTGAGGCGACGGGTGTTGCAGTACTCGGTTGCCCCGGGTCTGGTGCGGCCGGTGCCGGTTGTAGTAGTCCATATAGGTCTGCACCAGCTGGTCGAGGTGCCCAAGGCCGAAGCACCAGAAGTGATCCAGGCACTCCCGACGGATGGACGCGATCCACGACTCGGCGTACGCGTTGGCGTTTGGGGCCATGAACGGCGACTTCACGATCTGGATCCCCGTCGCTCCCAGCAGCCGGTCGAAGCCGCGGGTGAACTTCGTGTCCCGGTCGTGGATCAAGTGGTTCGCTTCAAGCCCCTGATCTTCCAAACACATCAAGAGATTTCGGGCTTGCTGTTTCACCCAGTCTTCGGTGGGATGGAATGTCGCGGGCGAGCACCAGACTTGACGGGTACCAACATGAACAATGGCGAGGACGTATCCCGGCCGTTTGCTCACCGGAGTCCGGACGTACTTCACGAAGAAGTCGTACGCCACCAGGGTGTTGAGGTGCAGCTTCAGGAACACGCCCCACGGCTGGAAGTCCGGCCGGTCGGATCGGTCCGGGCCTGGGCGAGGAAAGACGCCCTCCTCGCGCAGGACCCGCCGAACACTGGTCTTGCTTACCGGGCAGCGCAGCTTGATCGACTCGCCCACGATCCGTAAGTAGCCCCATCCCGGGTTCTCCTAGGCCAGCCGTGCGATGAGTTGCCGAAGTTGAGGGCCGATGCTTCGCGGCCGACCCACACGACTCGAACACCACCCTTCTCGCTGCTCCTTTACCCATCGCTGGTACGTGCGCGGCTGGACCGCCGTGATCAGTCCCCGGACCCGGCGACTAAACTCGGCCCCGATCTTCAGCAGCCGTGACCGCTCCTCGGGCGACAGGACCAGACGCTGTGTCTGGATCCGTGACCGGAGGATCCGGTTCTCCTCCGTCAGGAACCGGATCTGGGCATCTCGGCGACTCGACACCGACTCCCACAGGAGGCTCAGCACCACTTAGAACGACCCATTCACCCGATACCCCCGATCAACGTAACTCCAGCGTCAGCAAGGCGCCAACAAATCGGAACACCCCAAGAAGCCCCTCGTCCCCGGCCGGATTCTACTGATCACGCTCAGGCCCAAGGTTCTGGCTTACCAGGGCTGTCCCTAGCAACGAGACGCCCATGTCAGGGTCACTGGGCTTGACATTCGGCAACCCCTTATCCATCAACGAGTTGCCCGAATTCGGCCAGCTTGGCACCTGACACAACTGACATCACTAACCCGCCCTGGACGGATCTGAAAACCTGATCTCTGGCTACAGGAGATGCGTGTTCATAGCCTGAAGAACACTCCGGGGGTCGTGAGAAGGCTTGCCAATCGTCCCCGCAGTGCGTCCGTACCGCCACACAGGTCTGCCAACCCCCACGTCATGCGGCACGGTCCAGAAGAGTTGCCACGGGCCGCCCTCGATGTACGCCCCGCCCCATCCGAACTCGCCACACGGCTCCAGCCAACTCCCGCCGCCGGTCACCACGGTCCCATGACGAACCTCGAAACGCCATGTCAGGCCCAACCGCCTTGGCATGAAACAACTCCGTGCCGTGTAAGGGATTACGCTCGATCGCAGCCGCGATGAACTGACTTGGCTACGAGACGGGTTTCCATGTTCTGTACAACACTCCGGTTTGACCTGGTCTTGTGTGAACTGCATGGCCGTGGTGTAGCACGGCGGGCGGGTTCAGGGGCGATTGAAACGACGGGTAAGCAGCAGTAGGCCCAGCGTGGTGAAGGCGGCGGGTTCGGGGACGTTGCTGGTGCCGAAGTCGGGGGCGCTCGTGCTACCCCAGTTCTGCAGCACGAGGTCTAGGTCGGCCTGCTCGACCTGCCCGTTGCCGGACATGTCGCCCCGGCCCCACGAGGTGTTGGTCGTGCTGCCCCAGTTCTGTAGTACGGCGTCGAGGTCGGCCTGTTCTACTTGGCCCGACAGGTTGGCATCGCCGGGCAGGGCGCGGGTGAACAGCACGGCGTCGACCGTGCCGGAGGTGTCGGCCCGGTAGGTGATCGCCCAGGCCTCGCCGACGCCGATGATCGGGTCGAACAACAGGTCGAACGTGCCGTTGACGTTGCGGCCGGAGGTGTCGAGGATCAGCTCGATGCTGGCGTAGAAGTCGGGCGTGAACCCGTTGCCGAGCACGATGTTCATGCCGCCGTCGAGGTTGAACGTGCCGGCACCGCGGATGGTGTCGAAGTCGACGCCGGGCGTATCGTCTTCGTTGATCTCGAAGGTGACCACGCCGTCAGCGGTGTTGGTGAACACGCCGCTGCCGTTGACGTTGACGATCCCCGGGGAGGCGCCGGGGCTGTAGCCGTCGGCCTCGTTGATGAAGGTGCCGCCGGAGTTGATGTTGAATGCGCCGGCCTGGTCGAGCGTCGCGCCTTCGCGGTGGGTGAGGGTGCCGGAGAGGTTGAGCGTGGCGCCGGGGGCGATTTCGATCGTCCCGCCCGCGGCGTTCTCGAACCCGCCTCCTCCTGCGCCGCTGAGCAGCAGGGTGCCTCCGCTGACGGCCTGCATGGTGCCCTGGTTGGTGAACCCGTGGGTGACGCCGGGGTCAACCGT
>JANQPR010000082.1 GCA_028285385.1 Phycisphaera sp.
CGGGCACGTCGCATACCCGGAAGAAAAAGCTTCCGGGGGTCCGTCCGGCGAGGCGTCGCCCCACCCGCCGCGCTCCCCGCGGGGGCACCGGCTCTACCCGGGGGCCAGGACGCGGACTCGTGCGCACGAAAGCGCCGCTCTACCCCTCCGGTTTGGCTGAGGACCATCTCGAAAACCGAATCGTGCGCTCACGTGGGATGAATCCTCTCTCGGTTCGCTCTGTAGATGTTTACTCCTCTGCGTGGCGTCTGGCTGTTGCTCGCTGTCCTGCTGGTAGGGACTGTGCCGGGATGCCGCATCGCCGAGACGGCTTCGCCGCCGAGTGTTGCTCCGGCCCGGTTCGAGATCCTTCGCCAGCAGACGGTTCCCGGCGTCGGCGCGGCGCAGGGCGTCGCCGTGCACGACGGGTTCGTCTACATCTACGGGGACGCGGACACCGGCGTCATCCGGCAGTACCGCTTCGACTCACCAAGCCCGGGGCAGCCGATCGGGCTGACCTACACCGGCGTCGAGTTGCGGCTGACGCGACACGGCGAAGACCTGCTGCCGCACCCGACGGGACTGACCTGGCACCCGCGTTTCGGCTGCTTCATCGGCGACACCGTCAACCAGCGCGGCACGATCTGGTACATCGATTGGGATCGGCTCCTAGCCGACGGGAACCTCGACCGCGCGGTGCTGAACCGCACCGACGACGACCTGGCCGTGAACGGGTGCCGGCCCGAGTTCGTGCGCGTGGGCGTCCGCTGGCTGGTCGCGACGGCGGACTACGGCGACGCCGGAAACCGTGTGCGGCTGTACGACCCCGCCGCGTTGGCCGGCGCGCCGCGCACGTCGGAACCCGGTGTGTTGTGGCGGTCTTCCCCGTCGGGGCCGTTCGTGCAGACGATGACATGGCTGGACGGGCGTGCGACGTTGGTGCTGAACCAGAACCAGGTGGCGGGGCTGCGCTACCGGTTTACGTTCGCCCGGCTCGACGGCGCGGGCAGCCTGCGCCCGTTCGCCTCGACGGACCTCGACGAACCCACGGACGAACTCGAGGGGTTCACGCCGGTGGGCGACGGGTACTTCGTGATGGTCTCGGCGATGCGAGAAAACAACGTGACGCTCGGCCGGCTCCATTGGACGGATTGAACTACGCTCCGGGCGTGACTCCCCCGCGCGTAAAGGATCAGGCTTCGACCGCCGACGAACTGCTGGACGCGGCGCGCGAGCTGCGCGACGCGGTCGACGCGTTGGCGTTCGCGCCGCCGGTGCACACGGTCTACAACCCGCTCGGCTACGCCTGGCCGATGATCGAGGCGTACACGCGGCGCTTCGGCGACGGGCCCAAACGCGTCGTGCTGTTCGGCATGAACCCCGGGCCGTGGGGCATGGCGCAGACCGGTGTGCCGTTCGGGGAGGTCGGGCACGTGCGCGACTTCCTGCGGCTCGACGCGACGATCGGCAAGCCCGACCCCGAGCACCCCAAACGACCGATTGAAGGCTTGTCGTGCGGGCGTTCCGAGGTGTCGGGCCGGCGGGTGTGGGGGCTGATCGCCGAGCGCTTCGAGACTCCCGAGTCTTTCTTCCGGGATCACTACATCGCGAACTTCTGCCCGCTGGTGTTCATGGGCGAGTCGGGGAAGAACCTGACGCCCGACAAGCTGCCGGTCGCGGAACGGCAGCCGTTGACCGACGCGTGCAACCGGCACATGCGGCGCGTGCTCGGCGCGCTGCAGCCCGCGTTCGTCATCGGCGTCGGCGCGTGGGCCGAGCAGCGCGCGGTCGAGTGCTGCGACGGGCGGGTCGGCGTGACGGTGGGCCGGATCCTGCACCCCTCCCCCGCGAGCCCCGCGGCGAACAAGGGCTGGGCGGGACAGGCAACGAAGCAGCTCGTCGAGTTGGGGGTGTGGGATCAGTGAGTGTGAGCGGATCCAGCAGGGCTGCGTTGTGACACAACGCAACTAACGAGCGTCTTCATCGATTAATTCACTATCAATGCGCTTCCGTTGCTTCTCGTTTGCGCGGATGAACTTCTTCAGGATCGTGTGGGCGGGGGCGACCATCTCGGTGTGGTTGTGGCCGTCGAGTTCGTGCAGTTCGGTGCGCTCGTGGCCCGCGACTTTCATCATGCGGAAGAGGTAGGCGTTTTCTTCGTACCGGCCGAGCAGTTCGAGGTCGCGGTCGCCGGTGATGAGCACGAGTGGCGGGGCGTCGGGGCGGACGTGGTAGAGCGGGGCGAGGTCGTCGACGATGGGCTGCTTGCCGTCGATGCCGCGTTCCTCGCGGACGGTGAAGTGGGTGATCGCGTGGCCGGAGTAGGGGACGAGCCCGGCGAGCTGGTCGGGGTGGTGGCCGTGCGGTTCGAGCCAGCGCGGGTCGAGGCCGACCATTGATGTGAGATAACCCCCGGCGGAGTGTCCGGCGACGTAGACGGCGTCGGGGTCGCCGCCGTAGTCGGCGATGTGGTCGAGCGTCCACGCGACGGCGGCGGCGGCGTCTTCGATGTAGACCGGTGACTTGACGGCCGGGTACAGCCGGTAGTTCACGGCGACGACGGCGACGCCTTCGAGCTTCAGGGGCTGGGGCACCCATTTGTTGCCGTTGCGCAGGCCGCCGCCGTGGAACCAGACGACGGTAGGGAACTTGCGGTCTACGACCGGCCGGGCGGCGGGGTAGTAGAGGTCCAACACGCAACGCTCGGCGGCGTAGGCGTCGGTCTCGGCGAGGTCGGGTCGGTAGCCGACGTTGCGCTCGGTGACGTAGCCGTACTCCTCGGTCCTGGCCGGTGCGGGTTGGGTTTCGTGCGTGTCGGCGGCGGCCTGGCCCGTTGCGTCATCCTTAGCCGCGGGGGGATCGGCCGTCGGCTGACCGTGAACCTCCAACGAGGCGAGCAAGAAAGCTCCAAGCCCCAACGCGACCCACAGCCCGACCGGCGACAGCGTATATTTCATGTCTCCAACGTAACCCGCCTCGCCGCCGCCACCAATTTCGCCCACCGCATGCCGCACCGCTCCCCTGCCCGTCCCCCCGCGCGCCTCGCCCTCGAAGATGGCACCGTGTTCCACGGGCACGCCTTCGGCGACCTCACGCCGCGCTGCGTCGAGGGCGAGGTGTGTTTCAACACGTCGTTGTCCGGGTATCAGGAGGTGCTCACGGACCCGTCGTACGCCGGGCAGATCGTCACGATGACCAACCCGATGATCGGGAACTACGGCGTCAACGACGACGACCTCGAGTCGCAACGCGTGCAGGTGTCGGGGTTCGTGATCCGCGAGTTGTCGAATATCGACAGCAACTACCGCAGCTCGTCCAAGCTCGAGCGGTGGCTCGAACGCTCCCGCGTCACCGGGATCGACGGCCTCGACACGCGCGCACTGACACGCAAGCTCCGCACCGACGGCGCCATGGACGGCGTGTTGTGCACCGACGGCTCGGTGTCCGATGCCGAGTTGGTCGAGCGCGCGAGGGCGAGCGTCGGCCTGGTCGGGCGCAACCTGGTCGAGACCGTGTCGCGCTCCGAGCCGGTTCGCTGGGCGGAGGACCTTGGGCAGTGGCTGCCGGTGCAGGGCGAGGTCGCAAAGCCCGCCGAGCGCAAGCGCGTGGTCGCGCTCGACTGCGGCGCGAAGCTGAACATCCTGCGGAACCTGGTGGACAGCGGCTGCGAGGTGACGGTGTTGCCTTGGGACGCGTCGCCAGAGGCGATCCGCGAGCACCAGCCGGACGGGTTGTTCGTGTCCAACGGCCCGGGCGACCCCGCGGCGGTGACGCCGACCATCGAGACGCTCAAACAGGTGCGGGGCGAGGTGCCGACGTTCGGGATCTGTCTCGGGCACCAGTTGCTGGCGTTGGCGATGGGGGCCGAGACGGTGAAGCTGAAGTTCGGGCACCGCGGCGGCAACCAGCCGGTGCAGAACCTCGGGACGCGCAAGGTCGAGATCACCAGCCAGAACCACGGCTTCGCGGTCACGCAGGAGTCGCTGGAGCAGGCCGGTGCCGAGCCGACGCACCTGAACCTCAACGACCGGACGCTCGAAGGTTTTCGCCATGGCACCGAGCCGACGTTCGCGGTCCAGTACCACCCCGAGGCCAGCCCCGGCCCGCACGACGCCCGGTACCTGTTCGACTGCTTCCGGGCGATGATGGACACCGGGCAAAGCCCGACCGCGGAGCAGATGGACCACGCCCAGCGGGCGCGGAACTCGGTGGGCGGGGCGTCGGCGGCGGCAGGGGTGTGAAAATGGGTAGCTTTATGCGTGATCTACCGGTTCGTTTGGGGCAATTTCACGTACTTGCGGGCCGGTAACCCCAACTATGTCCCGGTACGCGGTTCGTCATATTGACGATAAATTTCGGTAAAACCCTCAGATTTGCCGTTGCGGTGGACCCAGCCCCCTGATATCTTTTAGAAGCGTGGAAAAAGTCTCGGCCGCAGAGCGTGCGCTCTGGCGCAGCAAGGTCGAGAAAAATGAGGCTCGAATCACCACGGGAGAAAGATCCCACCTCGAGGAGAGACAGACTTATGCGGGGATTACTCGATCAGCTTGAAGTGAAGACGCTCGCCGCGGTGGTTGCGGCGGGCTCGCTTGCGTTGGGTGCCAACGCGGTCGTCATGTACGGCGACTTCGACGCCGCCGACGTGATGTACCTCGACGTTGAAGAAGCCAGTGCCGACCCGATCGAAGACCCGGAGCCGCTGTACGGCGCTCCGTCGATCCTGCCGGCCAACATGCTCGACTTCAACCCGTCGGCTCAGGCTTTTGCCGCGACGTCGCCGCCGCCGGACAACACCGACGGTTCGCTGCGGTTCACCCTCATGTCGAAGACGAACGCCCCGCTGCCGGGCATCATCGTCAGTGAGAGCGGCGACTACCAGTTCCTGGGCGCCACCAGTGGCGGCGAAGCCGTGGCCGGCACGCTCTTCGTCCGCGTCCTTGACCCGCTGACCAATGCGACGCTCGCCCAGGGCACCGCTTCGTTCTTCGAGGTTTTCGACAACGTTCCGGTCGAAGGCGGCTTCTGGGACAACACCGTCTCGATCGACCTCTCCGCTCTCAACGTGACCAAGGTCGACGTCGTCATCAACAACCTGCTGCAGGCCACCGGCAGCGGCAGCGCCACGGCCTTCATCCGCAAGAAAGCGTTCAAGGTCGACGTGCCCGAGCCCGGCACCGCCGCGCTGGCCCTCGCAGGCACCGGCCTGATGCTGCTCGGCCGCCGCAAGTCGGCGTGACCCCCTCACCGCCACTCAGCTTTCGTGGAACCCGCTCTCCGGAGCGGGTTTTTCTTTGGCTGGCTCGATTCGACGTGCCGTCGTGCCCACGCCCCGGGCCCTGACTTGCCGGTACCGTGTCCGCCTTGCCGCTTGATGCCCTCCTGCCCGCCTCGGCCGACCCGGCCTGGA
>JANQPR010000084.1 GCA_028285385.1 Phycisphaera sp.
TCAGCACGTTGTCGGCGGTCTCGTCGAGCGTCACGCCGTTCTCGACCTTGTCGATGATGGTGTAGATCCAGTCGGCCCAGACGTTGGTCCGGGTGTAACCGGCTTGTGTGCCGAAGTGGCCGTCCGGGTCGGGGTCGTTGAGTTCCTGGTCGACGTTGTTGGGGTCGTCGGGGGTCACGGGCGGGGCCCAGGGGAAGGCGCCATAGGACGTGACCGACGCGATGTCCTTGCCCAGGAACTGCGGGCCGCCGCTGTCGCCGTTGTCGGGCGCGAACTCGTAGGGGATGCGGAAGTCGACCTCGCCCTGGGACCGCGGGTCGGCGGGGTTGTCGGGGTCGTCGAAGATGAAGCCGTCGTTGATCGTGGCGTAGTAAACCTCGTACAACGGCAGGTAGAGGTCGTCGTCGCGGTCGATGTCGAAGTCGGAGATCAGTGTTTGGTTGTTAGCGCCGGCGAGGGTGTCGTAGCGGTTGCGGCCCGCACGCTTGTTGCCGTCAAAGAACACGCCGGCACCGTTCTCGGCGAGCAAGTAAGAGCCCGTGCCGTTCTCGCCGAAGCCGACGGTGGTGAACTCCTGGCTGACCTCGACGCCGCCACGGTAGATGTTGTAGCGCTCGTTGGCCTCGGTGGGGACCTCGCTGAGCCGGACCAGCGCGATGTCGGAGTCGCTCACGACGCTGCCGTTGTAGGTCGCGGGGATGTACCAAGAGTCGACGGCCCAGAGCTCCATGTTGTCGATGCGTTGGCCCGTGCCGATGAACGCGACGTCGGCGCCGTCGATGACGTGGGCGGCGGTGATGGCCCAGGCGATGTCCGTGTCGTCGAAGCCGTCGCCGTCGTTGTCGCCGGGGTTAATGAGCGACGCCGAGCCGTTGAAGATCGCGGTGTCCCCGAGGCGGTTGAAGACCGCCCCGACGCCGGTCCAGTCCTTCGCCTCCTCAATGGCGAAGATCTCCATGTTTTCGCTGAGGTAGTTGCCGGCCAAGGCGGGCCCCACGGGCACGAGCAACGCCAAGCCAGCCGCGGGACGCAGCGTGCGACCAATCCGGGGAACAAAACGGCTCATCATGGTCTTACCTCGTGATCCAAAAAAACGGGGGGGGAATGAAGTCGGGGCCGCGGTAGGCGGACCGGGTCGGTTCTGGGTCTTCCGGGGAGCGGTAAACGGGGTTCACCGACGGATTTGCATCATAACACACGCTGGTGCCCGGACATGTCGACGGCCCGGGGGCGGCGATGAGTTGGTCAATCGAACGCCGTCCGGGTCCATCCTGTCGCCGGGCTCGCAGCGTCGGCGCCCTGTCGAGTGCCGATGGTGTCCTGCGGGTTGCGGAGTTCCGCCGATCCGTCGACGTGGAGGAACGAGTAAAGCGGGTCGTGGAACGAGCCGTGAGTTACATAGGTGCCGCTCCCGCCGCTCTCGCGCGGGGTGATGTCGCGGACGTCGGTCACAAAGGCCTCCTGCACCGCGCCCTGAAAGTTGGCGCCGCCCAACCCGTCGCCGGCCGAGGTGGTCCGGGCCGGGTTCTCCACCACCAAAAACGTGTCCGAAGGAGCCGGAACGTCTTTGGTGACTCGGAGCCACTTGCCCGGGGGCTCGGTTTCGGTGGCCGAGTCGTCGAAGACCTGTGCGGTCCCGGTTTCCAGGCCGCCGTCGTCCCACAGCGAGGTCGGACCGATCCGCGGCGGGCTGCCCCGTGTCATCGCGTACGACCGGACCACGGCGTCGCGGTCCTCCTCCACCACCGGGTCGGAGGGGCAGGTCAGCACGGGCTCGGCCTCGTAGACCTCGAAGCCGCCGTCGGCGTTACGCAACTCGTTGTCACGTGTTCGCAGGCCGTAGCCCTGCAAAAAATCGTCCCAACTGAGATACTGCTTCTCGGGGGCGTTGTCGAGCGTGATCGCCGCGTACGGGATCGTGGACCGCTGGTCCGCGAAGTAAGACGTGAACGCGGTGCCAATCTGCCGCTGGTTGGACAGACACACAGCCTGCTTGCCCGCCGCCCGCGCCGACCCGAGCACGGGGAGCAGGATCGCGATGAGCAGCGTGATGATGCCAATCACCACCAGCAACTCAATCAGGGTGAAGCCAGGTGGCACCGGAAAATCAGGCTTAAAGCGTTGTGAATACTTCGTTTGCATGCGGGGCGGGTTCCAGCCAACCGACACAGCATACCCGCCAAACCTATTGGCTCCAAGACCAGCGCGACGGGTGTTCGCCACATTACTCTCCCGTTTTTGGGCCGGGTATCTGTTGGCGACTTCGTGATGCTCGGCCCCAAGGTCGCACCCGTTCTACGGGAAGGCCTTAGCTGCAAAATCGGGGCCGCCGGGCCCTTGGACCCTCGCATTCTCGGACGTTTCGGCTACAATGCGGCCATCAGGGAAACTGTATTGCCCTGTCCGTAACTGCCCCACCCACCCCGCGGAGCTCGTGGCGTCAAGCCATGAGCTCCGTTTTGTTTTTGCCGGGGTCGCGTGGGCGTTTTCGCGTTGATCCGCCGACGCCGCAAGCGCCTTTCTCACATCATGGCGTCGGAGCCGCGGGGCTATCGTGATCGTTTCATGAACGATCCGTCGACCTCGTCCGAGCCGCCGTCGTCGACCCGGTCGCTGCGTCGGCAGGTGGGCGTGCCGGGCGCGGTGTCGCTGGGGCTGGGCTCGATGGTGGGCACGGGGGTGTTCGTCGCGATCGGGTTGGGCGCCGCGGCAGCGGGCTGGGGCGTGGTCCCGGCGGTGGTCCTCGCCGGGGGGTTGGCGTGGTGCAACGCGCTGAGCTCCGCGCAGCTCGCGGCGGCGCACCCGGTGGCGGGGGGGACCTACGAGTACGGGCACCGGTTCCTCACCCCGGCCCTGGGCGCGGTCGCGGGCTGGATGTTCCTGGTCGCCAAATCCGCCTCGGCGGCGACGGCGGCGCTGGGCCTCGCGGGTTACGGGCTGGGGCTGCTCGGGTTCGGCGAGAGCGACTCGGTGCGGGTGGCCGTCGCGCTGCTCGTGCTGGTTGGCGTCATGGTGATCGTGCTCGAAGGGTTGAAGCGAAGCACGGCGGTGAACACCGCGATCGTGGCGGTCACACTGATCGCGTTGACGGTGTTCGTGGTCTCGGTGTTCGTGGTTATGCCGGAGCAGCCTTCGTTGATCTCCGGTGGTCCTCCCAAGCTCGTGATCGCCTCGGCAGATTTTGATGAACACGTCATGGAGTGGGCAGACATTTCGCAGCTGTTGACTGCCACCGCGCTGATGTTCGTCGCCTACACCGGTTACGGGCGCATCGCGACACTCGCCGAGGAAGTGCGTGAGCCGGCCCGCACCATCCCCCGCGCGGTCGCGGCGACGATGACAGTGACCCTGCTGCTGTACCTCGCTGTGTCGCTCGCGGCGTTGGTGGCGGTCGGGCCCGAGCGCTTGGCCGAGTTGACCACACAGACCGCCGCGCCGCTGGAGTCCATCGCGCGAGACGTCGGTTTGTCGGCGGCGGTTGTGTGGATGGTCGCGCTTGGCGCGGTCACCGCGATGCTCGGCGTGCTGCTGAACCTTGTGCTCGGGCTGTCGCGCGTCGCGTTGGCGATGGGGCGGCGGGGGCACCTGTTCCGCGTGTTCGAGCGCGTCGATGACACCGGTACCACGCCCGCGCCGGCGGTGTTGCTGGTCGCGGCGATCATCGGCGGCCTCGTCCTGGTCGGCTCGATCCAACACGCGTGGTCGCTCTCGGCGGTGACGGTGCTCGTGTACTACGGGCTGACCAACGCGGCCGCGCTGCGCCTGCCGCCGGAAGCGCGTCGCTACCCGCGTGTGTTGGCGTGGGCAGGACTGCTCGGTTGCCTGGGGTTGAGCGTGATGCTGCCGTGGGTCTACGTCGCGGTCGGGTTCGGGCTGGTCGGCGGGTCGCTGCTCGCCCACGCCGTCACGGAGAAGGCCCGCGGCGCAAAGAACAACCGCGCCGGGTGAGGGCGCGGTCGTGGAAGCGACATCGAATCTTCGGAGGGTTACTTGATTAGGCGGAGCGCGAACGGGTAGCGGTAGTACACGCCGTCGTTCGCCTTGATCGTGGCGATGATGATGAACACGAGGTTGGCGATGCCGATGGCGGTCATCAACAGGCCCGCGAGCGGCATGATCACGACCCCGATGACCACCACCGTCAGGATGATGCCGACGATGAAGAGGACGACCGCGGCGAGGAACGCCAGGACGACCGTGATCTGGAAGTTCAGGGCTTCCTTCCCCTGGTCTGCGACGAAGGCGTTCTCGTCCTTCTTCACCAGCCAGATGATCAGCGGACCGAGGATGTTGCCGAACGGGAAGACGAACCCGCCCAGCGCCAACAGGTGGCAGAGCATGCCCATCGTGCGGTCTTCTTTGGGCACCTCGCCGGTCGGGGCGGGGGGCGTCGCGGCGGCGTTCTGCACGGCCTCCTTGACGTCGTTGACGGCGGATTCCGCGGGGCTTTCGCCGGCGGTCGGTTCGTTGGTGTCGTTCATCGGGTTCCCCTGTGCGTGAGGTGGTCGGCCGCATTCGATCGACGCATCATGCGGCGCGGGTGGGCTCGGCGTCAACCGGCGCGGGCTTGGGCAACGCCCCGGGCGTGGGTCAGATCGCGTCGGCGCCGGCGGTCGCGACGTCGTGGTCGTTCTCGACGGTCGAGCCCGAGACGCCGACGGCGCCGATGACCGTGCCGTCCGCGGCGGTGAGCGGCACGCCGCCGGGGAAGGTGATCAACCCGCCGTTGGAGTGCTCGATGTTGTAGAGCGGCCCGTCTTCCTTGGACAGTTGGCCGATCGCGCCGGTGGGCATGTCGAAGAAGCGGGCGGTCTTGGCTTTCTTGATGGCGATGTCGATCGAGCCCAGCCAAGCGCCGTCCATGCGGACAAACGCCTTGAGGTTCCCGCCGGCGTCGACGACGGCGACGTCCATCTTCGTGTCGATCTCACCGGCGCGGGCGACGGCGGCGGCGACTACGGCCTGCGCTTGTTCGAGGCTGAGGTCCTGCGTCTGCAGCGGCTGCGGCTTGTCTCCCGGTTTGGGGACAATGCCGTGGTTGTCCGCCGCGGCTTGGGGCAACTCGGCGACGGAAAGCAGCAGCACGGCAACAAGCAGTACCGGCGTGACCATCGCGAACGAGACGAGACGAGTTGTTGCAGGCATGTCGTGCTCCCTGGGGGAAGTGATCGAAACATATCGCCGCCGCGACGACGGGCGTGGTGTGCGTGAGCGTAACGCGGATACGGCTTGCGAGGGGGCGCGGGTTTGCCCGTTTCGCTCAGGACTCGGCCAGGCCGAAGGTCTCGGCGGCGGTGTTGACCAGTTCGGCGGGCGGGGTCTGCCCGGTGATGGCGCGGACGATCTTGCGGACGTGGGGGTGGCAGTTCTCGATGAACAGCCGGAACTTGTGCTGCGTCCCGGCGGCGGCGGTTCCGGCAACGAAAAAGTTCGGCACGTCGGTCATCATGGTCCGCTCGTCGACGAGCGGCGCGTGGTTCTCGCCGTGCAGCGTGACGCCGGCCATGCGGAACAGCGTCGGGTCCTGCACGTAGCCGGTCATGAGCAGGACAAAGTCGGCGGGTGGGCAGAACGGCTTGTCTCCGACGCGCAGGCAGACACGCTCCTCGGTGATCGATTCGACCTCAGACTCCGGGATGAAATGGATCTGCTTGTGCTCGATCAGGGCCTCGATCTCGGGGAGCAGCCAGTACTTGACGGACTTGGGGTCGAAACGCCGGCCCCGGTAGCTGATCGTGACGTCGGCGCCGGCGTGGTGGCAGCGCAGCGCGGCCTCGACCGCGGAGTTTTTGCCGCCGACGATGAGCAGCTTCTGCCGGAAGTACTGGTGCGGCTCGTCGAAGTAGTGGGAGACGTGGGGCAGGTCTTCGCCGGGGATGTCGAGCCGACGGGGGGCGTGCATGTCGCCGATGGCGAGGACGACGTGACTGGCGTCGTAGCTGCCGCGCGGCGTGGTCAGAAGGAAGCGGTCGTTCGTTTGCCGTTCGAGCTGTTGCACGGGTTCGTAGCAGCAGACGTCGAGGTCGAACTGCTCGACGACGCCGCGGAGGTAGGCGAGGTACTGCTCGCGGGTGGCCTTCTCACCGTTGTCGGTGATGAGCGGGACGCCGGCGATGGCGATGCGGGCGGGCGAGGAGAAGTAGCGCGTCCGCTTGGGGTACCACGAGACGGTGTGGGCGATGTTGCCGGCTTCGAGGTGGATGTAGTCGACGCCGAGGTGCTTGAGCGACACGGCGAGTTCCAGGCCAATCGGCCCGGCACCAACGATGACGGTGTCGGTGGTGGTGTGGGAGTCGCGCGCGGCGGGCATGCCGACAGGGTAGACGCTGCGTTGCTCGCACTCGCCTCCCTCGGGGAGGGGAATCCGGTCACGCCGCGCGGCGGAGCGGCCAGAGCCGGCGGGTCGGCGGGGCGGTCAGGCCGATGGCGTCGTCGTCGAAGTCGTCGAACGCGTCGTCGGGTCGGCGGGGGCCGGTCGGTTCCTCGTTCTCCCCTTCGTCGGTCCTCTGTGTCTCACGCCAGACCTCTCGCTCGTCGTCGATCAGGCGGCGGAGGCGGTGGACGTGGCGACGCAGCACGCGGAGGTGGCCGCGCCCGAGCAGGTGCAACTGTTGGGCGAGCAGGGCGGTGGTGAGCAGCTCACGCAGCGGCGCTTCGCACTTGGCGAGGCCGGCGAGCGCGGCGTCGGGTTCTTCGGCGGCGTCGGCGTTGGCGACATGGACGGCGGGCTGGTTGGCGGCGCGCTTGAGCGCGGCGGCGAGGCCGGACTTCTCGTCGGCGGGCAGCGCGGCGGCGACGCGGTGCGTCACGACGGCCAGCCGCATCGCCTGTCGCCAAGCCGGCAGAGACTCGAAGGGTTCACGCGCCATGCCGGGGGTATCGGTTGGCGGGGCGGCGCGGTTTGGCGCGGCGGCCGGTTATGCGGACGTGCCGGGCATCACTTCCCATCGAGGTAACGCGCGTAGACGTAGTTGCGTTGCGGGTCGAAGGTGAGCGCGAAGTGCCCGAGCACGGCCATGCCCACGCGCCCCTGCGGTGCCGCGCCGCGCTGCTGGAGCTGCGGGGGCATCGCCTCGAAGCCGGCGGGCAGGCCGCGCAGGTCCAGGCCGAACAACCGGGTGCGGTGGACCCAGGTGTTGGTGCTGGCGAGCGTGCCGCCGACGCCGCGCGAGTTGCCCCGGCCGGAGACGGGGACTGAGGCGAGGTCGGGGTGTTGCTCGATCAGCTCGTGCGGCAACGAAAGGGCGGTGTTCATCCCGGTGTCGAGCAGCAGGCGGATCGGCACGGCTTCGTCGTCGCGGGTGAAGAGCTGGGCGTCGACGACGGGCAGCCCGTGGAACCGGCGGAGCCGGATGCGGGTCGCGTCGGCCGGCGGACGAAAGGTGTGCGGCCGGTGCAGCGTGAGGGTGTTTGCTTCGGTATCGATGGTGAACGGGACGTTGCCGAGGCTGCGGAAGCCGAGGATGCCCGCCACGCCGGCTGAGACGCCGCCGAGCCGGCGCATGTCGAGCCCGATCATGCGGGTTTGGCCGGACCGCACGAGCACGCGCTGCGATGGGTTGCCGGCGACGTCGGCGGGCCCGAGCGTGAGGTGTTCGGCCTGACGGTAGCGGGTCGACGTCTGGCCGGCGATGCCGGTGGTCGTGCCGCCGCCGACGTCGGGCAGGGCGAAGCGGTTGGCCCGGCCGTTGTCGATCACGGCCCGGTTCGCGCCGGTGTCCAGCAGGAACCGGCCCGACTCGAAGCCGTTCACGCTGACGTCGGCGTACCGGTACGGCCCGACGGCGTGCAGCGGGATCACCAGGTCGCCCGGCCAAGTACGCGGTTCGTCGAGTGAGAGCGTCCTTGAGGCCGGCGGGGCGACGTCCGCGACCGGCGCGGTCGCGGCGCAGCCGACCAGCAGGGACATTGTAATCAGCAACGCAAATGGCGCGGCCGGGCGAGGAAACCTCGGGGCGTGAAAGGTCGGGCGTTGGGCGGGGGGAACGGGTGTGATGGCAAACTGCATGGGCGGGCCGGGGGTGAACCAGAACGTGCGGCGGGACACCATACGCGGCAGACGCCCGGGTGGTTTCTATCATGCGGCCATGCCGGACCGGACGTTCACGCTCAAGACGCCGATCGACACGCCGCCGCCCGACCTGTTCGCCTGGCACGAGCGCGACGGGGCGCTGCCGCGGCTGACCCCGCCCTGGGAGTACGCGAAGGTCGTCGAGTTCGGCGGCATCCGCGACGGGCAGAAGGTTGTGATGGAGGTCAAGGCCCCGTGGAAGCGGAAGTGGGTCGCGGTCCACAAGGACTTCATCGACGGCCTTCAGTTCCGGGACGAGCAAGTCGAGGGCCCCTTCGCGATGTGGGAGCACACCCATCGCATCGAACCCGACCCGCAGACCGGCGGGCGCACGTCGGTGATGCACGACCACGTCCGCTACCGCATGCCGTTCTGGTTGCTCGGCGAGATCGCCCACGCCGTGTTCGGCCGGGACAAGATCGAGCAGATGTTCGCCTACCGGCACGGCGTGTTGAAGGCCGACATCGAGGACCACAACCGGGTCAACAATCAACGACGCACGATCGCGGTGACGGGCAGCTCGGGCGCGGTGGGTTCGGCGCTGGTGCCGTACCTCACGACCGGCGGGCACGCGGTGCGGCGCGTCCACCGCCCCGACAACGGCATCGGCTGGCAGGCCAACGCGCTCAGCGGCGCCGACGTGGTCGTACACCTGGCCGGCGAACCGATCGCGCAGAAATGGACCAAGGACGCCAAGCAGCGCATCCGAGACAGCCGGGTCGAGGGCACGCGCGTGCTGAGCGAGGCGCTCGCCCGCCTGGACCGCAAGCCGAAGGTACTGGTCGCGGCGTCTGCGATCGGGTTCTACGGCAGCCGCGGCGACGAGCTGCTCAGCGAGCACGACCCGGCGGGCGACGACTTCCTCGCCGACATCGCCCGAGACTGGGAAGCCGCGACACGCCCCGCCGCCGCCGCCGGCATCCGCGTCGTCAACCTACGCCTCGGCGTGGTGCTCGACCCGCGCGGCGGCGCGCTGCGCGAGATGCTGCCGATCTTCCGCAAGGGGCTGGGCGGGAAGCTCGCCGGCGGCAAGCACTGGTGGAGTTGGATCGGGATCGACGACGTGCTCGGCGTCGTCCACCGGGCGATCTTTGATGACAACCTGATCGGCCCGGTCAACACCGTCGCGCCCGACCCCGTGACCAACGCGCAGTTCACGAAGACGCTCGCGCGCGTGCTGCGTCGTCCGGCGGTGTTCCCGGTGCCGCGCTTCGCGGTGTCGCTGCGCTTCGGGGAGATGGGCCGAGAGTTGCTGCTGTCCAGCCACCGCGTGGACAACACCGTGCTGCGGCAGGTTGGTTTTCAGTATCGCCACCCGGACCTAGAGGGGTGCCTGCGGGCGCTGCTCGGCAAACGGCGCGACCTGTAGCGTTTGGGCAAGGGCGCCGGCCCAAGAATCTGCGGGTTGATACTGCGTCAATCGTCATGACGCTGCCTACAGTCACGCGTGCCCGGCGTCTCAAGAACCACGGATTGTCCCCGCTGGATGCGGGCCACGCTGCTGCTCGCGGCGGTCTACAACCTCGCGTGGGGGGCGTGGGTGGTGCTGCTTCCCAACCACTACTTCGACCTCGTCGGCATGGACCGCCCGACGCACGCCTCGATCTGGCAGTGCGTGGGCATGATCGTCGGCGTGTACGGCATCGGGTACGCCATCGCCGCGACCAACCCGCTGCGTCACTGGCCGATCGTGTTCGTCGGGTTCCTCGGCAAGGTGCTCGGCCCGATCGGCTACGTCGACGGCGCGTTCGTCCGCGGCACGCTCGACCCGGCGTTCGGCTGGACGATCCCGACCAACGACCTGATCTGGTGGGTGCCGTTCGCGGTGATCCTCTGGGCGGCGTGGAAGCACCACCGCCCCAAGGCTATCGCGGCCAAGGAAACCAATGCCGCTACCCCGAACGGCTTCGAACTCGGGGGCGCGTCGTGATCCGGTTCTCCCGCGACGGCAAGGACTTTGTGTGCGAGGCCGAGCAGTGGCTGCCGCGGTCACGCGAGGAGCTCTGGCGGTTCTTCAGTGACTGCCGGCACATGAACCTTGTGCTGCCTCCGTTCATCCGGTTCCACGTCGACCCGCAGCAGGTTCGGCCGCTCGGCGAAGGCGTAACCTACGACTACCGGCTCAAGCTGCACGGCTTCCCGCTGCGGTGGCGGACGCTCGTCACGTCGGTGAACTACCCGAGCGACTTCGAGGACATCCAGGCGCGTGGGCCGTACGCCTCGTTCGCGCACCGGCACGACTTCGTCGAGCAGGACGGCGGCACGCTCACTAAAGACCGCATCGTCTACCGCCCGCCGGGCGGCGCGTTGGCGCACTTTGTCAATACGCTCGTGGTTCAGCCCGATCTGAAGCGTCTGTTCGAACACCGGCACCGCCGGATGCTCGAGCTCTACGCCGACGGCCACGACCCGGCGGCGTTGCTCGATCGCGCCACGAACGACGAGACCCCCGAGACCCCCGAGACACCCGCGCCGGTCGCGCAGGGGTCCGTCGCGTGAGCGCCGGTTCGGCGACCCTTCTGCTCAACGCCGGCTCAACCTGGGCGATGGTCGGGCTCATCTGGTTCGTTCAACTCGTGCACTACCCGCTCTTCGACGGCGTCGGTCCGGGCGGCTTTGCCGCGTACGAGGCCCGGCACACCAGGCAGACCACGTGGGTCGTCGGGCCTCTCATGTTCATCGAACTCGTTACGTCGGTCGCGCTGCTGTGGGTTGCGCCGGCGGGGGTGAGCCGGTGGCTGATCTGGGCGGGCTTGGCCACCGTCGTGGTGAACTGGGCTTCCACCGCGCTGCTGCAGGTCCCGCAACACCGCACCCTCGAGGCAGGATACGACGAGGTGGCGACACGGTTCTTGGTGAACTCGAACTGGCTGCGGACCGCCGCGTGGACGGCGCACGGCGTGATCGTGTTGTGCATGCTCGGACAGTTGTTCAATCCCTTGCCGGCTCGGGTGACGCCGTGAGCGACGAGCGCCTGACCGCGCGACCAACCGTGGCCTGTCCTGCGAGGCGGGCGGCTTCTACATCGACCCGTGGCGGCCGGTCGACCGCGCGGTCGTGACCCACGCGCACAGCGACCACGCCACGCCAGGCAGTCAGCGCTACCTGTGCAGCGACGTCGGCAAGCCCGTACTCGCCCAGCGCGTCCACGCCGAGGCCGAGATCGAAGGCTTGCCGTACGGCAAGGCAACCACAATCAACGGCGTCACCGTTTCCTTACACCCGGCCGGGCACCTGCTCGGCTCGGCGCAGGTACGCGTCGAGCAGCGCGGCCGGGTCGAGGTCGTCAGCGGCGACTACAAGGTCGCGCCCGACGGCACGTGCGCCGCGTTCGAAGTGGTGCCCTGCGACCGGTTCATCACCGAGAGCACGTTTGGCTTGCCGGTTTACCGCTGGCGAGGCGACGACGAGACGACCACCGAGATGCTCGCCTGGTGGGGAGGCAACCGCGACGCGGGGCGGACGAGCGTGGTGTTTGCTTACGCGCTGGGCAAGGCGCAGCGCGTGTTGCACATGCTGCAGACGGGGGTGGACGAACTGCCCGGCCCCGTGGTCGTGCACGGCGCGGTGAAGCGGTTCGTCGACGTGTACCGCGATGCCGGGGTGGCCTTGCCGGAAGTCGACACGTCAACCGACGGATCACGCAAGGCGTGCAAAGGGAAAGGCCTCGTGGTCGCGCCGCCGTCTGTGCTGGGCACGCCTTGGCTTCGGAAGTTTGCGCCGTACTCCACGGCGTTCGCGTCGGGGTGGATGGCGATCCGCGGCAACCGCCGGCGGCGTGGCGTTGACCGCGGGTTCGTTGTCTCCGACCACGCCGACTGGCCGGGGCTGCTCGACACAATCCGCGCGACCGGGTGTCGCAGCGTCGGCGTGACCCACGGCTACACAGAGGTGCTCGTGCGCTACCTCCGCGAGCAGGGCATGGACGCCGACGTCGTGCCGACGCGGTACGAAGGCGAGAGCGACTCGGAGAAGGAACCGCCGATGACCACGGATGACCACGGATGAAGCCAAACGATTCGCCTGGTGCATGAATCGTTAGTTGACCCGCTAGAACGATTACGGTTCAGCTATTTCGGTTTTCTGAATCGGTGTCCAACCGCGTTTATCCGTGGTTCTATAACTGCATGCGACGTTTTACCCAACTGTTCCTCGAAGTCGACCGGACGACGCGCACGTCGGAGAAGACGGCCGCGCTGCGTCGTTACTTCGAAGAAGCGCCGCCAGAAGACGCCGCGTGGGCGCTCGCGGTATTGACCGGCCAGAAGCTGATCCGACGGGTGTCGTACAAGCGGTTGCGCGCCTGGGCGGGCGAGGCGACGGGCTACGGCGACTGGCTCCTCGGCGAGTGCCACAGCAGCGTCGGCGACCTGTCCGAGACGCTGTCGTTGATCCTGCCGCCGGCCAAAGCGCCGCGCCCCGATGAGCCGCTGCGCCGCGTCGTGGAAGAGCGCATCCTGCCGCTGGCGCAGATGACCGAGGCGGAGCAGCGCACGGCCTTGCTCGGCGCGTGGGACGCCTTCGACGGCACGGAACGCTTCCTGTTCCACAAACTGATCTCGGGGAACTTCCGCTTCGGCGCGGCGCGCAAGGTCGTCGTCAACGCGCTGGCCGCCGCGGCGGGGGTGGACCCGGCCGTCATGCAGCACCGCCTGTCGGGCAGGTACACGCCGAGCGTTGCGGCGTTCGGCGCGCTGCTTTCTGCCGACGACGGAGACAACGACGACCCCGCCCGGCCGTATCCGTTCTACCTCGCGCACCAGCTCGACGACCCGCCGACCGTTCACGCGATGGGGCAGCCGAGCGACTGGCGGGCCGAGTGGAAGTGGGACGGTATTCGGGCTCAGCTCATCCGCCGGTCGGGGCAGACGCTGCTGTGGTCGCGGGGCGACGAGTTGATCACCGACGCGTTCCCCGAGTTGCGCGCCGCGGGCGACCTGTTGTCTGATGGCACCGTGCTCGACGGCGAGGTGCTCGCGTGGGATGAAGACCAACCGCTGCCGTTCGGGTCGTTGCAGAAGCGGCTCAACCGCAAGCGGGTGGAGATGATGCTGTTCGTCGACGTCCCCGTGGTGTTCATGGCGTACGACGCGCTGGAGGCCGACGGGCAGGACCTCCGGCAAACCGATACCGATGCGCGGCGTGCGGTGCTGGAGCGGCTGCTCCCGGGAGACGCGGCGCTGCGGCTGTCGCCGTTGATCGCTTTTGAGTCGTGGGACGAGCTCGCGGTGCTGCGTGCCGAGTCGCGCGACCGCGGCGTCGAGGGTGTGATGCTCAAGCGGGCGGAGGCGTCGTACGGCACCGGGCGCACCGACCGCGGGAGCTGGTGGAAGTGGAAGGTCGACCCGTACACGGTGGACTGCGTGATGGTTTACGCCCAACGCGGCACCGGCCGGCGCTCGACGCTGTACACCGATTACACCTTCGCGGTGTGGGACGGCGACGAGCGCGGCCAAGGCGAACTCGTCCCGGTCACGAAGGCGTACTCCGGCCTGACCGACGAGGAGTTCGCGAAGGTCGACCGGTTCATCCGTGGCCACAGCACCGGCAAGAAGGGCTCGTTCCGCGAAGTGAAACCCGAGCTCGTGTTCGAGATCGCCTTCGAGGGCATCAACGCGTCCGACCGTCACAAGTCCGGCGTCGCGCTGCGGTTCCCGCGCATGCACCGCTGGCGGACGGAGAAGAAGCCGACGGAAGCCGACACGCTGGGTAGTCTGAAGCGTCTGCTGGACGCCCGCCCGTCATGAACCCCGTCGAAGTCTGGTTCCGTGAGCACGTCGGCGAGCCGTTCGCGTTTCAACGGCGGTGCTGGGACGCGCAGCGCGCGGGCCGGTCGGGGTTGGTGCACGCGCCGACGGGCATGGGGAAGACGTACTGCGTCTGGTTGCCGGCCTTGATGCGGTGGTGTGAGGAACACCCGGAACGTGAGGCGTGGGCCTCGATGGACACGGTCGGGCCGCGCGTCGTGTGGGTGACGCCGCTGCGGGCGTTGGCCACAGACACGGAGGAGAATCTGAAGAAGCCGGTCAAGGCTTTGGGGCTGCCGTGGGCGGTGCAGCGGCGGACGGGCGACGTGTCGCAGACGGTGAAGGCGAAGCAGAAGAAGCGGCTTCCGAGTTGTCTGGTGACGACGCCGGAGTCGTTGTCGGTGTTGATGAGCTACGCGGACGCGCCCCGGAAGTTTGCGGGGGTGCAGACGGTGATCGTGGACGAGTGGCACGAGTTGATGTCGACGAAACGCGGCACGCAGGCGGAGTTGGGCCTCGCGCGGCTGCGCGAATGGAACCATGGGCTTCAGACGTGGGGCCTTTCGGCGACGCTGGGCAACCTGGAGCAGGCGCGCGACGCGTTGCTCGGCGTCCATCGTGCAGGCGATGCGGCGGTGGGTGGGGAGTTGATCCACGGGCCGGACCACAAGGACTTCGAGCTGCGGACGCTGCTGCCCGACAGCACGACGCGTTTCCCTTGGGCGGGGCACCTGGGCTTGCAGCAGCTCGACGCGGTGATCGAGACGATCGACGGCGCCGCGTCGACGCTGCTGTTCACCAACACACGCAGCCAGGCGGAGATATGGTTCAACCGCATCAACACCGAGCGGCCGGATTGGGTCGGCAAGGTCGCCTTGCACCACGGGAGCATCGACCGCAAGACGCGGCGAGCGGTGGAAGATCTGCTGCGGGTCGGCGGGCTGAAGTGTTGCGTGTGCACGTCGTCGCTGGATCTGGGTGTCGATTTTTCGCCGGTGGAGCAGGTCATCCAGGTGGCGTCGCCCAAGGGCGTGGCGCGGATGCTGCAGCGGGCCGGTCGGAGCGGGCACCGGCCCGGCGCGGTGAGCCGGCTGTTCGGCGTGCCGACCAACGCGCTGGAGGTGCTGGACTTCGCGGCGGCGCGCGACGCGGGGAGGCAACGCCGGATCGAGTCGCGGGTGCCGCTGGACCGGCCGTTGGACGTTCTGGTGCAGCACCTGGTCACGTGCGCGATGGGGGGCGGGTTCGACGCCGACGCGATGCGGGACGAGGTGCGGAGGACGTACGCGTTCCGGGCGATCAGCGACCAGGAGTGGCAGTGGTGCCTCGACTTCGTCGTGCGCGGCGGTGAGACGCTGAAGGTCTACCCGCAGTTTGCGCGGGTCGTGGAAGACGTGGATGGGAATGGCGAAGTGACCGGGTGGTACAAGGTTGCCGGGCCGCGTATCGCGAAGTTCCACCGCATGGCGATCGGGACGATCACGTCCGACGCGGCGATCGCCGTGAAGTTCGCCAACGGCAAGACGCTTGGCACCGTCGAAGAAAGCTTCGTCGGGTTCCTCAAACCCGGCAGCCGGTTTGTTTTTGCGGGCCACCTTCTGGAGCTGGTGCAGGTGCGCGGCATGACCGCCGTCGTCCGCAAGGCCAAGGGGGTCAAGGCCACGGTGCCGCGTTGGCAGGGCGGCAAGAGCCCGCTGTCGACGCAGCTCGCCGCGGCGGTGCGCGAGAAGCTCGAGGCGGCCAAGAACGGCGCGTTCGATTCGTCGGAGTTGAAAGCGGTCCGGCCGTTGCTCGAGTTGCAGGCGGCGTGGTCGCAGATCCCGGGCGAGGACGAGCTGTTGATCGAGGTGGTGCGGACGCGCGACGGCCACCACCGGTTCCTGTTCCCGTTGCAGGGGCGGACCGTGCACGAGGGGCTGGGTGCGTTGCTGGCGTACCGGCTGACGCAGCGCTCGGAACGCACGGTCGTGGTCACGGTCAACGACTACGGCGTCGAGTTGTTGTCCCCTCAGCCGTTCGACTTGGACGCCAACGGTTGGCGGGCTCTGATGCACACCGACGCATTGGTGGAAGACCTGCTCGCGTGTGTGGACACCGGGCAGCTCGCCCGTCGGCAGTTTCGGGACATCGCGCGGATCGCCGGGTTGATCAACGTCGGGTACCCCGGGCAGTCTCAATCCAACCGCCAGCTCCAAGCGAGCAGCGAGCTGTTCTTCGACGTGTTCCGCGATTTCGACCCGGACAACCTGCTGCTGGACCAGGCGAAGCGCGAGGTGCTCGAGCGGCAGCTCGAAGTGTCGCGGCTGAGGACGGCGTTGGAAAAGTTGGCCGACACCGAGTTGGTGTTGACCGACCCGGGCCGGCTGACGCCGCTGGGCTTCCCGCTGTGGGCCGAGCGCTTGCGTGAACAGCACCTGACCAGCCAGAGTTGGGAAGACCGCGTGACGCAGATGGTGGAGAAGTTGGAGGCGGCGGCGGCAACGCAGGTTTCGTGACGGCGTCCTGGCGGTATAGTGATGTCGCCGACATGAGGTCGGCGTCTGCTGCGGAAAGGAGTCCGCCCCGATGATCATGGCGAGCACGCTGCACACCGACTGGGCCGGCCGGCGTTGGGAGTTGCGCCCCGAACGCGTGGTCGTGCAACACGACACCCGGACCGTCATCGCGACGGACCTGCACTTGGGCAAGTCGGACCACTTCCGCCTCTCCGGCGTGCCCGTGCCCGACGCGGCGAACGACGACACGCTCGACCGGCTCGCGCGTGTGTGCGAGGCGACGGCGGCGGAGTCGCTGATCGTGCTGGGCGACTTTTTTCACACACGCGTCGGTGTGACGCCGGGGCTTCTCGACCGGCTGCGCGTCTGGCGGGACCGCGTGTCGTACCTGGACGTGTACAACGTGCGGGGGAACCACGACCGTTTGGCCGGCGACCCGCCGGAGGCGCTGGGCATCGAGGTGTGGGACGGGCCGGTACGCGACGGCGACCTGACCTACGCGCACGAACCGGTCGAGCGCGACGACAGCTTCGTGCTGGCCGGTCACATCCACCCGGCGATCGGGCTGAGCAGCGGCGCGTCCGGCGGGCGCGGCGACCGGATGCGCGTCCCGGCGTTCGTGTTCGGCGAGCGGTTGGCGCTGCTGCCCGCCTTCGGCGCGTTCACCGGCATGAAGAAGGTACAGCCCAAGGCGGGCGACCGGGTCTACGCCTTGGGGCCCGACCGC
>JANQPR010000139.1 GCA_028285385.1 Phycisphaera sp.
ACTTGACGCAGCGAGACCCCCGCCGAGCGTGGGCCGTGACGCAGCATGTCGATCTGCTCGGCGAAGCGTTCGCGCTGCCGGGCCTGCTGGACCGCGTCGACGGTGCGGTCGGCGAGGTCGGTGGGCGGCGCGGTGGCGGTGGTGGGTTGGTCGCGGTCGAGCAGTTCAAGCAAGCCGGTCACGCGCTGCGTGCGCTGCGCGGCGGCGGCTTGGTCCGTTTCGTCGTCGGCCAGACGCAGCACCGTGTCCGAGCCCAGCGCACGGGAAGCGACCACGGCGTCGAGCGCCGCCGCGTCGGCGTCGCTGAGCGTCGACGGCTGAACCGCCGCTGCCGGCGGCGCGGTCGCGACGCTGTTGACCTCAGCCGCCGTCGTGTTGGCGATCCGGGCCAAGGTCCGCGCCACCAAATCACCCGGGACGGTTGTCGAAAAATCCCCACGACCCCCCGTGCCCTTGCCGGAAGCGTCGGCATTGCCCACGGGCGTCCCACGATCAGTTTCAAGCAGCCGCAGCAGCGCCTCGACCCGCTGCACCCGCGCCGCGTCGGCGGGCTCGGGCCCGTTTTGATCAGACCCTGTTCCGCCGGACCCGTTCTGCCCCAACACCACGTCGAGCGCGGCGGCGTCGGCTTCGCTGAGCTTGGCCGTAGGGGGCATCGGGTTGGTCTGCGGGTCGTCGGGCATGCGGAGCGGACTAAGTGGTGCGTGGTGTTCAGGCGGCGGGGCGGAGCTCGCCTCGCCACGTCTTGGTGCGTTGCGTCGCCGGGCGTGACTTCGGGCACCGGCGGCGGGTTGGTTGTTCCCCGTCGAGCCGAGCGGCTCAACCTCACCTCGGGCCGGTCAGATCCACCGGCCGCGATCAGCTTGCTTCAACCAAGTCGTCCTTGCTCGGGCGTGTCATCCGGGGTGTTGCTCCGAACCGGAGCGTTTAACTCTCCCATCGGCGTCAGCCCCGTTCGGAGTCCGATCAAATCCCGCGCGTCGGCCGACGAACACCCCCCAAACACCCACACTCTCGACGGCTTCGTCGGACGCTCCTCTCGTTCCGCCCCTCCGTACGGGGCCCCGGGCGGCCGGTTCGCCGGATTGCGAAAGAATCTTCGACGGGGCGCTTAGCCCTGGTTTGGCCGGTGTTTCTGCGCCTTCCTCCCTCTCGCATTACCCGGCCTCCAGAGCGGGGTACCGCGTCTTCCACAGCTCCGCGAACGTGCCGACCGCCGCGTGCAGCCGGGACTTCACCGTGCCCAGCGGGATGCCCAGCATCTCGGCGATCTCCTTGTAGGCCAGCCGCTGGAAGTACGCCAACAGCAGCACCTCCCGCAGGTGGTCGGGCAGCTCGGCGACGACGCCGCGCACCAGCTCGCCGACCTCGGCGTCCTCGGCGGTGTCGTCGGGCATGGGCAAGTCGGCCTCCATCAGGTCGACGAAACTGGTGCCGCCCTCGCCGTCGACCGACGCGTTGAGCGGGACCGCCTTGTGCCGCTTGTTCCGCCGGAGGTAGTCGCGGGCCTTGTTCGCCCCGATCGTGAACAGCCAGGGCTTGAAACGCTTCGATGTGTCGAACGTGTCGGCCGAGACGTGCACCTGCAGGAAGGTCTCCTGGAACAGGTCGTCCGCCGCGGCCCGGCTGTTGACGAAGCGCAGCAGGAAGTGGAACAACTCGCCCTGATACCGTTCGATCAGCTCCCGCAGCGCCGGCTCGGTGCCCGTGCGATAGGCCCCGACGAGCTGCTCATCGGTCATGCCAGACAGCTCCGACCGATCGGCCGAATCCGGGTTCGGGCCTCCCTCAGGCGACATGAAGCGATTGTACGGGCAGACCTGACCGCGGGTTCTCCGCCGCCAACGAGCGAACCCCGAGGCGGTGGCCGAACACCAAGGCTTGGCCACGCGCTACGCCGGGGCGACCCGCTCGCCTCTTTGGTCCAGCTCCGCGCGCTCCATCATCGTCACCAGTTGATGCAGCAGGCCCGCTTTGGTCGCGGCGTGACAGTGATCCCGCCAGAGGTTGACGCGCTCGTACGGGTCGTCCGCCAGGTGATACAGCTCGCCCTCGTCGCCACCGACATAGGCGGTGAGTTTCCAGTCTCGAGTGACAAGGGTCTTCAGCCGCAAAGCCCGCTCGTTGTCGACGCACTCGATCAACGCCGCTTCCCGGGCCGGCGTCGCGTTGCCGCGCAGCCCATCCCAGGTCTCGACGCCGTCGTGGTCACGCGCACTCCACGGACACCCCCCCGCTTGTACGAGCAGACCCGCGAGGTCAACAAGGCTGAACACCCCCTGGTGCACGCGGCCCGCGGGCAGACCCGCCGGCCAACGCATGATCAGTGGGACGTTCAACAAAGCTTCGAAGTGAAACGGCCCTTTGAGCCAGAGCCCGTGGTCGCCCAACAACTCGCCGTGGTCGGACGTGAAGACCACCAGCGTGTCCCGCTCAAGCCCCGAGGTCGCCAGCTGATCGAGGATTCGACCGACCGCCTGATCGATGTACTGCACCAACGTGAAGTAGTAAGCCCGAGCCCGGCGCGCTTCCGCTTCGTCGACTTGACGGTAATCAAAGCCGCCGAGCTGCCCCATGAGGCGGTCGTCGATGCCGCGTGAAGGGTCGCCGCTGGTGTCGGCCTCTCCACGGTGCGCCGCCCCAAAGTGCGCCGGCTTGTCGTCCAGCTCGCCCGTCACAAACGACGGGAGCGGCACCCGGGCCGGGTCGACCCGGGGCTCCAGGTCCTCGGGCACCGCGTGGGGGTGGTGCGGGTCCTGAAACCCGATGGCCAGGAAAAACGGGCTTCCTTGGTCCTGCCGTGAAAGGAACTCGACGGCGCGATCAGCCGTCCAACGCGTGTTGTGCCATCGCGCGGGTAACGACCAGTCGCGCGCCTCGGCACCGAAACTCACGTGGCCGGGTCGCTGCGTCTGGAGGTAGCACTGGAACGCTTCGTCGCCGGCCTGCTCTCGGACCCAGGCGCCGTAGTGCCCGGTGAGCCCGCCGTTAGCGTGACCGGACGCCCACTCGACGGTCTGGAAGCCGTAGTACGGGCCCGACATCGCGGGCGGCCGGCCGGCGTCGTCGAGCGTCAGCCGGTTAGCCGTGCCCGGCCCCACCGCGAAGGCGTGTTCCTGTGACCGCCGGCCCCGGCTGTGCCACGCCTGGAAGTGCACCTTGCCCACGTAGTGCGTGCGGTACTCCGCCTCGGCCAGGGTGTCGGCCACGGTCCGCGTCGGCGGCGTGTTGACCCCGATGTTCCAGACCCCGTGCCGGCTCACCTGCCGGCCGGTGAAGATCGACACCCGCGACGGCGTGCACACCGGGCTGGTGCAGTACGCGCGGTCGAAGCGGACGCCCTGCTCGGCCAAGCGGTCCAGATTCGGCGTCCGCATCCAGTCGGCGCCGTACGTGCCGAGCGTGTCACGACGCTGTTGATCGGTCGTGATCAGGATGACGTTCGGGCGTGATGTCACGACCGCGACCTTAACCCCGACGCGAGACGATGGGAAGCCCGCCGCCTCAGGCTTAGCGCAGGCCCAGTGTCTCGTCCAGCTCGAACATCGCGTTCATGTTCTGGATCGCCTGGCCGGACGCGCCCTTGACCAGGTTGTCCTCAACGACGATCACGACCACGGTTGGGCGTTGATCGTTGCCGGTCGTGACGCGGCGCACCGTCAGGTCTGCGAAGTTCGTCCCGGCGACGTGCTTCACGTTCGGCAGCGCGTCGTCTACGCCCCGGACCCGCACGAACGGCTCGTCGCGGTAGGCGTCGGCGAAGGCCTCGAACAACTCGTCTTCCGTGACCTCCGCGTCGGCGGGTTCGAGGTAGATCGTCTCGAGGATGCCCACGTCGATTGGCAGCAGGTGGGGGACGAACAACGGATCGATCTCGCCACGCGGCTTGCCCGCGACCCGGCAGAGGGTCTGCGCGATCTCGGGCTGGTGCCGGTGCCCGCCGATCGTGCCGTAGGGCCCGAAGGCTTCGTTGACCGAGAGGAAACTTGTCGCGGGTTTCGCGGCGCGGCCCGCGCCCGACGTGCCGGACGCGGCGTTGATCGTGATCGGGTCCGGCTTCACGAGGGCGTGCGTGAGCAGCGGCGCGACGCCGAGCGCCGCCGCCGTCGGGTAACAGCCGGGGTTGGCGACGAGCGTCGCGCCCGGGAGGTCGTCCCGGAACAGCTCCGGCAGCCCGTAGACGGCGTGGGCGAGGTTGTCGGTGTCGAGGTGTGGCGTGTCGTAGACCTGCCGGTAGTGCTCGGCGTCGAGGAGCCGGTAGTCGGCCGAGAGGTCGACGACGCGCAGCCCCGCGTCGAGCAGTTGTGGCGCGTACGCCATCGCCGCGGTGTGCGGCAGCGCGAGGAACGCGACGTCCGCCGCCTCGGCGATCGCGCCGGCGTCGATCGGCCGGCACTGCGCCAGGTCGTCGTCGAGCAGGCCCGTGAGCTTCGGGAACTCGTCGCGCAGGTCGGGCAGCTCGTCACGGTGCGAGGCGAGGTAGGTCAGCTCAGCGGCCGGGTGGCGGTGCAGCAACTCGACGAGCAACGCCCCGGTGAACCCGGTCGGGCCGACGATCGCGGCACGGACGGGTTGAGTCGGCAGGCCGGGGTCTGCGGGGGGTAGCGGCATGCGGGGGATTGTGGGTCACGCCCGCCGGGCGGGCAATCGCCACAACCTCCACCGCTGTGGCCAGCCCGGCATCCGCCGCTCGAAACACTGCCAAAATGGCAATGTCTGTCCCCGCAAACCCTTGTCATTGCTCGTTTCGGGGAATCCGGATCTGGCACGGTGGTTGCAACCCCCTTTACCCGGGCGGCGTCCGTGTCGCCGGCCCGCGAGACCGACCCACCGTGTTCTTTACGAAAGGAGAACCACCATGCTTCCGACCAACATCCGCCGGACCTTCGATTCGCCCCTGGCCGTGCTGCGCGAGTTTGACCGGGCCGTGAACCGGGCCTGGGACGAGGCCACGACCGTAGGCAGCGAGACGTTCCCCGTGGACGTCTACGAGCAGGACGACACGCTCGTCGTCGAGGCCGAGCTGCCTGGCTACACCAAGGACCAGATCGACGTCAACGTCGAGCAGGGCGTGCTCACGATCGAAGCCAAGCGACACGAGCGCGTCGACGGCGCGGAACAAGACAAGGCAGGCAAGACGCGTAAGCGCCATCTCGCCGAGCGTGTCCCGCAGGTGACCCGCCGGTTCACGCTGCCCTCGGCGTACGACACGAGCAACGTCGACGCGTCGCTGGAGAACGGCGTCCTGACCCTCCGCCTTCCCAAACGCGAAGAGGTCAAGCCGCGCAAGATCGAGGTGAAGTAAACCGCGGTCCGGGTGCCGGTTATTCGGCTGAGCCGTGAACCCGCGCTGCCCCGCCGACGTAACAGTTTCGACGAGTGAAACAACACGGTTCTCTCTTCTCTCCGTGGCCCGGCGCAGTGCTGGCCGGGTCACGGGAAACCTCCCTGGCCCACGTGCGTCCTGCACGTGGGCTTTTTGATCCCGCCCGGATCACAGCACGTACCGCTGCAACGCCCACGCGACGCAGGCTTCGCGGTGGCTGGGGCCGACGGCGTCCGCCGCTTCCTTGGCTTCGTCCCAGCCGTCGCCGACGCAAACGCCCACGCCCGCCCACCGCAGCAGGTCCGCGTCGTTGGGCGCGTCGCCGATCGCGAGCACCTGGTGCGCCTCGACGCCGTACCGCTCGGCGACCCGGCGCACGCCGTCGGCCTTGTCGACCTCGGGGTGCACGCACTGCAGCAGGTGGCGGTCGGACACGACGATCTTGACCGAACCTTCAAACGCCGGACCGACGACGCGCTTCAGCCGGTCGATGCGCGGCGTCGACGCGAGCAGCATCAGCTTCGTCACCGGCTCGTCGAACAGTTCGTCGACCGGCGCAACGCGGTCGGGCTTGAAGCGCAGCGAGGTCTGGGTCCGCAGGTTGGGGTGGACGCGGTCGGTGAACCAGCGGTCGCGCACCTCGAGGTCGAGCACGCACGCCGGCTCGGTCTGCCGGGCGAGGCGGACCACGTCGTGCGCGAGCGCCGGGTCCAGCGGCTGGTGGTGCCAGTCCTGGTCCTCGGCCGGGTGCTGGATCAGCGCGCCGTTGTAGTTCACCTGGGCCGTGTCGAGGGCGAGTTGCTCGTACACCTCGGCGCAGGCGCGTGGCGGCCGGGCCGAAGCGAGCACGACGTGGACGCCCCACTGCCGAGCGCGGCGGATGGCGTCGCCGTCGGCGTCGAGGACGGACTGGTTGCGCTGCAAGAGCGTGCCGTCCAGATCGAGCGCGACAAGACGGATGTCGCGCTTGTGCGGGCGTCGGCCGCCGATCGGGCGGGCTGAAGGGGAGCCGTCGGACACGCGGTCAGGGTACCGGCGCCGGACCGGCAGCCGGGTCGCGTGGGCGTTGGTGTCCGGGCCTAGACTCCGGCCGATGTCGCACGCCGCCCCCCCGACCGTTTCGCCCGAGAAGCCAAGCGACCCCGCAAACACGCTCGGGCTCGACTACCGCGCGCTGGCCGATGAGCTGCCGTATCGCGGCCCGGTCGTGGACATCCACACGCACGTCACCTCGCCGAAAGCCGCCGAGCTGTTTCTTGAGGTCGCGGAGTTGTACGGCGTGGTGAAGACGTTCACGATGACCGGGATCGACCATGCGAAGAAGGTGGCCCCGATCGCCGGCGAGAAGATCGAGTTCATGTGCGTGCCGGATTTTCTGAAGCGAGACCGCCCGGGCACGTTCACGACGCAGTGGCTGGATGACATCCGCGCATTCCGGGAGGAACTGGGCTGCCGCGTGCTGAAGCTGTGGGCGGCCCCGCGGGTGATCGACCTGGCCGAGCAGGTGCCCGACGAAGGCTTCAACGCCGAGACGGTGAAGCTCGACTCGCCGCTGCGGCGGCAGGGCGTCGAGTTGGCGTACGACCTGGGCTACCGGACGTTCATGACGCACGTCGCCGACCCGGACACGTGGTTCGCCACCGCCTACGCCGACGCGTCGCGTTACGGCACGAAGCGGCAGCAGTACGAGCCGCTCGAACGACTGCTCGACGACTTCGCCGACTGCACCTGGATCGGGGCGCACATGGGCGGGACGCCGGAAGACCTCGACTTCCTGCAACAGCTGCTCGACCGGCACCCGAACTTCGTCGTCGACACGAGCGCCTGCAAGTGGCAGGTTCGTGAGCTGTCGAAGCACCCCGGGAAGTTTTCCGAGTTCTGCCGGCGCAACCCGGGGCGCGTGTTGTTCGGCACGGACATCGTCGCATCGGAACAGATGGACCAGGTCGGCTTCGACCTGTTCGCGTCGCGGTTCTGGGCGCTGCGCACGTTGATCGAGACGGACTACGACGGCCCGTCGCCCATCGTCGACCCGGACCTGCACAAGGTCGACCCGTCGGTCCCCGAGCACAGCACACCGCCGCTGCGGGGCGCCGCGATCGACGAAGACGAACTGCTGAAAACGATCTACCACGACGCGGCGGTGAAGCTGCTCGAGCCCGCCGGTGGGTTGTAGCGCGAAGGGCGCCGCGGCGGTGTGTTAATGCTTGCGTTCTTGGTCCGGTTGTGCGGGCTGGGCAATGCAAGTCTTTATGACCGAGATTCCGCTCCGCCGGGCTTGCCCAATCCGCACCGGCGTAACGGGTCGGGGCGGGCCCGCATCTTTCTTCGGGTTTCCGCGTGCGTATAACCCCGCGGGATCGTTTGGTATCGGCGTCGTGAACGAGACGTTGGACGCGGGGGAGCCGCGAGACCACCGATGCCCGCCGAAACCCTGAACCCCGACCCAAACCCGACGGCAACGGCCTACCCGGTCGTGCGTCCGCCGAGCGAAACCGAGACCGTCTCGCCGTCGTGGTCGTGGTACGTCCGCGGCGCGTTCGGTGCCTGGTCCGACGCCGACGGCCACCCCGACCCTCGGCTGCACCGGCTGAGCGGGACCGACTTCTGCCTCAGGCTTTGCGCCCGCGATGCGCCGAGGCTGCAGCCGCACCCCGACGGGCACACGGCGGTATACGACGCCCGGCACTGGCACCTGCACGCCGGCTCGCTCGTGCGCAGCAGCGGGCAGCACAACGGCTGGTCGGCGGCGGTGCACGACGCGCCCGGGCAGACGTTCATCGAGCTTGCCGGCACCGACCCCGACTTCGGCCGGGTATCGCTGACGCTGGCCCTCGAATCGCGTGACGGCGACTTCGGCAACCCGGCTCAGGTGGCCGTGCTGATGGACGGCGACCTGCGCTGCGGCGATCGGCACCGGCTCGGGATCCGCCGGGCGACGGCACGCAGCCTGAGCGCTCCGCGGCCCGCCGGGTGACACCGGCTCGCGCGACGCTCAACCCGGAAAAGAACAACGCGGCACGCACCGGCGCACCGCGTTGGGTCGGTTTCCGATGGATCGTGTTCAGTCTTCGGCGCTGAGCTCGGTGACGGCGTCGACGTACAGTCGGCCGCCGCGATCCACGCCGCAGCGGAACACACGGGCCGGCGCATCGACCCGGTCGCCCCAGTCGTCGGCGACCAAGACCAGGTACCGCTCGTTCACGTCGAGCTCGACCACCTGCAGATCGACCACGCGGGTGTAGTTCACGCGGACGTCGAAGAACGTCTCGTCCTGCGTCTCGACCACGAGCACCTCGATGCCCGGTTCGCCGTGGGTGACGCGGAAGTCCAGGCCAATCGGCGTGACCCGCATATCGGCGCCGATGGCGTCGAAGGCGTCGCGGAGGGTGTCGGTCGTGATCATGCGGCACGCTTCCTTTCACCCCACCCGTGGGGCCGGCCCGTGCAACGTCCAGTCGGGTCCGTTCTGTCGTGCGGCCTCGGGTTGCCCTTCGTTTCGTCCCGAGCCGGTGTGTTCCATCAACAATCGTGCGATACGTTGTTCAGTCGTTCCAACAAAAAACCCCGTTGGCGTGGCGGCCTCCGGGGCGGGGTTCGGGTCGGGCGGGTAGCCGACTCACCGGGGCAGCGTCTGGCGATCTCGCTGAATCTCACGGGCCATGCGCGGACACGCAACGTGCGCGAGCCGGCCTTCCGTGGTCGAGATCAGGTTGTGCGTCCATTGGGGTTTCATCGTCGCCGGCCGTGTCTTCTCGGTGAGGTTGGGAGGCGGTGGTTGCCTCGTTTTCAGTCGCGTTAGCGTAGGCGGCTTTTCGGTCGGATCAAGAGGTCGCTAAGACCAACCTTGAGGTTTCGGGGTTTATTTCTCTACCCAAAGTACGCGGCGCGGGCGTCCCCGGTTTGCGACGATCGAAAAAAAACACCCAGCTTTACAGCCGGGTGTGGGCCGATGCGTGAAACGGTTTCTGAAAACCAGTACGCCTTGCCATCAAGGCCGGCTCACTTCGCGGCTTTGGCGGCGGCAAGTGCAGCGGCGTAGTCCGGCTCTTCGGCGACTTCGTTCACCAACTGGACGTACGTGATCTTGTCGTCCTTGTCGATGACAAACACGCAGCGGGCGAGCAGGCCGACTTCCTTGATGCGGACGCCGTACGCCTTGCCGAAGTCGTGACTGAGGTAATCGGACAGCGTGATAACGTTTTCCACGCCGGCAGCGCCACACCAACGCTTCTGTGCCATGGGCAGGTCTACGCTGGCGACGAGGACCGCGACGTCATCGCCGAGCGCCACGGCCTCCTCGTTGAACCGGCGGGTCTCGGTGTCGCACACCGGCGTGTCCAACGACGGCACGGTGAGCAGCACCTTCACCTTGCCGGCAAAGTCGGCGAGCGTCTTGTCGGACATGTCGGCGGCCTTGAGCGAGAAGGCGGGCGCGGCGTCTCCGGGTTTGAGCTCGTCGCCGAGCAGCGTCATCGGGTTGCCCTTGAGGGTCGTGGCGGCGGGGCGTTCGGTCATGAGGGGTTTCTCCGTCAGTGGTCGAGGGGCAGGGTCAGGCCGGATGATAGCCACGCGACGCAACGGGCCCGACGACGGCGCCTCAGTCCGCCGGCGGCGATGCTAAGACTCCGGCTCGATCAACCCGTTCTCTGCGAGGAACGCCCCGACGCGTTCGAAGAACACCGGCGGCATCGGCTCGTTGTGGGTCACATTCAGCTTGAGAAAGTCGATCGCCGGCAGGTCGGCCGGGCGGGCGGCGCGGTTCTTCTCCGACATGCGATACGGGACGACCTCGTCGCGGGGGCTGTGGGCCATGAACACCGGGCCGGGGAAGCTGCGCAGCGTTTCGGCGACGTCGTAGTTGTCCTTGACGATGAACCCGGGCACGAGCAGCCGGCGGGCGTAGTCCTTGATGCTGGTGTACGTCGACTCGAGCACCAGCGCGGCGGGCGGGCGTTGCCGGGCGAGCTCGGCGACGATGCCGCCGCCCATGCTCCGGCCGTGGAAGACGATGCGATCCGGATCGACGTCGGGTTGCTCGAGCAACAGGTCGTAGAACGCGGCGTGGTCCGCCAGGATGCCCGGCTTGGTCGGCTTGCCGTCGGCGTTGCCGCAGCCGCGGTACTCGACCAGCAGCACCGACACGCCCAGGCCCTGGTACTCGGGCAGGCCGAAGACGTAGTCCTCGATCAGGTCGCCGTTGCCGTGGCTGAACATCACGACCGGCCCGGGGTTCTCGGCGTCGACACCGTCGCCGAGGTACAGGTGCGCGTGGGTCTCGCCGTCCTCGTGTTCGACGGCGAGCCGACGGGCGTGGTCCGGGAGGTCGAGCGGCGCCGGCGCCGGACGGAGCCGCGCCGGGTACAGCAGCACGCGCTCGGCACAACCCAGCAGCAACAGCCAGCCTCCGATCACCACCACCGCGAGCAGCCCGAGCCGTCTGCCTAACTGCCACCAGCCGGCTCGTCCCCGCGGGAAGGTTTTCCGCATCATCGCAGTTTACCCCGGGATAAACCCCAACCACGCGCCCCGCGCGGCGGCGCTCGAACGTTTGGCGCTGCCCACCGCCGGGTCTACGATTGCCCCGTCGGAAACGTCTCGCTTCCGTCTCGCTCCGGAGTCTGCCCATGCCCGCCACCGACCAGCCCGCCTCCACCCTCTTGCACGGCCGCGCGTACCACTCGATCCTCAGCACGGTCGGCAACACCCCGCTGGTCAAGCTCAACCGCACCGGGCCCACCAACGGCAGCACGGTCTTCGTCAAGTGCGAGTTCTTCAACCCGCTGTCGAGCGTCAAGGACCGCATCGGCAAGGCCATGATCGAGGCCGGCGAGCAGTCCGGCGCGATCAACCCCGGCACCCACATCATCGAGCCGACCTCCGGCAACACCGGCATCGCGCTCGCGTTCGTCTGCGCCGCCAAGGGCTACCGGCTGACGCTCACGATGCCCGAGTCCATGTCGCTCGAACGCCGCGCGATGCTCCGCGCCCTAGGCGCCGAGCTGGTGCTGACCCCGGCCGACAAGGGGATGGGCGGCGCGATCGGCAAAGCGGCCGAGCTGGTCGGCACGTCCGACAACGCCTGGATGCCGCAGCAGTTCGAGAACCCCGCCAACCCCGAGATCCACGCCCGCACCACCGGGCCCGAGGTCTGGAACGACACCGAGGGCCACGTCGACTTCCTCGTCGCCGGCGTCGGCACCGGCGGCACGATCTCCGGCGCGGGGCGCTACCTCAAGCAGCAGAAGTCCTCCGTGAAGTGCGTCGCCGTCGAGCCCGAGGACTCGCCCGTGATCTCCGGCGGCGACCCGGGGCCGCACAAGATCCAGGGCATCGGCGCCGGCTTCATCCCCAAGAACCTCGACCTCGACGTCGTCGACGGCGTCGAGAAGGTCAGCAACGACGACGCCTACGCCTGGGCCCGCAAGGTCGCCACCGAAGAGGGGATCCTCGGCGGGATCTCGACCGGCGCGAACGTCGCCGCGGCCCTCCGCGTCGCCGACCAGAACCCCGGCAGCACCGTCGTCACCATCGGCTGCTCCTTCGGCGAACGCTACCTCAGCACCCCGCTGTTCGACGGGTACCGGGACTAACTGCTTCGTCTCAGTCGCATGCTTTGCCGCGCGTTGCCCCGCAACGCGGAACGAACTCCACGAATCGGTCGGAACGCCACGGCCGTCTTGTCCGTGATGTTCGACGATGTCCCGCGCGAGTTCGTCCCGGCGCTGCGATACGTGCTGTGGGCCTACGACGCCGACGACTGGCTCGCGGTCGGGTACAGCGCGCTGAATGTCGCCGAGGCGATCGCGTGGTTCGTGATCGCGGCGTGGGTCGCGCGGCGGGCATGGCGGGACCCGAAGACGCCGTGGGAGTGGGCGTACGCGTTGGCTTTCGTGGCGTTCGGTGTGTCGGACGTGTGGGAGTCCTACCGGGTGCCGATCTGGTTGATCGCGGCAAAAGGCGTGATCCTCGCGGCAATCCTGCTGTTGCGGTTGCGGGTCAAACGAGCGAGACCCGGGCTTAAGCTGTGACGCGTGCCGCGTGTGCTCGTTTACCTCTGGGCGTCGCCGAACACAGTGATCGGTCTGATGTTCGCGCTACTGGCGGTGTGCACCGGCGGACGAATGAAGCGATACCGCGGCGTGGTCGAGACGCACGGCGGGTTTGTGACGTGGTGGCTGACGACGGCCGTGCCGTTGCGTGGCGGCGCGCTCGCACTGACGATGGGGCACGTCGTGCTCGGGCAAAGCGCCGAGGCGTTGCGTGTCAGCCGAGCCCACGAACGCGTTCATGTCCGGCAGTACGAACGCTGGGGCCCGTTGTTCCTCCCGGCCTACGGCGTGGCGACATTGCTCGCCTGGCGGCGCGGGCAACGCCCCTACCGGGACAACCGCTTCGAGCGCGAGGCGTATGCTATTGCCGATTAAGAACTGCCGATTGCCGGATGAAGACACCCGATCGCGTCAGACAAAGCTGTCTCACGATTCATGCCGTAAATCGGCACTTGGCAATCCGTGATCACGCCGCGTCAACGCCCGCTTCGAGCAAGTGTTCCAGCAGCGCCCGTGCCTCGGTGTTGTCCGGTTCGATCTGCAACGCCCGCGCGGCCCAGTACTCGGCGTCGTCCCGGCCGCCCATCGCGACCAGCGCCATGCCGAGCTCGACCATCGACGCCGCGCGGTACGGCCGCAGCCGGATCGCCGTGCGCATCGCCGCGGCACAATCGGCGTACCGCCCGACCTGCCGGCAGATGACGCCGTACTCGTGCTGCCACGCCGCGTGATCCGGCTCCAACTCCAGCGCTCGGGTCAAGGCCCCGAGCGCATCGAACGGCTTACCCATCGCCGCCGCGACTTGGCCGAGCAGCCGCCACGCCGCGGCGTGCCCCGGCTCGAGCGCGAGCACCTGACGGGTCAGTCGTTCGGCGGAGCGTTCGTGCCCGCGGCGCAACGCCCGCCGGGCCGTGTCGAGCACGGCGTCCATGCCCACCTCCAGGGCGCGGCGGCGGCGGAAACTCGGGGCGTTGTCGTTCATGAGTTACGGCGAAGCGGCGGCGTCAGCCGAGCAGCGACAGCACGCTCTGGGCCTGAGAGTTCGCCAGCGCCAGCGTCGACGTGCCCGCCTGCTGCAGGATCTGCGCCCGGGTCAGCGCCGCGGTTTCCTCGGCGAAGTCGGCGTCACGGATCGCGCTCTCGGACGCGGTCAGGTTCTCCAGCGCGATCTGCTGCGAACGCACGGTGGTCTGCAGCGTGTTCCGCTCGAACGCACCGAGCCGGCCGCGGACCTTGCTGATCTGGTCGACCGCGGCGTCGATGATGTCGGAGGCCTGGCGGGCCTTACCGTTGATGAGCGAGTTGTCGCCGCCGGTGCGGATCGACGTGAGGAAGCCGTAGCGCTGGTTGCCCAGGCGCGACGCGGCGACGGAGTCGATGCCGAAGCCGACCTGCTGCAACGAGTTGACCGACGGCCCGATCTGGAACATCGCGCCGCCGCCGGTGACGGTGAAGTCGTAGGCCGTGTTCGTGACCTGCGCCGCTCCCGAGGCGAGCGAGAGCTCGACGTTGAGCGTCGGGGTGTTGAGCGTGACGTCGAGGCCTTGGCCGACCGCGAGGTTGCCGTTCACGATGGCGAGCACGTCTTCGCCCTCGTCACGGAGCACGGCGCTGCCGGCCTGGGCGTCAAAGGTCTGGAAGTTCTGCCCGTCCTCGATGGTACGGACGGAGACGAACGCGTCGGTGCCAAACTCGGCGGACTGGAAGGTCAGGCCCGAGGACGGGTCGGTCGCGGAGACGAGCGACGCCGTCACGCCGGTCGCGTCGCGGACCTGGTTGACCGCCGCGGCGACGGCGGAGAGCGCCGTGCCCGAGACGAAGCTGAAGACCTGCACGCCGACGTTGCCCTGCACCTCGAACGTGACGGACGACTGCAGCGCGCCGACCGAGCCGGTCGTGTTGCCCGAGAGGAACAGCGACGCGCGTTCGGCGGAGTTGAGCACCTCGACGGCGACGGGGATGTTCGCGTCCAGGCCGAAGTTCGCGCCCTGGATGTTGATGTCGGTGATCTGGCTGGTCACGGCGCCGGACTGCAGGAACTCCAGCGAGCCGTTGAGCAGCTTGAGCCCCGCGAAGCTCGCGGTGTTGCTGATGCGGGTGATGCTCTCGACGGCCGAGTCGATCTCGAGCTGGTTGGCGCGGATCTCGTCGGGGCTGAAGGCGCCGGTGTTGGCGGCCTCGATCGTCAGCGCCTTGATCGACACGAGCAGCTGGTTGATCTCGTCCAGCGACGCCTCGGTCGTGGCGATGACGTTGCTCGCCCGCTCGGCGTTGTCGACGGCCTGGCCGACGGCCTGGATCTCCGAACGCAGCCGCTCGGAGACGATCAACCCGGCCGGGTCGTCGGCGCCGCGGTTGATCTTCAACCCGGTCGACAGGCGTTGCAGCCGGGTCGACAGGTCGGCGTTCGTGGTGGCCAGGCGGTTCTGGGCGATCAGGGACGAGACGTTGGTGTTGATCCGAGACATTGACAATCCTCCTTGATTGTCGATTGAGGGATCGGCGGGGAACTGCTTCGGGTCGCCGGCGTTTCGAGACGCGGGGAACGGGCGGGGTCAGGAACGGTTCAGCTCAAGCCGACTTCGACTTAGGCTTGGGGACGATCGAGCGGTTGATCGGGGGCAGGTCTTCGATGCAGACGTTGGCGGAGGCGGCGTTCTCGCGCTGGATCGCGCGGTAGACCTCCTTGCGGTGGACCTGCACGGTGCGCGGGGCGTTGATGCCGAGGCGCACCTTGTCTCCGCGGACGTCGACGACGGTGATCTCGATGTCGTCGCCGATCATGATGGTTTCGTCGCGTTGCCGGGATAGCACCAGCATGGGCGGTTGGCTCCTTCCGTGGGCCGGGCGCGGCGTCCTGCCGCGGTTCAATCAAATCCAAACTGCTGAGCCGATGCGACGGGCGGGGCGCCCGGATCGGCCTCGTGTTTCATCCTTCCGACTCCATGAGTCGGCTCATCCGGCCATGGCCGCGGGTTGCTCGGCGGAGATCTCGACCAGCGGGACGCGGGTCGTGAACCGGCGGTCCGAGAGCACGAGCTGCTGGCCCTCCCGGCTGTGCAGGTTGACCACCAACGGGCCCTGCAGGTTGCCGGTCAGCGTGTGCCCGTGCTTGTTGACGATCACCAGCACCTGCGCGTCTTCGACCCGGCTCAGCCCGAGCTCGGTCATCTGCTGCAGGTGAAGCGGCACCCGGTACGTCGAGACGAACAGCGACG
Source organism: Phycisphaera sp. (assembly GCA_028285385.1). GTDB lineage: Bacteria > Planctomycetota > Phycisphaerae > Phycisphaerales > Phycisphaeraceae > CAZIXN01. Next base: position 15,597 of record JANQPR010000139.1, read on the forward strand.
GGTCGGTCACCACGAACGCGAGCCCGGCGTCGTCCAGCGACTGCAGCCACCAGAACGTCGGCGTCGCGCCGTCGTCGCCCGTCTCGAGCAGCACGAAGTCGCGGTAGTCCTCGAACCCCAGCAGGCCCTTGGGGAAGCGCAGCGTCCGCGCGGGGTCGATGTCCAACGGTCCGAAGCGGGTGGTCTCGATCTGCATGTCCGTCAATCCTTGACTCGGCCGACCGTCCTGGTGGAGCCCCGCGTCCTCCAAGGTGAGCGGGGTGGCGACGCGTGTCGCCGGTGTCTGCGGGTGGGGCTGGCCGTGGTGCCCCGGGGCCGCGCAGTTGTTGCGCCGTTCAGGCGCGGTTCTGTCCGAAAGGCTCCAAAACAAGGGGAAAACAAGCGTTCATCGCAGGAAATCCAACAGGCTCAACTGCTGAACCTGCGCGGTGGTCTGCAGCGCCGCCTCCAGTTGCAGCTGCAACTGCTGGTACCGGGTGATCACCTCGGTCAGGTCGGCGTCTTTGAGTTCGCTGAGCATGCCTTGCTCCGTCAGTTCCTGGTCCTCGGCCCGGGCCCGCGTGTCTTCCAACCGCTTGGCCTGAACCCCGACGACGGCCCGCGCACTGGTTGCGCTCTCGATGTCGTCTTCCAGAAACCCACCAGCAAGGGTGATGCCAGTCGTGTCGTCGTTCCGCAACGCCGACCGCAAATCGATCAAATGGGTGAACATGTTTTCCACGCGCGCGGCGGCGCGGTCTTCGGACGTGAGCGTGTTGCCGGCCCCCGCGTTGTTCTCCAGGCCGAAGCCCAGGTGTTGGACCGCGCGGGACTGATTCAGCTCCTCGACGACGAAATCGCCCGCGCCGGCCGTGTTGTCGGTGAGCACGATGCCGTTGCCGGTGGTGGCGAGGCTCGCTGAGAACTGCCCGGGACCGGTGCCGATCGTTGCGCCCGCGCTGACGGCGGCCGTGTTGATTAGGTTGAGCACGTCCTGCACCGTGCCGGCGGTGTCGAGGTTGACGTCAAACGTTGTGCCGTCTTGGAGCGTGAAGCGGGCGTCGTCTTCGCCGGGTTTGGTCTCGACGCCCAGGCCGCTGCGGAAGTCGGCGAGCTGCGTCGCGCTGCCGAGCGTGCGCCAGCCGAGATCCTCGGCCGTGGTCCCGCCGTTCTCCCCGACCGACAGCGAGATGCCGGCCACCTCGGTGACTAGGTCGAGCGCCGTGCCGTCGGCATTGATCTCGACGCGCAGGCCAAGGTCGAGGTCGGCGATCGTGTTCTGCAGGTCCTGCACGGTCGTCGCGGTGGACAGGTCGACGGTGCGGGTCTCGGCGCCGTGCTGGATCACGAGGCCGGACGCGAAGTCGATCGCGGGCCCCAACACGGCGAGCGGCGTCGTCTCGGTCAACCGCACGTTGACATCCGCGCCGGCGACCGGCACCCCGCCCGTGGACGACAACCCGTCGATCCCGAGGTCGGTCGCGGTCTGCCCGCCGGTCGGGTCGCTGAGCGCGACGGTGTTGCCGCCGTTGCCGGTGAGCGCAAACCCGGTCGCGGTGAGCGCGACGCTGCCGGCCCCGGGGGCGTTGGTGGTGATCGCGTCGTTGATGCGGGTGACGACGTCGCCGAGCGTGTCGGCGGTGTTCAGGTCGACGCCGTAGACCGTGCCGTTGATCGTGAGCTGGATGCTGCCGGGGCGGATGCCTTCGCCGAGCGTGCCGTCGAGGTCACGGAGGTTGGTGGCCGCGCTGGCGGCGGGGTCGTAGTCGATGGTGCTCTTCACCCGGCCGGACAGCGCGCCGAACGCGTCGACGCCGTTGGCGGTAAACGGCTGGTTCTCGAAGCCGCCGACGTCGGCGACCAGGTTCTCTCCGGTCCCACGGTAGCGCACACCGCCGAGGAACTCTTCGAAGACGCGCTCCGATGGTGCCGCCCCGTTGCTGCCGCCGAACACCGACAGCCCGTTGAACTGCCGGTTCGCGATTTCCATGAGGGCGTTGACCTGAGCATCGACGACGACCGCTTGCGCCTCGCGCGTCTCCGCGTCGGAGCCGACGCCGACCTGACTCGACGCCAACGACTGCGCCTCGACAAGGATGTCCTTCGCCTCGGCCAGTCCCTGGTCGGCGAAGTTGAGGTAGTTCGACGCGGTCTGCAGGTTGCGCTGCTGCTGCTCGCGTTCGGCGAGTCGTTGCTCGAGGTACAGCACCGAGGACACTTTCGCCGCCGCGTCGCTCGGGCGGTTGATCGCCCGCCCGGTCGTGATCTGCTCCTGCGTCTCGTACAGGTCGCGTTGCGTCTCCTGCAGGCGCGCGAGCGCGGTCTGCGAGTTCAGCAGCGTCGAGGTCCGCGAGATGATCGGGGTCAGTCCGGCCATGGGGCTTGGGTCACACGAGCGAGATCAGGGTCTGCATCAGTTCGTCCACCACGCTGATGAACCGGGCGCTGGCCTGGTACGCGGTCTGTTGCTGGATGAGGTTGATCGCCTCCTCGTCGGCGTTGACGCCGGACAGCGCGGCCTGCTGGCTCTGCAGGTTCTCGCGGATGACGGTGTCGGCCTCGCGCTGGTCCCGGGCCCGGGAGAGCTCGATGCTCACGTCCTCGACGTGCCGGCGCCAGTGGTCGGTGATCGACAGCCCGTTGAGGTCGTCCTGCGGCGTGTCGGCCAAGGCGGCGATGGCGAGCGCGGCGCGGTTGTCGCCGGGCAGGTGTTCCTGGGCGGCGGCGACGAGCCTCGGGTTCGCAAGCACGGTGTCGTTGACGGCGATATCGAACGCGTCGGCGCCGTCGAAGAACGAGTTGATGCCCAGCGACGCGAGCACGTTCGAGCTGTCGTCACTGAAGCTGACGAGGGTGTCGCTGGTGTCGCCGGCGATGGTGAGGCGCCCGTCGGTGGAGACGGTCGCGGTGACCCCCGTTACGGCGGAGATCGACGCGGCGAGGTCGTTGAGCGACGTGTTCGCGCCGCCGATGCCGTCGAGGTCGACGCTGATCGTGCTGGTGCTCCGGATCCCGGTGGCGGCGGACGTGACGTGGAGCTGGAACGAGCCGTGTTGGGGCACGAAGTCGAGTTCAGCCGCGGCGTCGTCGAGCGCGGCGGTGGCGTCGATGGCGCGGTTGCTCGCGGTGTAGCTGTTGCGCAGGTCCAGGCCCTGAGCCGTGCTGTGCAGGCGGTTGGTCTGGAAGATGAGTTGGCCGGCGAGCTGGTCTATGGCGTCGATCGCGTCCTGCAGCGCGCCGTTGCGGAAGGCGACCTGGGCGCCGAGGTCGCCCTGGCTGGTGTCGACGACCGTGCCGTCGTCGGTGGTGACGACCTGGTAGACGACGCTGCCGTCGGGCTGGGCCTCGGAGCGGAGTTCGAGGCCGCGCGAGTCGCCGTTGAGCACGATCGGGGTCGAGCCGACGAACACGTTGACCTGCCCGTTCTCCTGCTCGACCGTGGAGACGTTCAGCGACTTGGCGAGCTCGCCGAGCAGTTGGTCGCGCTGGTCGCGCAGCGCCGCGGCGTCGCCCCGGCCGGCCTCGGCGGTCGTGATCTGCTGGTTGACTTGCTCGATACGGGCGAGCACGTCGTCGGCGGCCTTGACGCTCGTCGCGAGCTGGTCGACGCTCTGCTTCTCGAGGTCGCCGTAGCTCGTGCGGAGGTCGCGGATGAAGTTGGTGAGGTTGTCGGCCTCCTGCGTGACGAGCGTGCGGAGCGACACGTCCTGCGGGTTCAGCGACAGCTGCGACCACGCGTTGAAGTACTCGCCGAGCCGGGTCGAGAGGTCGACGTCGGACAACTCAGCCTGGACGGCCTCGATGCGGGCGAGCATGTCCTGCGTCGCGGCGCTGCCATTCTCGGCGGTGATCGCGCTGCGCAGCCGCGCCTCGAGGGCTTCGTTGACCTGCCGGGTGACCGAGGCGATCTCGACGCCGGTGCCGACGAAGTTGCCGCGGTCGATGCGGTGGTCGGGCCGCGCCGCCAACTCGACGGTGCGCCGCTTGTAACCGGGTGTCGCCGCGTTGGCCAGGTTGTTACCCGTGACCTGAATCGCGGTCTGGTGGGCGAGAAGCCCGCTCTTGCCGACTTGGAGGGAACCAGAAAGGCCCATGGTTTCTGCGGACTTACAGGCGTTACGCGGTCAGGGAAAGCGTCGACATCGGCGCCGGCTGTTGCGGGAGTCGGCCGACCGGCCCGTACGCGCCGGCGCCGTGCGACACCGAGGCGATCGTGCGGACCAGGCCGTTGACGTGCTGCAGCAGCGCATCACTCGCGCGACGTGCGACAGCGAGTTGGTCTCGCACGTCCCGCATCGCCGCAAGCAACTGCGAACGCATCACCAGCAGTCGGCCACGCACCGGCTCGGGGAACCGTTCCGCCAACTCGGCGAGCTTCAACGGCTCGGGCGCGTCGGGCAGCACCACCAGCGTGAGATCGGCCACAAGACTCAGCCGGGACTTCTCCAGCTCGCTGATCGCCTGGACCTGCCCGTTCTCGAGCCGGGTCAGTTCGGCCATCAATCCGGCGTCGCCGCGGCGCATCGCGTCGCGCTTGCGTTGCAGCAGCGCCAGCAACTGCCCGTGCCGGTCGTTGGACCGACGCAACACAGACTCCAGACGCTCGATCAACAGGCGGGGGTCGTCAGGCAACTTCGTTCAGCTTCCGAGAGGAACTGGGTTCGTTCGAGGTGCCGGTCACCACTTCATTGGCTTCGCGTTGCATGAACGCGGGCTGGGCCGGCGGAGTCACGGGGCGTGGCCGAGTGAAGTGATCGACCAGCGTGTCGACCAACGGGAACCGCGGTGAGGCGGTGAGGCGGCCGGCGATCTGGGTGTCGAGCTGCTCGCGCATGCTGTCGTGGGCAAAGCCGCCGCCGAACAGGTCGGTCTTCAGCGGGCTGTCGCGCACCTCGGCGAGCAACGGGAGCACGAACGCGGCGGCGACGAGCTGCCCCGCGGCCTCGCGCAGCGTGGTCTCGTCGGGAAGCTCCGCCGCGGGCGCCTCCCGCCGGGCGCGCGAAAGCGTGTCGGCGAACGGCTGCGCCTGGGGCGGCGTCTGGCCGCGGTACACGGCGGCGCTCGGCGTCGTCGGCTCTGCAAACGGGTTGACGGGTGCGTTGGTGTTCATGCTTCCCGGGCCGTGTTTCTCAAGGTCAAAGTTCTTCAAGCCTCGCGTGCAGGTTGCCTGACTCGTGCAGCGCGCGGATCGCGTTGGCCTGGTCCCCGAACGGCACGTCGAACAGGTTGAACGCGTCGACCAGGTCTTGAAGGCTGGCCTTGCCGCGCTGCTGCGGGTCGACGCCGACGAACCGCTCGTTCACGGGCACCGAACCCTGCTGCGCGATCTCCTCCGGCGTGAGCGGCGGGCGGAAGCCCGTTATCGTCAGCCCACGAACCGTCATCACGGTCGGCGTGAACTCGACGTCGGCATCGATCACGATCACTTGCGCCGCCTCGTTGATCAGCACCCGTGCGCCGCTGGTAACCTGGCTCGCATCGATGTAGCTCTCGAGGATCCGGCTGATGAACGCCGCAGGTTGACGGCGTTCCGCAGGCGGCAACTGAACCACCACGCTCTTGGGGCTCTCGGCTCGGGCGATGTCCACGTCCTGCCCCAACGCGCCCAACCCGTTGATCAACGCCGCGAGGTTCTTCGCGACGGGCCACGACGCGTTCGCGTTGTTGAGCACGAGCTCGATCTGCCCGGCGGCGTTGATCACGTTGGGCGTGACGTCCCGCGTGACATGAAAGCCGCGGCGGACCCGCGCGTTGGTCGGGTTGTCCGGGTCTTCGAGCAATAGCGGCCCGGACGACAAGCCGTAGAAGTCCGCGCCGGGCGGGAGTGGGTCGCCGTGCGCCGGGTCGCTGGGCGGCAACGGGCCGCGCATCACGGTCAGCGCCAGCCGACCGCCCTGCAACGACGCTGCGCTGTGCATCGCGGAGACATAGCAATCGATCCGGTCGCCGGCCACGACGCCGGTCTCGGGCACGCGGGCCTCGACCATGACCAGCGCGACGGAGTTGATGTTGGCAAGGTCGGCAATGGAGGTCGTGTCGTCAGCGAGACGCATCACGATCTCGCGGGCCATGCGGTGGCTCGGGCCCAAGTCACTGTCGCCCGTTCCGTTGAGCCCGACCACCAGCCCGATCCCGACGAGCGGTAGCCCCTCGGCTCCGCGCAGCCGAGCGATGTCCTGGACCTGAACAGCCGCCGCGCGGTGCGTCAACAACACGAGCAACAAGGCAACCACCCACCAAGCCGTGGAGCGGAGGGGGCCGCTTGCGCGGTGGGTCGGCAGGTCTTGCGCGGTGCGATGGGTTTCGTCGTGCTTCATGGTTTCGATAACCAAGAAATGCAACGGCCGTGCCAAGACGAAGCGCCGTGCACAAGAAAAGACCCACGGCCAAAGACCGTGGGCTTCCCATCGTTGGAACTTTCGCTGGGCGTGCTGTCAGAAGTTGAAGACCGCGTCGAGCAGACGGGTGAGCGGACCCTTCTTAGTGCTGTTGCGCAACTCCCCGGTGTGGTGCTTGGCGACGTGCAGGTCGTAGAGTTGCGTGGAGAACACGGTATTGTCAGCCGAGATGTCGTCAACGCGACAGGTGCCCGTGGCCACGAGCGTCACGGTCTCGTCGTCGGAGGCGATGTGTTTCCGGGCCTCGAGCACGAGCGTGCCGTTGGGCTTGACATCGATCACGCGGGCTGTGATCCGCGCCGACATTGTCTCGCGTCGGGCGTAGTCGCCCTCGCCCTCGAACTCGCGCTCGTACTCCACGTCAAGCTCAATGTCGGGGTCGACGGCGCTGTCGCCGATCTGAGCATCGACTAGGTCGGACAGCCGAAGCTTCGGGAACTCGGCGATGGTGCCGGTTGTGCTGCTTTCCTTCTCAGCGGACAACTCGGCCTGGAAGTCAATCGATAAGTCCTCCCGGATGACAATCGTGACAAGGTCGTGGACGGCGTAGGTGCGCGGCGCGGGCCGGCTCACGGCGAAGTAGCTGAACCGCTGCGTCTCGGGCGCGAGCTGGCGCAGGTCGGTCTGCTGCCCGGGAACGGCGACGAGGGTGTCCTGCCGCTGCGGCGCCGACGCGGGGCCATAGGTCTGCTGCACGACGTCGGACAAGCCCTGCCCAGAAACGGCGGACGCTGGGAGGATCACCAGGACGGCAAGGGCAAGCGGGCGATTCAACGTCGTTCTCCGGGAGATCGAGATAACAAGCTGCATTCGGCGCCGTGGCATCACCGGGACGACGCCACCGCCGGCCCGGGTGACGCGGCCCCGGCCGCGTCGACGGCAACGCGACCGATGCCGGTGACGACGCCGGTGACGACCGGCGTGTCGCGCGAACGCCGAGCGTCCAGACGGACCTCGACCGGCTCGCCGAGGGCTGCGTCGGTCTCGGCGAACCCGACTGCGTCCATGCGGAACCCGCGGTGAAGCACTTCCAGCGACACGCGCTGCCCGCGCTTGACCAGCACCGGCAGCCCGAGGTGTTCCGTCAACACGGGCTGTCCCGCGGCGATCGGCGAAGAACACACGGCTCCCTGCGCATCGTCCAGATCGAACACGTGCGTCAGCCCCGGGCGGTCGATCACCGCGTCGCGCAGCGCAATGTTGCGTTTGGTCAGGCGTTCATGCCGCTGGACGTGCGACGTGGAGACCACCACACGGGTGTGCCAGGCGACGTGCACCGAGATCAAACGCGACTCCGGCTCGCCGAAACCGGCCGTGCGGTGGACGCGTAGGTTCATCCGCCCCAAACGCGGCTGGCCGATGGTCTCGATCTCAAAGCCGGTGCCGAGGGTGCTGGCGTTCAGCAACTCCCCGTGTTTCGGCTCAAAGGTGAAGCGCAACCCGTCCGCCTTGTCGGGCATCGCGTCGCGCAACACACTCTCGATCAAGCCGCGCACGGTGGTCGGGGTGTCGGCGTCGACGGGTGCAAGAACGACCGCGGCGACCGTGCCGTCGGCGCCGACCGGGCTCATGGGTTCACGAGACGGAGCGGCCGGAGCGGCCTGCGGCGCACGCACGGGCCCTGTCGACCCCGCATAGTTTGCGGAAAGAACGCAGGTCGCGTGCCCCTTGAGCGAGACCAGCGCCCAGTTCACGTTCGCCCGGGTCAGCGCGTGGCGGACGTCGTCGAGCGTGACCGCCGACGCGCTTGCTTTCACCGGGATCTCCACGGCGGCCATGCCCTCGGCGTACGTGCCTTCGAGCGTGGCCAAGTCGCCGAGCGCAACCGCGCCCCCGTCAGAACCAACCGATACGGGTGCCCGCGGCCGAAGTCGGATCGTGTCCCCAACCGCTTGCCCCACGACCCACGCCAGCAGCAATACCGCCACCGCGAGCAGCAGCACGATCCGGCGGGTCAGGGTTGACGCAGGCGTGCTCATGGCGTCCTTGCCTCTCGAAGCGTCCGATCGGTCGGGTCTCGCCGCGGCCTCCGGCCCCGGCACAATCAACGCGTCAACGCAGCCTTAGAACCGCCGCAGGTTGCCGACGACCTGCATCACCTCGTCGGCGGCCTGGATCGTCTGCGAGTTCAACTCGAAGGCGCGCTGCGTCTTGATGAGCGCGACGAGCTCTTTCACCGGGTCGACGTTGGACTGTTCCAGGTGGCCTTGCAACAGGGTGCCGAAGTTCCCGGTGGCGGGCTGGCCCTCGATGGGTTGGCCGGAGGCGTCGGTGGCGATGTAGATGTTGCCGCCGATGCTCTTGAGGCCCTCGTTGTTGACGAAGGTGGCCAGCTGGAGGTCGCCGATGGGCACGGTGTTGCCGGCGTTGTCGGTGTAGGCGACGGTGCCGTCCTCGCCGATGGAGATGTCGTTGGCGACCACGCCGGCGGGGACGTTGATCCCGTCTTCGAGCAGGTACCCCGAGGCGTTGCCGAGCACGAGGTCGCCGTCGGGGTTGATGAAGAGGTTGCCCGCGCGGGTGTATCCGACGCCGCCGCCCAGGTCGTCGGGGAGCGTGATCCGGAAGAACCCGTCGCCCTCGATCATGACGTCGAGCGGACGCTCGGTGAGCTGCGCCGCGCCGGTGCCGAAGTCGAACTGCGTGTTGGAGATGTTGGTGCCGAGCCCGACCTGAAGGCCAGCGGGGGTGCGGTCGCCCAGCGCGTTCTCGACGCCGGGCTGCTTGCGGTGCTGGTACATCAGGTCTTCGAAGTTCACCCGCGAGCCCTTGAACGCGACGGTGTTGACGTTCGCCAGGTTGTTGGCGATGACGTCGATCTCGGTCGAGAGGCTCTTGAGCCCGGTGGCGGCGGCGTGGAGGGCGGTGGTGGCCATGGTTGGTCTTCTTTGAGGCGAGGCGGCGTCAGGCGACGCGGCCCAGCGTGTTGATCGCGCGGTCCATCAGGGTGTCGTGGTACTGGATCATCCGCGCGTTGCCGGTGGCGGCCTTGGTCGCGGCGATGAGTTGCATCAGCGTCGAGATCGGATCGGCGGCCGACCCCTCGGGCTTGCCGGGGTGCAGCGTCGGGCGGTCGATCGCGTCGACGGCCGTGTCCCGCTTCAAGCCGAACAGGTTGCCGCCGGCCTTCTCGAGTGCGGTGGCGTCGGCGATTCGAAAGACGCCGAGCCGGGCGACCGGGTTGCCGTCGGCCGTGACGTCGCCGTTGGCCTCGATGCGCAGCGGCGTGTTCTCGGGCACGTTGATCTCGCGCTCGCCCTCGTCGAGCAGGGGCAGGCCGTTCGCGTTCACGAGCCGGCCCTCATCGCTCACGAAAACCCGGCCGTCCCGGGTGTACCGCGTCACGTCGTTGCCCTCAGCGTTGTTGTCGCGCACCGCAAAGAACCCGCGCTCGTCTTGGATGTACACGTCCATGAGACGGCCCGTGTCCTGCACCGGCCCGGCCGTAAAGTTGATCCGTTGCGGCGCCGCCTTCACCCCCCCGCCCAGTTGGTCGAGCAGCTTCCGCGAGACGTTGGAGCGCAGGTTGTCCTCGACGGACTCAGACGGCCGGGCCTGGACCGCGGCGAGGTCGGGCTTGAACGCGACGGTGTTCACGTTCGCGAGGTTGTTGGCGTAGACGCCCTGCCGGTAGCGGTTGGTCAGCAGGCCCGACGCGGAGAGGTAGAGGCCGTAGTTCATCGCGGCCGCTCCGGGTGGGTCGGGGCAACCGCGTCGCCGGTGGAGGCGGCGGCGAGTGTGCGCGGGGTGCCGGCCCGGTGGAGTTGGTGCCTCGCCGCGGCGAGTCCCGCCAAGCCCAAGACGGCCCGCCCCAACGCGGCCGATTCGGTCGGGGCCGACCCACGTCGGCGGATCAAGTCAAGCCACGGCGTGGAGGTCGGGGAAGCCAATCGAAGCGCTCTCCGGGAACGACGGATGGGTGGCGCGACCCGCGCGACACACAACCCCATGCGGGCAACCAGGATGCCAGCCTTGATCCGCCCCGACTCAACCTGTCTATATCTTCATAAAACATTTTTTTACAGTTATTTATGAAAACTTCTGATTCACAATCAAAACGAAAATCTAACGAACTGCGCAGGATCAGATTTCCGAGCCGCGCAATCGCTGCCCGAATCCAAGCAATCCCTAGCGAGAAAAAACCGGCTTAGACCCCGGATTGACATGCATTGATGCCTAACCAGAGGTATACTAAAAGAGTGCTGTCAGGGACAACCCTGACTTGAACCTTGCCCCCGGAAGCGTCCGGCGACCCCGTTGTGGGGCGCCGGGCGTTTTTTTGTTTCGGTCTTCTAGCGACGAAGCCTGCGTCCCTCTCGCCGATTGGCACCAAAACTGTATCGGCACGTTGCGCGAAGGGATGCGTCACGCCGGCTACGTTGAGGCCTTGGTCTACGACGAAACCGCGTCATGGCACACAACCAACACGCCCATCCCGCCGAGCACCAACGCGACGGGAGTCACGCCAGGGCCGACGCGTTCGCCGTTGATCGGGTCACCGTGCGTCGCGGTGCATGCCTCGTCCTCGACGGCGTCCGGGCCATTGCGCAACGTGGCGAAGTCGTAGCGTTGCTCGGCCCCAACGGCTGCGGCAAGACCACGCTCTCGCGCTTGCTCACCGGGCACGCCTTCGCGTCGACCGGGCGCGTCGAGGTGCTCGGCGAGACGATCGGGCGCACGGACATCCGGGCGCTGCGGCGGCGCGTCGCGGTCGTGCACCCCGCGGCGGACGGCTACGGGCACCACACCGCAGGTGCTGTGATCGACCTGGAACTCAACGCGTTGGACGTCGTGTGCACCGGGTTCTTCGGCAGTGTCGGGCTGTACGACCGCCCTGTCGCGACGCAGCGCGGAGCCGCGCAGCGGGCGCTCGAGCGAGTCGGCCTCGGCGGGCGTACGACGCAGCGCGTCGGTTCGATGTCGTCCGGCGAGCAGCGACGCGTTATGTTGGCGCGGGCGCTCGTGAACGAACCGGAGTTGTTGATCCTCGACGAGCCGACGACGGGGCTGGACGTCGCGGGCCGGGAATCACTGCTCGCGACACTCGAGCGGTTACGCGACCAACCGGACCCGCCGACCGTGTTGATGATCACGCACCACGTCGAGGAGCTGTCGCCACGCACCGACCGCGTCTGGCTGATGAAGGCCGGCCGGATCGTCGCCGACGGTCCGCCCGCCGAGACGATCACGCCCGAACGGCTGCGTGACGTGTTCGGCTGCCCGGTGTTCGTGCGCCGGGTGCACGGCCGATGGTGGCTGGAGGTGCTGCCCGAGGCTTGGGTGTAGAGCAACACCCAAAAAGACAACGCCCCGCGGCCACGGGGCGCTGCGTCTGTTTTCAGCTTCTCGGTCGGGTTTTTACTCGAAGTCGTCTTCGTCTTCGCCGTCGAGGAAGCCAACGAGCTTCCGGCTGCGCACCGGGTGTTGCAGCTTACGGATGGCCTTGGCCTCGACTTGGCGGACGCGTTCGCGGGTGACCTTGAAGATCCGGCCGACCTCTTCGAGCGTGTAGGTGTACCCGTCGCCGATGCCGTAGCGGAGCTTGATGATCTCGCGCTCGCGGTAGGTCAGGGTCTTGAGCACCTGCTCGATGCGGTTGCGGAGCATCTCGGACGTCGCCGAGTCCGACGGGTTGCTGGCGGCCTCGTCCTCGATGAAGTCGCCGAAGTACGAGTCCTCGCTCTCGCCGACCGGGCGGTCCAGCGAGATCGGGTGCCGGCTGATTTTCATCACCCGGCGAACTTCCGCGAGGTCCATCTTCGCGGTCTCGGCGATCTCTTCGAGGGTGGGTTCCCGGCCGAGCTCCTGAAGCAGGTTCTTCTGGATGTTCCTCAGCTTGCTCATCGTCTCGATCATGTGGACCGGGATACGGATCGTCCGGGCGTGGTCGGCGATGGCGCGGGTGATGGCCTGACGGATCCACCACGTCGCGTAGGTCGAGAACTTGTAGCCGCGCTTGTACTCGTACTTGTCAACCGCACGCATCAGGCCCGTGTTGCCCTCCTGGATGATGTCCAGGAAGGACAGCCCGCGGTTGCGGTACTTCTTGGCGATCGAGACGACCAGGCGGAGGTTGCCGCCCGAGAGGTCGCGCTTGGCCTGCTCGTAGTCGTCGAAGACGCAGCGGATGTCGCGGACCTGCTCGGCGAGCTCGCCCGGCTCCATCACGACGAGGCTGCGAAGCCCGGCGAGTTCCTCGCGCATGACCATAAGGTCTTCGGGGTCGTAGCGGTCCGGGAACTCCTTGGCCTTCTCGAGGTCGCGGGTGAGCTGGGCCATCTTCTTGGTGATGGACTCGAGCTTGCGGAGGTTCGGCTGGATCCGCGAGGTGCGGAGGCAACACTCCTCGATGAGCGTCGCCATCTTCCGCCGGCGGGTGGCCATGCGGGCCTTGATCTCGGCGACGGACGCCTTGGCCATGCGGGGGTTGGCCTCGAGTTCCTCCCAGTCGAAGCGGTTCAGTTCGAGGAGTTTCTTGACGGTCTTGATGTTGACCGGGATCCGCGCCGCGAGGATCTCCTTGTGCTTCTCGATCGCGGTGGAGACCTTCATCGTGCGGTCGAAGGGCAGGTCGCCCTCGTGGACCATCTCCAGCGTGTCGACCGACTGCCGGAGCGAGTAGTCGTTCTGCAGCACCTTGCGGCGGAAGATGTAGCGGGTCGTCTCGATCTTCTTGGCCAGGCGGATCTCTTCGTCGCGCGTGAGCAGGCTGATCTCGCCCATCTGGGTGAGGTACATGCGGACGGGGTCGTCGATGCGCTTGCTGCCGCCCTCGTTGAGCGCCTTGGCGAGCTCTTCCTGGGCCTGCTCCTGGGTGAGCAGGCCGTCGCCCTCGCCGTCTTCCTCGGAGGAGGACGCTTCCTCTTGGCCGTCGGCGCCGAGCTTGTCGGCGGCGGCGCCCTCGGCGTCGTCGACGTACTCGACGTCGGGCTTGGCGCCCTTGAGCGCCTCGCTGCCGTCGGCCAGCGGCGTGCCGGCGAAGCGTGGCGGGTGCGAGTCCATCGGGATCTGGTTCGCGTCAACGAGCAGGATGCCCATCCGCTGCAGCGTGATCAGCAGCTCGTCGAGCTTGTCGGGGTCGACGTAGCTGTCGGGCAGCAGCGCGATCATCTGGTCGAAGGTGACCATGCCGCGGCGCTGGCCGCAGGCGATGAGTTCCATGATGGCGGGGTGGAGCGGGTCGAGGATCAAGGTCGGTTTCTCGGGGGTGGGGTGCGAGGGGCTGTGGATTTCGGTACGGGGTCAACGCCGAGCGCCGGCGGTTGGCCGGGGGTCAGGCGCGGTCGTTCGGAACCCGGGCGATGCGTTTGGGCGACGGGTGGGCTTTGCGGTCCTCGAGCAGCGCCTGGAGTTGGGCGAGCCGGTCGGATGCCGCCGGGGGTGCGGGGGTGTCGCCGTCCGCGGGAGGGGGTGAGTCGGTCACCGGTGCCTCAGAACTTCCAGGATCGTAGGCACGGGGACCGTCGGATTCTTCGTCTTCTCGTTGGGGTGAAGCGGCGTCCTCCTGCGAGTCGGGTTCGGGAATCGGGGTCGTGCCGGCTTGCGTCGCTTGCTGCTTGACCTGCTGTTTGGCCCGTTGGAAGCGGCGCTCGCGGTCGTGTTCGGTCAGGGCGGCGGCGGATTCGGCCAAGACACCCATCAACTGGTCACGGGTCGGTTCGTCGCCCAGCCAGGCGGTGAGTTCGGCGTCGGCGGCGGCGAGCACGTCGCCCAGTTCCGGCCGGCCGAACTCCGCGGTGAGCGTCGTCATCAACCCGGCCAGTGTCACGGGCTGCCCGTCGCACAGCGCGTCGAACAGGAACTGGTACGCCGCGCGGTGCCGGGGGGTGACGAACTCGGCCGGGGCGATCGCCTCATCCACGCTCCGGCCGTCGGGCAGGGCCTCGTCGAACAGCGTGTTGTCCGTGATCAACGCCGCGATCACCCGCCGTTCCGCCCGCTCCAGGCCCCGCATCCGCTTGCGGGAACCTTCGCCGAGTCTACCCCCGGAAAAGGCGGAAGCAACGGCAGAATCCGGTGGATTTCCCGGGTTTAACACGTCGCCGGGGGCACCGTCCGGGAATGCGGCCGCGTAGGCCTCGGCGGCGGCGATGTCGGCCTCGATCGGGGGGCGGTCGCTGTCGGCCGAGCCCGCGTCCGGGTAACCGGGGGAGGTTGCGCTGCCGGGGGGAGTTGGCGAAGCCGCGGCCCGTGACGCGGTGTTCCGCGTGCGGGGGAGGTAGCTGTCGAGGAGGCGTTCGACATCGGGCAACGGCAGCTTCACGAGGTCGGCGAGGCGTTGCACGATGAACGGCCGGCGCACCGTCGACGCCTTGGCCAGCCCTGCGTCGACGACCCGGCGGGCGAACGCCTCGATCAGCCGCTGCCGCCCGGTGACGGTGTCGGACGCTTCCAGGCTCGCCGCCAGTTGGTCGAACTGCCAAGCCAACGCATCTTGCGCCGAGGCCACCACTTCGTTCCAGCCGTCGAGCCCATGCTCGCGCAGCAGCTCATCCGGGTCGGCCCCGCTCGGGATGGTGGCGAGGAACACGTCGAGGTCGGCGGTGAGAAAAATCTCGATGGCGCGGTCCGCGGCGCGTTGGCCGGCGGCGTCGCCGTCCATGACGAGCACGATCTTCTCGGCGAAGCGCTTGAGCACCTTGGCGTGGTCGAACGTCAGCGCGGTGCCGAGCGCGGCGACGACGTTGGTCGCTCCGTGCTGGTGGCAGGCGATGACGTCGGTGTAGCCCTCGACCATCACGGCGGTCTTGGAGTCGATGACCGCCTTCTTCGCCAGGTGCAGCCCGTAAAGCGTGGCCGACTTGTGGAACACGGCCGACTCGGGGCTGTTGAGGTACTTGGGCTCGTCCTCTTCGTTGAGCCGACGCCCGCCGAACGCGACCGGCCGACCGAGTTGGTCGCAGATCGGGAACACCAGACGGTGGCGGAGCAGGTCGAAGCAGTTGCTGGGGTTGACGGGTGAATCCTGCGGGTTGAGGTCGTCGTCGTTCGCCGCGGTTTCGACGGGTGTTTCTCGCCTCTCGATCTTCCGCGGCTTGATCAACCCGGCCTTGACGAACGCGCCGACGTCCCAGCCCTTGTGCCCGACCATGGTCGCCAGGCCGTCCCACCGGTCGGGCGCGACGCCGAGTTGGAAGCGCTCGATCATCTCGTCGGCCACGCCCCGACGGTGCAGGTAGTCGCGCGCTTCGGCCCCGTGCTGCTCGTGCCGCAGCATCGCCTCGAAGAACCCGAGCGTCTGCCGGTTTGCCTCGCTCAGCCGTTCCCGCAGCGACGGGCCTTGCGGCTTCTCGTCCTCGCCGGGCCTGCTTCCGCCCTGCGGCTTCCACGGCGTGAGCTGGATCCCCGCCCGGTCCGCGAGGTACCGCAGCGCCTCGGGGAACGTCATCTTGTGGTACCGCATCACAAAGTCGAACACCGACCCGCCCGCGCCGCAGGGGAAGCACTTGAAGATCTGCTTCGCGGGGACCACGGCCATCGACGGCTTTTTGTCGTCGTGGAACGGGCACAGCCCGACAAACTCCCGGCCCTTGGGTTTCAGGGCCACGTGTTCACCGATGACCTCCACGATGTCCGTGGCGGTGAGCACCTTGTCGCGGTCCTGGTTGTCGCGGAAGGCCATAGTCGGCTTCGCTGCGGATCAGCACGGCACGCCGTCTCGTGTTGGTTCAGCCACACGTCGCCGAAGCGCAGCGGGAAACAACTGGAGCCGTGTTCCGTGTCCTGAGGTTCGTCGCTGCGGGCGGGGACGCGCGTCGGGCCGGGGTCGCTGGGCCGGCCTCACCGACGGGTCCGCCTCGCGGAGAGATTCCCTGCGGAGCGGGTTCGTCCGTGACTCCCCGGAAGAGTCTGGTGCTTTCTCCACACCCGGCCGTGGTCCGTCCCGGCCGCCTCACCCGTTTCCCTGATTGTCCTCGTTCAATCGTAGCGCGGCCAAATCGGCCGCGGAGTCGGTTTCACGCCGCGTCGGGCCGGTAGGCATACTTCCGCTTCAGCGGCTTGGTGATCAGGCCCATCTTGATCGCCTTGGTCGACGCCTTGACCCGTTTGACGCTGCCGTTCTCGTCGACGGTGGTCACGGTCTGGATGTTGGGCTTGAAGGTGCGTTTGGTCTTGCCCGTGACCTTGGTGCCGACGCCGCCGAGGTATTTCTTCTTACCGCGGAGGGTGTAAGTGTTGCCGGTGGTGGTCTTCTTGCCGGTGAAGTCGCAGACGCGGGGCATGGGGCACCTCGGGGGTCATTGCGCTGGGCCAATGCTGGAGCGGTATTCGGTCGCGTAACGGGCCTTGCCCGGGCCGTCACACCGAGCCACTCATTGTAGGAATCGCCTGCTTCGGCTGCAAACCCCGTGTCCAGCCCCGCGTTTCACGGGCCCCAGGGCGTGTCCCGATCCCACCGGCGGACGAACTCGGCCAACCGGACGGCCTCGGGGGCGTCGATGTCGCTGGGCCCGATCTGAAACGGATCGGCCGTGACGTCGCTGGCGAGGTCGGGCTCGGGGGCGACCGGCCGGGGGGCGATGTCGACATCCGTGAACCGCCGGGACCAGGGCAGGTTGACCGTGTGCGTCGCCGAGCGGACGCCGACGCCGTGGTCGATGTTCTCGAACACCGCGAGGTTGTCGTCGCCGGCGCGGTCCCGACCACCGAGCGACGCCGACAGCGACCGGCCCTGCATGTGGCCCGGCGTCTCGACTCCGGCGGCTTCAAGCAGCGTCGGCGCCGTGTCTACCAGCGACGCAACCGTCCCGCTCACCCGCCCCGCTTCGACGCCCGGCCCGGCCACCACCAGCGGGACCCGGATCGCTTCTTCGTTGGGGCTCGCCTTGCCCATCCGCCCGTGGCTGGCGAGGTTCTCGCCATGGTCGGAAGTGAACACGATCAGCGTGTCGTCCAACCGCCCCGCCGCCTCGAGCGCCGCGACCACGCGGCCCAGCGCGTCGTCCACCCAACTCGTCAGCCCGTAGTACAGCCGGTGCAACTCGATCAGGTCGCAACCCTCGGGCAAGGTCGTGCAGTACGGCAGCCGGTCACGGTAGTAGCGGTAGTCCCAGAGGTACGTCAGGAACGTGTCGGTGGTCGTCGCTTCGTCGCCGATGGATCGCACGTTGTCCCGCGGCACGACGTCGTCCCGCGTGTACATGTCCAGGTATTCCTGGGGCGCATCCAGCAAAGGCATGTGCGGCGGGCCCAGGTTCAGGTACACGAAGCGCGGCCGATCGTCGGCGTGGTCGGTGAGCGCGGCAATCGCTTCGTCGACTTCGTGGTCCAGCCCGAACCCATCGGGGACGTACACCGGCCCGCCGTCTCGTACGTACCACTGGGCCGAGTTCGCGTGCTGGTGCGCGGGGATGACGTAGTAGTCGAAGCCCAGCACGCCCGGCCAAGCCTCGACGTGCCACTTGCCCACGGCGTGCGTCCGGTAGCCGGCATCACGCAGCGCCTCCGGCAGCGTCCGCGATCGGCAGTGCTCCCGCCCCGGCCGCGGCCACTGCGGCATGATCCAGCCGCCCTCCTTGGGGTGCCAAGCCGTGTTGAGCAGGTACCCGTTGCACGTCCGCGCGTACTGGCCGGACAGCACGACCGACCGGGCCGGCATGCACACCGGGCAGTTGCTCACCGCCACGTCGAAGCGTGTGCCGCGTCGCGCGAGCGCGTCGATGTTCGGCGTGCGAAGCGTCCGGTGCCCGTAGCAGCCGACCTCGAACGCCCGCAGCTCGTCACACATCAGGAACAGCAGATTCGGGCGTCGCGGCATCCCCGCAGACTAGCGGAACCCGGCGGGGCAAAACGCGACGTCACGGCGTCCGCGCCGGTCGCGGCTCAAGCCCGAAGTTCTCCAGCACCGACTCGCCGTCGACACGGTTCTGCGACCAGTACGGCTCCCGGCTCACACCCACCAACACCGCGTCGTAGCCGTCGTCCCGGCTCATCCGGATCACGCGGTGCGGCGACGCCGCCTCGACCAGGAAGAGGTACTTCTGCTGCGAGCCGTCCGCACGGCGGATCACCGCGCGCTTCTTGACCACAGACACCTCGCCCAACACGACGTTCTTCACGTCGTGCGGCTCGGGCATCACGCTCAGCGTCGCCTCGTCCCACGTCACCGGGACGTGCATCAGCCGGCTCACCGCCGCCGACCGGTACACCGGCAGCGTCACCGACTGACCGGGCTCCACGGCGGGCCCCGCCAGACCGCGCGCCCAAAGGAAGAGCGCATCCTCGGCGATGAACGCGGCGTGGCCGTCGAGCGTCGCGTTCTCGTCGGCCTCGGTCTCGAAGTAGCTCCGGCTCTCGTGCGCGACGCGGTCCCTGAAGAACAACGCCTGTTGCCAGACGTGGCCGCACCACTCCTGGCTTGTGAACGTCAGCTTGACCGGCACCCCGGCGGGCAACCCCTCGACCGGCTCGGTCGTCACGAACACCGACGACATCAGGTTGTAGTCGTACACCCCCGTAGGGAAGTCTTCGACAAGATTGAGCTTGACGACGTTGAACGAGTGGTCGTCGGCGCGGTCGGCCTTGACGCGCGGGTTCCAGCGGAAGGGCTCGGTCACCGTGATCGCCACGGCCGTGCCCTTGCGGCCCTGCCCATACCGGGGGTAGACCAGGTCGTAGCTGGCCATCTCGGCCTTGCCGTCGTACCACACGTCGCCGAACGACTCCCCGTAGTCCGGCGCAACCCACTGCGCATCCACGCGTAGCGGCAGCCATGCCGAAACGACTACCGCAACACCCACAAATACCGACCAAGCAACTCGATCTGTTTTCATAGCGTTATCGTAGGACGCAACGAATCGGCTCGTCCCGCGGCTAGGCGTTGCCGAAGATCAGCCACGCCCCGAGGCCGAAGATGATCAGGTCGGCCCAGACGTGGCTGATGTAGGCGGCGTAGATGTTGCGGTACCGGGCGTACAGCGCCGACCACGTCACGCCGCCGATGAACACGCCGACCGACGCCAGCGTTGTGACCCGCCAGTCGAAGTACACGCTGAGCGCCAGCACGTGGTGAACGGTGAACAGCAACCCCGCCAACCCGACGGCGACGATGTTGCCGACCTTGCCGGGGAGCAGGTCGCGCAACCGGCAGTACGTGAACCACCGCCAGAAGTATTCTTCGAGCAACGAGTTCACGGTGCACCAGTACAGCGCGCCGCCGGCGTAGAGCCAGGGGTTGTCCAGCCCCATCGCCGCGATCTTCTCGCGCATCAAGGCAAAGTCGATCCACGCGTCGGCGATGAGCAGGTACGTGACGCCGATGACCAGAAAGATCAGCACGCCGGTAACGTGGCCGGCCACCATCCCACGGTTCGACCAACGCGGCAGGCGCAGCCGCCCTTTCTCGATGTACACCAGCCAGAGCACCGGCACGGCGAGCATCCACGCCTTGCCGACCATCCAGACCGCCTTGGCCCAGGTCGCCTCGGGGTAGGCCACCGCGGCCAGCGCCACGCCGACCGTCGGGATCGGCACACTGACCAGCAGTGCCATCAACGCCAAACCGGGCCGAGGCGTGTTGACGGGATCGAGTTCGTTCATTCTCGCGTTGTACCCGCTGTTGAAAGGGCGAACCTACGCCGTGTGGGGGCTAGCGCGGCGACACCGCGTCGGGCTTCACCGCCGCCCCGCCCCGGCGGTAGTCCGCGACGCCGATCGCCTCGCCGGTCTCCGTATCGAAACCGATCGTGTGGGCCGAGCCCTGCGCCGCGCGGAACTCGACGTCGTGCCCCCTCGCCCGCAGCGCGTCGACGGCCCGCGCCCACGCCGTTTCGTCCCCCGCCGACTCCAGCCGAACCACATCCGGCAGCCACTGGTGGTGCACCCGCCGCGCCTGCACCGCCTCGTCCACCGGCATGCCGAACTCGAGCACGTTCAGCACGATGCACGCCACCGTGTTGATGATCGTCCGCCCGCCCGGCGAACCGGTCACCAGCACCGGCTCGCCGCCCTTCATCACCAGCGTCGGCGACATCGAGCTCAGCATACGCTTCCCCGGCTCGATCAGGTTCGGCGCCGTGCCGATCGCGCCACTCCTTGTGGTCCGTCCGGCGACCCAGTTGAAGTCGCCCATCTCGTTGTTCAGGACGAAGCCCAGCCCCGGCAGCACCACGCGGCTGCCCCAGGCCTGCTCCAGTGTCGTCGTGCACGCCACCACTATCCCGTCGGCGTCCGCCACCGAGAAGTGTGTCGTGCTGTCAGACTCTTCCGTCAGCGGGATCGCGGGGCGCAGCGACGTGCTCGGCGTCGCGCGATCGGGGTGGATCGTCTCGCCCAGCCGACGCGCGAACGTCTTGCTTGTCAACGCTTTAACCGGTACGTCCACGAAGTCCGCGTCGCCCAACCGCAACGCCCGCTGGTGGAACGCGCGCCGCATCGCCTCGGTCATCAGGTGCAGCGTCCGCGGTTCGAACCGGCCGTGCCGACGAAGCTCAAACGGCTCGATCACCTGCAGGATCAGCGACACGCACACGCCCCCCGAACTCGGCGGCGGCATGCCGTACACGTCGTGGCCACGGAAGCGGGCGTGCGTCGGCGTCCGCCACTTCGCCTGGTAGTTCGCCAGGTCGTTGAACGCGATGACCCCGCCCTGTTGTTGATTGAGATCGGCGAACCGCTCGGCGATCGGGCCGACGTAGAACGCCGCCGCGCCCTGTCCCGCGATCGTGTCGAGCGTGTCGGCGAGGTCGGGCAGCATCAGCGTGTCCCCTGCCTGCCATGCTCCGCCGCCGGGCTTGCCGTAGACCCGGCGGAACTCGCCAACTTGAACGTGATCGTCGCCTTCCGCCTCGACGCGCTGCATCACCCGGTTGATCGATCCCGCAAGAAAGGCGTCGACCACGACGCCATCACGGGCCAACTGCACCGCCGGGTTCACCACGTCGCGCCAAGGCAGCGTACCGAAACGCGCGTGCGCCGCGGCGAGGCCGGCAACGCTGCCGGGGACGCCGGCGTGTCGCGCGTGGTGCCGGTTCTCACCCGGGGTGTACATGTCGGCGGTGGCTGCGCCGGGCGCGGTCTCCCGGAAGTCGAGGGCGACCGGATCGACCTCGGGCGTGGCGATGAGCATGAACCCGCCGCCGCCGAGGTTACCGGCTTCGGGCCAGGCGACGGCGAGCGCAAACGCGGTCGCCACCGCCGCGTCGACCGCGTTGCCCCCACGGGCGAGAACGTCGGCCCCGATGCGCGAAGCGACCGGCGCATCGCTGACCACGACGCCGGCCGTGGAGCGCATGACTTGAACGTGTTTGGGCTGAACACTGAGTTCGCTCGCGCGCGGCTCTGCCCGATCAACCGAAGCACAGCCGCCAAGCAGCGAAAGCGTAATCGTGGCCACTCCAAGACCGGCTTGACCCATTCGCATAACCATGCCTCGGTCCCTTGTCATTCGCCCCGCAACTGGACACCTACGCCGCGTACCACGCCAACGCCGTCCAGCACGCCGCCGCGAGCGTCATCGCTACCGTTGCCGGGACGATCTGAGTGCGGACGTGGTCCATCAGGTCGGCGCCGCTGACCATCGAGCTCAGGACCGTGGTGTCGGAAATCGGCGAGCACTGGTCGCCGTACAGCGAGCCGTTCAGGATCGTCGCGAAGCACACCATCATGTACAGCTTTGCGTGCTCCACGTCCTGCCCCTGCGCGATCGCCCACGCCAACGGCAGCCCGAGCGGGAACGCGACCGCGTACGTCCCCCAACTCGTGCCGGTCGAGAACGAGATCACCATCGTCAGCACCAGCAGACACACCGGAAGCAGCCAGAACGGCACCGCGTCGCCAAGAAGCGCAACCAAGTATGCACCGCCGCCGGCGTCCTTGCTCACATTCCCGATTGTCACCGCCAGCACCAAGATCACCGCCGCGACCAGCACGCCCTTCATCCCCTGGCCCATGCCCTCGACCAGCTCGCCCAGCGACAACCCCCGCGAGAGCGCCATCCCACACGCCAGCAGGAACGCCGCGAAGAACGCCCACACGACGTTCGGCGACCCGGTCACGCCGAACGTCGTCAACGCGATGCCGATCAGCGTGAACAACGGCAGGAGGAAGCCCCACATCGTCGGCACGAAGTTGCGGGGCGGCCTGTCCTCCTCCAGCTCCTTTGCAGACAAAGGTGACGACCCCGGGGCGCTGAGTTGGCCGGTTTCGCGGGACCGTTTGATCGCGTTGCGGAAGCGCCGGCCGAGGATCGGGGCCTTGTCGATGCAGAGGAGGAAAGTGCCCAACACCGCGAAGATGCCGTAGAAACTCAGCGGGATCGAGCCGAAAAAGAAGTCCATCCGGTCCTCACGGGTGGCGAGGAAGGTGACGCCCGGCACGAAGATCAGCGCCTGCACGTAGGCCGGCCAGGCGTTGAACGCGAGCACGGCGGCGATGGGCGAAGCGGTCGAGTCGACGATGTAGCTGAGTTCTTCGCTGCTGACCTTCTCGCGTTCGGTCAGCGGCTTCACGGTGGTGCCGACCATGACGGTGCTGATCGTGCCGCCCTGGAAGAAGATGACGCCGAGCGCCCAACCGACGAGCTTGGCGCTGCGCGGCCCCCGGACGAACCGAGCCGCCGCCCACTCCGCGAAGGCCCGGGCCGAGCCGCTGCGCGACCACACGCCCAACAGCCCGCCGAGCAGCCCGAGGTACAGCAGCACGACTTCGGCCACCGCCTCGGACATCAGCGTCGGCATCAACACGTCCTGGGGCACGTTGTACTGCCGCAGCAACAGTGCCCCGGCCACGACCCCGCCGAACAGAGCGGTCAACGGCTCACGCGTCAGCAGGCACAGCCCGATCGCCGCACCGGCCGGCAGCAAGGACCACACGCCCCAGTGCCGGGTCGCGCGCAACTCCTGGTACTGCCGAGCCGTCGAGCCGGCGTCGTCGGGCACCGTCTCGAACACGACCTGCGAAGTCGTAGCCTCGGCCTGCGCCTCGATCGGCAACGCCGAGAGTTGCTCGACCGTCACGGTCGCCTCGGCCTTGGGCACCGCATCGTCTAGGTAGCGCGGCCGGTCGCGTTCGACCGTGAACACCCGACCATCGTCCGTGACCTGCACATCCAACACGCGCGACTGCACCACCCAGGTCGGCGGCACGTACCACCCCACCAGCAACCCCGCCAGCAGCACCAGCGCGAACGCGGCGGGCGTTGCGCCCAGCGGCCGCTGCCAGGGGGCCTTGACGCGGATGTGCCGCAGGTCGTCGCCGAACCCTTCGGCCTCGGCAAGGCGTGCCGTCGCTTCGCCGTTCACGTCACCGTCGGGCGAGGCGCTAGGCTCGGCGGACGCGGGCTCCGGCCGAGCGGTCGACGGGGTTGTCGTGTCGTCTCGACCGGCCGGGTCCACCATGGCGCGGGCTCCGCAGTTCGTGCCGGGGTCCGCGCCGGTCAGCGAACGCCGACCCGTCGACGGATTCATCCCAAGCGAACCCGCATGTTATGCGTTTGTCTAGCCGGCGTCGGGCGTGGATGCACCGCGTGTCCACCGCCGAGCCAACAGCGCCACCCCGACCGACCCCAGAACCGCCACGGCCGGCTCCGGGATCGGGTTGGCGACGAGCGCCGCCTCGGCGAACGTCGTCGCCACGGTGATGCGGTCGAGATCGATCCGGGCGTTCTGGCTCGACGCGAACTCGGACACGACGAACGCCCCCGCCAATGAGTCGAAAGCAAAAGAACCGTCGGTGTGCGTAAGCGTCGGCAATAACTCAGACGACCCGGCGTCGACATCGATCCAGGCCTTGACGTTGCCGGTGCCCAGTTCGGCCGAGAACACGACGCGGTAGGTCTGCCCAAAGGCGAGGTCGACGCTGGCGGACGAGGCCGTCGACGCGGCGGTGCTGACGACACCGAAGGTCAGGTCGTAGTCCGACGCGGCGCCATCCGCGCTCCGCTCGATGGAGACGCGACCAAGCCGGAAGTCGCCGCTGATCCCGACCGGTTTACCCCTGAACCCGATGAGGTTCTTGGCGGTCGTGACGGGCAGGCTGTTGACGCGCAGGTCAAAGCCGAGGAACAGGTCGCCGCCGCCGACCGGCGCGTCGAAATCCCGCCGCGTCTCGTCCCCGCCGCTGGCGCCTTCGCCCACGTTCAGCCAACCGCCCGTGACCTTTAGGCCGGCCGCGGCTGACCAATCGTCGGCGTAGGCCGAGGAGAACGGGTTCGTCAACGGCACGGTGTCGACGAGGAAGTCCTCCTGGAACAACGTCGCGGAGCGCGCGGACACCGTTGTGAGCAAGCTCGCCAAGACCGCCGGAATGATTCGGTACATCTCGTCGCCTCGCCGCCGGCGATTCGCTCGCCCTGGAAATGGACCACACGTAACTGCAAAGTAGCTGGGGTGCCGGCAGATGTCGAGCAAAATCCGCCGCCGGGCCGCGCAAGACTGGATTCGCTGGCGGACGGGTTTGCGCGATGGCCCGCCGGGAGCAGTTTTCCCTTGGTGCCCGGCGGGTCGTTCGGTAGCTTCAGAGCGGGAAATGCCCAGGAGGTGAGCCATGGCATCACGTTTCTCCCACGGCGTCCGGGCGTGGGCAACCACGGCCGCGCTGAGTTGGTGCGGCTGTGCCGCGGGTCAGACGTTCCAGTGGACCGGCACCAATGGCAGCCTCTGGTCCGACCCGGGCAACTGGTCCAATGCGCCCGGCTTCCCCAACTTCAGCGGGCACAACGCGGTGGTCGCCGCGGCTGGCTCGGCGCAGTTCGGTACGCCGCCGGTGATGGATCAGGCGATCCTGCTCAACCAGCTGAGCATCACCAACAGCGGCGACGTGTTCAACGGGCTGTTTGGGAACCACCGCCTCGCGGTGCTGAACCAGACGCTGATCAGCGGCAACGGGTCGAGCCTCGTGATCGCCAACGCGCCGAACCCTGTCGACTTCGACGCCGAGGACCTGGACGTGTTCTTCACGGGCACGGCGGCCAACAGCGGGCTGATCCTCAACGGCGGCACCGTGCGCGTCGGCGGCGAAGCGCTGGTGAACGCCACCGGCGTCGTGCAGGGGAACGGCGTCATCGAGTTGGACGGCCCGAGCGCCCGGTTCACGCTCGGCGGGTTGCTGCGGGTGCCGACGAATCGAACCCTTGAGATGCGACTCGTGAACCTCGGGCCGACCATGGACTGGAACGGGCCGTTCGGCAGCACGTCCGTCATCGAGGTGCAAGACAACGCCACGCTCACGCTGCGCGTCCCGCCGACCGCGCCATTCCGCAACACGATGCAGATCGCCGGCACATTCAACCCGTTGTTTTCCTGGACCAACGAGGGCACCATCAACCTCAACGACGGGCTGCTCGACGGCGGGGGCCTGACCAACACCGGGACAATCAACACGTCCGGCGACGCCCGCATCGACAGCTTTGCGTTTTTCGAGCCGACCTCGACGGTGGTGCTGGGCGGCGGGACGTTGGCGCTCGAGGGCGGGGTGACCAACATCGATGCCGGCGCCTCGTTCTTCGGGGCCGGCACACTGATCAACCGCGGCGTCGCGGGCCTCGACGACGTCAACTTCGGGTTGATCCCGGTCCGCAACGAGAACGCCATCGGGCTCGCCGGCTCCGACATCACGTTCTTCGAGACCTACCGGCCGGTGCTCGCGCAGGCGCCGCGGTTCGAGCAGACGGCCGACGGGCTGCTGTTGTTCGTTCTCGGCGACAACGGGAACGCGCCCGGGACCGACTTTTCGCAACTGGACGTCAGCGGCACCGCAACCCTCGACGGCGAGCTCGCCATCCAGGGCCCGGGCGAAGACTTCCCCGCGTACACCCCGGCCCTGGGCGATTCGTTCCCGGTCATCACCGCGCTCGGCGGCGTCACGGGACGGTTCGGTGAGTTCAGCTCCGATATCGACCTGCCGCTCGGGCTGATCTGGGCCGTGAGCTACTCGGGGACAGACGTCACCGTTTCCGTCGTCGCGGGGCTCCGCGGCGACTACAACGACAACGGCCAGGTCGAGCAGGGCGACCTTGATCTGGTGCTGCAGAACTGGGGCAAAGACGTGCGCGTCACGGGCGTGCCAACCGGATGGACCAACGACCTGCCCTTCGGCGTGATCGAGCAGAACGAACTCGACCCCGTGCTGCAGAACTGGGGGAGCACGGCCGTGCCGGACTTCCGGGGCTTCACCGTCCCCGAGCCGGCCGCCGTCGTGTGCCTTGGGGGTTTGGCGAGTCTGGCGCGGCTGCGACGCCGGTCGGTCTGACTTTTTGCGGCCGTGTCACATTGGGCGAACCTTGGACGCGCGGCGCGGGTAAGTATCATGCAAGCAGGAGGGACGCACGGCGACGGGGGTAGCCACGCAGTAAAACGCGCGTCAAGCGCCGCACGCCCCGACCGCTTTGCCCATGCTCCGACTGCCCCTTCAATCCCAACGGCTAAGCGACACACCGGCCCGCCTCGGTGGGTCTGCGTTTGTGTTGGCCTGTGGCTTTGCCGGCCATGGCTTCGTGTCCACCGACGCCGACGCCGGCGCGATCCGCGACGACTCGACCTACGCCGCCTACGACGCCGCCCTGCTCAACGGCGTCGTGGCCGAGACCGTCGGGCGCGTGACCTACGGCTTCACGGGCTCGGCGTCGGGCATCTATCTCGGCGACGGCTGGGTCCTCACCGCCGCGCACGTCGGCGACGACGATCTCGACTTTGACTTCACGCTGAACGGCACGGCCTACGCCTCGGCCGACGTGTTCGTCCACCCCGACTGGGACCGGGCCGACATCACCGCGGGCAACGACCTCGCGCTGATCCAACTCGGCCAAGCCATCCCCGGTGTGGACGGCGCCCCGCTCTACGCCGGCACCGCCGCCCAGCTCCTGGGCAACACCGCCACCCTCGCGGGCTACGGCAACACCGGCACCGGCGACACCGGCGGCACCGGGCCCGACGGCGACCTCCACGCCGGGCAGAACCGCGTCGACCGCCGTGGCGGGCAGTCCCCCTTCGCCAGCTACAACAGCGGCATCGTCTTCGTCGATTTCGACGACCCCGACCAAAACAACGACGGGTATTCCTGGTCGCCCGACCCCGCGTTGACCTACGAGTTCCTCATCGCGTCCGGCGACAGCGGCGGGCCCCTCTTCGTCGAACGCGGCGACGAGCTCCAAGTAGCCGGCGTCGCCTCGTTCCTCCTGGCCAACGACGGCACCATCGACGGGGACTACGGCGACATCGGCGGGTTCTTCACCCTCGACGGCATGCTCCCGTGGATTGCCGAGACCACCGGCACCGCGGTCTTGCTTACCGGCGACGCCAACCAGAACGGCACGATCGAGCAGGGCGACCTCGACGCCGTCCTCCAGAACTGGGGCCGATCCAATCGCACTTGGGCGCAGGGCGACCTTGACGGCAACGGCAGCGTCGAACAGGGCGACCTCGACCTCGTCCTCCAGAACTGGGGCAGTGTCACCGCACCGGATTTCGGCACACCAATCGTTGGCAACAACATCGTGCTGCCCGGCGGGTCATCCGCGGTCGTTCCCGAGCCGACGACGCTCGCCGCCGCGCTGCTGGCCCCGTTGACCCTGCGACGCCGCCGCCACAACGACTGAACACCCACCGCGTCATCCCAGAGCCCGCCGCTGCGACTAAACGTAAGCTGCGGCGGGGCTCGTGGTCCTTGGTCCCCCCGCCCTTCACCACCACCGCGGCCGCACCGCGAACACCCACAACTCCTCAGATCCTGCGTGGAAGTGCCGGGTTGTTCCCACGCGTTCGTACCGCTGCGCGATCAGGCCGGGCATCGTCGCCGCGAACGCCTCCCAATCGGCCGGCTCTGCCACCAACACCAACCGCCGCCGGTCGAGCGCCGCCCATTCTTCAGCCGTGAACCGCGGGTCGACGCGCGACGTGTCCCGGCCGGTGTAGAACGCCAGTGAGTGGTCCGTGTACCCCACCGTGCGGATCGCCGGCTGATCAAACCCCGTTGCTTCCGATACCGCGTGAACCAGTTGCGGCGTGCTGTGCCGGTTGAACACCCGCGACTCCTGCCACGCCGCGACGACGTACAACCCGACGAACACGCCCCACGCCACCACCGCCCCAATCGCGCGTCGCCGAACGCCCACGCGCCCAACGAGCAGCGCCGCCACCATCACCCCCGCCGCCAACCCCATCGGCCACA
>JANQPR010000147.1 GCA_028285385.1 Phycisphaera sp.
AGATCGCTCGGGTCGTTCAGCCGGCCGACGGTCGCAAGACCACGAAACGCAGGCCCGGGCACGTCGCATACCCGCCCCCGGAAGTGCTCCGCAAGCGGACCGAAAACTTCCGGGGGCGGGGGTCCGTCCGGCGAGGCGTCGCCCCACCCGCCGCGCTCCCCGCGGGGACGCCGGCTCTACCCGGGGGCGGGAACGCGAAATCGTGCGCCGTTACGCGCCGCTTCGCCCGCGCAACCCCAACGCCGCCACGGCGAGCAGCCCGACGCCGGCCGCCGTAGGCTCAGGGATGCAGATCATCCCGTCGTAGACCGGGCAGACGAACGGCTCGGACACTTCGCCGTCCGAGGCGAGGAGCGACACGGTCCCCGTCGCGTCGTCCGAGAGCGTGAGCCGGGCGACGAAGTACTCGGTCTGGCCGATGATCTGCACGCCACCGGGCGGG
Source organism: Phycisphaera sp. (assembly GCA_028285385.1). Lineage (GTDB taxonomy): Bacteria > Planctomycetota > Phycisphaerae > Phycisphaerales > Phycisphaeraceae > CAZIXN01. The sequence goes on from JANQPR010000147.1 coordinate 443, forward strand.
AAGTACGCGACGTCGATCCGTTGATCGTCGAATGTCCGCCGGCTCTGCCCGCCGAGGTTGACCGCCCCGCCCGCGAAGCCGGGGGTTGCATCGGACGCAACTCTGTCCGCTCCACCCAGCGAGACGAACGTGTCGAACTCCAACGCCGCGAAGACACCGAAGAAGGCTGGGCTGGGCGCCGTATCGCCGCCACCCTCGAGGCCCGGCTGCTGAAAGATCGACCCCGCGGTCAGTTCCACGAGCAACTGGACGCCGGTGAGCTGGTTCTCGAAGTCGATGGTGATGTCGTGGGCGACGAAGCCCGTCACGGTCGTCTGGGGCACAACGCTGACGCCGAAGCCGGTGACTTCGGCCGTGGCCGGCGCGGGCGAGGCAAAGACGATCCCCAACGAGAAGAGCGCGAGTGTCGAAACGGACGAGGGTCGGAACGTGGGCATGGCGGGTTCCCCGTGCGGAGGAGAAGGACTCGGGAGTGCAAGGAGCGTCGCGGCGGCCGGCGACACGGGTTCTCAGACTTGGCCTGGCCTTTGGCCTGAGGCTGCAGCCAACGGGCGACGCAGCAGCGCAAGCCCCACCGTGCCGATCAGCGCCGCGGTCGTGGGTTCAGGGATGCAGAAGCCCAGGCCGGCCTCAAGGCCGATGACGACGGGGTCGGAGACCACGCCGTTGGCGGAGGCGAGGACGGAAATCTCACCGAACGCGTCGTCCGAGAGCGTCAGTCGGGCGACCATGTACTCGGTCTGATCAAGGATCTGAGCGCCGCCCGGCGGGAAGAAGGCGACGTCGATCAAAGACTCGTCGAACGTCCGCGTGCTCTGCCCGCCGAGGTTGACCGCCCCGCCGGCGAAGCCAGGGATCGTGTCAGACGAAATCCGATCCGCTCCGCCCAGTGTGATGAACGTGTCGAACTCCGCCGCCGGGAAGACGCCGAAGAAGCCTGGGCTGGGCGCCCTATCGCCACCGCCTTCAAGGACCGGCTGCTGGAAGATCGACCCGCTCGTCAGCTCGACAAGCAGCTGCACGCCGGTGAGCTGCCCGGTGAAGCTGACGAGGACGTCGCAGGTGACGAACGCGGGCACTTCGTCTTGAGGGACGACCCGTCCGCTGAAGCCCGTGACCTGCGCCGCGGCCGGGATCGATCCCAGAACAGTGCCCGAAAACAGCAACGCGGACAGCAAGAGGAACGACGGTCGGTGCCCGGTCATGGTTGAGTCTCCCCGTGCGGCGGTGATGGACCCGATGAAGGCAAGACTCCGCAAACGAGCGTGTGCCCGCCTCGCTTCCAGTGTCGCCGGACGGGCGGCCCTCGGCAAGGGAAAACCGTGACCCGCGGAAAGTCGGCGAGGCGTTGCATTCTGCGCGTGGGTATGGGCAAAGCCGCGTGCGGCGGCAATGGCCGGACGGCTTGACCGGCGGCCAAACGCACATACTCCGGATTGCGCTTCGGGGTCGGCCGCGTCGGCGTTAGGCTGTGAACCGGAGGGATGCCGTGGCTCGTAAACCCGTTTCCGGAGCGTTGATGATGCGTCGCTTGCAAGGTTTGTTCTTTCTGTGTGTCGCCTCGGCGTCGGCGGGCATCTCGAACGCGTGGGCCCAACCCATTCGGTTGATCGAAGACCACCGGTGGGTCGACAACGACCTCGCCGGTAGGGCCGGCCCCGCGCCGTGGTACGAGATGGATGCGCCGCTCGCGCCGTTCGGCTCCGACTACTACGTGGCGTTGGCCGAGAGCACGCGGAAGACCACGGACTACGGCGGGTTGACCGACTTCACGCTCAACCGCAGCGCGTCGCAGGCGTCGGTCATCGAACCGTTGCCGGACGATAGCCTGAGGGTCGCGGCCCGACTGTCTGCGGAGACGTCGTCCACCGACCGGACCCAACGGGTGACCGACCCGCGGTCCGCGGCGGGGGCGAGGTTGCGGCTGACGTTCGAGTCCGACGTGCCGTTGCGGTACGAGTTCCGCTACGACGCGACGGCGGGGGGCGACGAGGCCCCGGGGGGATGGATCGATTTCGACGGTTTCGGCGGGTTCGCGTACGGATTCTTGACGTCGTTTGACTACGAACAGCGGTTCAATCCCCGCGCAGAACCGCTGGACGACTACGCGTTCACGATCGCCACGCCGCCGGGATCCGATCTGGCGGAAGTCCAGGCCGTGATGTCGCGCGGGTGGCTGGGGACGGGGACGCTGCCGGCCGGGACGTTCACGATCAATGCCTCCGCGATCGCCGACCACGACGGCGACGACGAGTTCGGTCGGGCGGAGGCCGTCTTTGAGTTGGTCCTTACGCCGGTGCCCGAGCCCGCGATAATGGGGTTGTTGCTGCCGGCGTTGGCGATGCTCCGACGAGGCCATCAGTAGCCGGGCAACGGAGTCGTCCGGGCCGGAACCCGCCGGGTTCCGGCTATCGGTGGCAACGCGGGCGGTGCAGTTTGAGTACACCGCTGCGTCGGCTTCGCTGTCCTGCGACGCGGGGTCGCGGTATTGTGGTCCGCCATGAGCGACGCCGGCGACGCGACGGGTGCTTCGGGCTCTTCTCCGTCTTCTTCGGGCGCGGTTTCGACGCCGGTCAAGGACTACTCGCCGACGGGCAAGGTGACGACGCCGTTGTGGCGGCTGCGGTGGTTCCAGGCGACGCTGGGGGTGTTGTTGTTGTTGGCGGTGGCGTCGTACGTCGTGCCGGCCGGGTTCCGGCTGGTGTACGCGACGCGGTCGGTGCTGACGCCGGTGTTGGTGGGGATCGCGCTGGCGTACATCTTGAACCCGGTGGTGACGTGGCTATACGAGAAGGCGAAGGTGCCGCGCCCGGTGACGGCGGCGGGGATGCTGGGGTCGATGGCGTTGTTCGTGCTGGGGCTGGCGGTGCTGGTGGGGGTGACGCTGTGGCAGGCGTACCAGTTCGTGCAGAAGGTGCCGCAGGCGGTGCACCAGATCGCGGCGCGGGACGACCTGCCGGCGTGGATCGAGCCGGTGGTGCGGTGGGCGTCGGCGACGATGCGGGAGCTGGACGCGGCGACGCAGGCGTTCTTCGACCAGGCGCTGCGGCAGGGCGACGTGTCGCGCAGCGCCGAGTTGGCGACAAACGGCGGCGCGGGCGCGGCGGGGGCGATGCCGGAGGCCGTGGACGACGAGCCGAC
>JANQPR010000184.1 GCA_028285385.1 Phycisphaera sp.
AGGCCGGTCGAATCCGTGTCCAGCCGGCCGACGGGGTACAGCCGCGGGTTGCCCGGGAGGCCGACGAGGTCGACCACGGTCGTGCGGTCCTTGCCCGGCTCGTCCTCGACGGTCGATACGACACGCCGTGGCTTGTGCAGCATGACGTAGTGCTTCCCGGCGGTCTTGAACCGGGACGTCGCGCTGCGGGGCCGCGCGACGGGCTCGCCGTCGACCTCGAGATGGTCGCTTGCCGGATCGACCCACGCGGGCAGCGAATCGACCACGTCGCCGTTGACGCGCACACGCCCGGCCTCGATCATGCCTTCACAGTCGCGCCGCGACGCCACCCCCGCCTCGGCGAGCGCTTTCTGCAGACGGATGCCGCGGGACTTGTCGGCGTAGGCGTGGGGCATGTCGCGGTGGTGCTACGTGGTACAGCGAGCAATGAACAGATCGAACAGTGTACGACTAAACCTCTCGGGGGCTTGAGCCATGAAAAACCCGTCGTTCTGGATTGGCGCGATGCTGATCACCGGCATCGTCGGTCTGGTGATTGTGCCAAGTACTTACGCCGATCAAGCCCAGTCGGTCGCCGTCGACGCGGTACGTCCCCCATTGTTCGCATCAGACTCCGGACTGTCGGAAGCGATTCGGTACCGGCCGGAGAAGATTGCGGGGCATGCGCCGAGCGATCCTCTGCTGCTGCTGCCGGTCAAGGTCGGTGGCTGGTGGGGCTACGCGGATCGTCGAGGCAGCCTGATCGTCGCCCCGACCTACGAATGGGTCGATCACTTCGAGCCGTTCACGGAGTACCGGCGTCGGCGTGAGATGAAGAGCTGGCGGACCCGCGTCGTTGCGAATGGCCGCACGTCGATCCTCTGCTACGCCATCAACAAGGAAGACCGAGACAACAGCGTGAACGACCTCTACACGCTGCAGACGCACGTGCCTTCCTCAAGCGGATCCGTCGACTGGGCGGGCCGTTTCAGTGACGACCACGCGCTGGTCGCCAATCGCGTCGGGCAAGACGTTCGGGTCTGGGCGATCCGCGACAACGGCGAACTGGTGTGGGAGACAGGTCGAGACACCGTGGGTGAGATCAGTGACCACCGCGTCGCCCTCAAACGCAGCGGCCACTTCTTCTACCTCGACCTGCGAGCCGACATCGAGTTCACGGCTCCCGTGTTTACCCAGGCCGGCCCGTTCCGTGAGGGGGTTGCCATCGTTCGCAACGCTCAGGGGCAGACCGCAGTAATCGACGTCCGGGGTGAAGTCGTGTTCCTCGATGCCCGCAACGAGATCGAGAGCCTGCGGGAGTTCCGTGATGGACTCGCCCCGGTCAAGGCGGGTGGCAAGTGGGGCTACCTGGACAAACGGTTCCGCATCGCCATCCCCCCTCGGTTTGAGTCGGCGGAGCCGTTCTTCGGTGGCGTGGCGGTGGTGAAAGAGAACGGTCAATGGGGGCTGCTCAACAAGGCCGGACGGATCGTTCCGCTGCCCGGTTATGACCGCGTCACGTGGGGCGGCGACACGGCCACGCTCTCTGACGACGCCGCTTCACGTCGCGAATACGCCAAGAACCCGCGGTGGATTGTCTGGCGCGATGGCAAGGCCGGGTACATCGACCGCCGGGGCAAGGAGGTCGTCCCGGTTCAGTTCACCGACGCCCACCCCTACCACCGGGGCGCCGCTCGCGTGGCCTGCCCGCCCAGCTTCGGCTACATCGATGTCGGCGGGCGCGTCCTGTGGGACCCGCTTTGGGTCGAGCAAACCGGTGTCCGCGGGCTCGAGCTGCGCCCGACACCACCGGCGCAGGCCTGGACCGGTGTGGCCGAGCCGGGGGGCGATCGACCGCCCGCGCCGTACCCGCTCTTCGAGCCCGAAGGCCGAGTCGTCAGCATCGACGCCTTGGGCAGCGAGCCTTGGCACGTACCCGATCAGGATTGAGCCGGTTCATCGGTCGGATCTCGAGGATCGTCTGCTGGTTCTGCTCTACGGTCAGTCGGCGGAAGATCGAAGGCTCCAGCGCGAGGTACCGCATCCCTCGCGGTGCCCGTTGGTACACCGGCACCCCGACACGTCTCGACCGTTGAACACCAGGGCCCCCACCTCGGCGAGCGCTTCGGAAGGCCGATTCCGCGGGACCTGCCGGCGTAGGCGTGGGGGCACGCGGGTAACATGCGGGAGATTCAGGATCGCGTAGCGTTGGTCGCTGGCGGGCGCCGTCGCAGCCTGGGTCGCTCGGGCCAGCAACGTATTTGCCAAGACGTCGGCGCAGCGGGTTCACCTCGGATCGACCGCCGACGGGATGGCAACCGAGAGCGGCGAGGAGCCACCGATGGGAAGCCCACTCCGTTTCTGCCAAAGCGCCCCGTCACGACGGTTCCGGTTCGTGGCGCACTTGCTGCTCTTGCTCATCGCGACGCCCGCTTTGACACAGCAAGCGTCACCTTGGCCCGAGCCCCATCCCGACCCGGTCGCTTACGACCCCGACCGGGTGGTAGACCCGCTCCTGCTGCTGCCGATCAAGGTGAACGGGCTCTGGGGCTACGCCGATCGCACGGGCACGGTCGTCATCTCCCCCGCGTACGACTGGGCCGACTACTTCTACGCCTCGACGCCGGGCCCGAGCGGGGCCGACGGGTCGATGCTCTGCCGGGCCCGCGCCAGCCGTGACGACGCGCAGTACCGCCTGTTCGCCGACGCGGCGGACACCCGCCTCCCCGCCGCCACGATCCGCGACAAGAAGGCGTGGCCGAAGAAGCTGGGCCCCTACGTGAACCACCACCAGGTCGTCGCGTCGCCGGTGAACGGGCAGTGGCTTTACGGGTTGATCGGTCTGAAGGGCACGTTCGTCATCGAGCCGGAATACCAGGGCATGCTGCCGATGTCCGACGCCGGGCTGGCGGCGTTCAACCGGAACGGCCAGTGCGGCTACGTCGACGGCGAGGGGCGCGAGGTGATCCGGGCGCGGTTCGCCCAGGCCCGCTCGTTCCGCGAGGGGTTGGCGGCCGTGCGTAAGGCCAAGACCGACGGCCACGCCTTCGGTTACATCGACACGGACGGCCGGTTCGCGTTTGTGGATTCGACGGGCCGTATCGCCGACGCCCGGGGCTTTTCGGACGGCATGGCGGCGGTCCGTGTCGGCGCGCGCTGGGGGTTCCTCGACCGCGACTTTCAGGTCAAGCTCGTGCCACGCTACCGTGAAGCACGCGACTTCTCCGCCGGACGCGCGGCGGTGAGACCAACCGCGGAATGGGTGTACATCGACACGGAGGGCGAGGTGATCGCCGAAGGCTTCGATGAGGCGTACGCCTTCGAAGACCTCGCACGCTCGGGGCTCCGTGAAGACCACCAACATCTGCTGGACGCCCCGCGGGCGCTGGTCAAGAAGGACGGGCGTTTCGGCTACATCGACACCGAGGGCGCGCTCGTTATCGCCGCCGATCTGGAGTCCGCTTTGCCGTTCTACCGCGGCGTCGCTCGCGTCAAAGTCGGCGAGAGCTTCGGCTACGTCGACCCCGACGGGAAACTGGTTTGGGACCCCCGGCAAGCCGAACGCTTCGGCATCCTCGACGTCGACGTTTCGGATTCGTACTACGACGAGGTGCCGGGCCTGCCGGTGACGGGGAAAGCGCAGCCCGCCGAACCGTACCCGTTCCCGTACCACGCCCCGGACCGACTACCGCTCACCCGAACTCGTCCCCGCGGAACGTCGAGCCGAGGTAGGTCTGGCGGACTTGTTCGTCGTTGATGATCTGCTTGGGCGTGCCCTCGGCGAAGACCTTGCCCTCCGAGATCACGTACACGCGGTCGCACACCGCGAGGATGTGGTGCACGTTGTGGTCCGTCACCAGCATCGCGATGTCCAACTCGTCGCGCAGCTTGCGGATCTCGTCCTGCAGCCCCTCCACCGCCACCGGGTCGACCCCCGCGAACGGCTCGTCCAGCAGGATCAGGCTCGGCTCGGTCACCAGCGCCCGCGCGATCTCGAGCTTGCGCTTCTCGCCCCCGGAGCAAAGATGGGCCTGTTGGCCCCTGATCTTGAGCAGGTCGAACTGCCGCATCAGCTCCTCGGCCCGGGCCCGGCGTTGGGCCTTGCTCATCGGCCGGGTCTCGAGGATCGCGTGCAGGTTCTGCTCCACGGTGAGCCGACGGAAGATCGAAGGCTCCTGCGCCAGGTAGCCCATCCCCCGCTGTGCCCGCTGGTACATCGGCAACCCCGACACGTCCTGCCCGTTGAAGACGACCGTCCCCGCCTCGGGCTCGATCATCCCGATCGACATGCGGAAACTCGTCGTCTTCCCCGCCCCGTTGCGCCCCAGCAACCCGACGATCTCGCCCTCGGCGACGTCGAACGACACCCGATCCACGACCGTCCGGCCGTTGTAGCTCTTGACCAGGTTCTGGGCTTTGAGAACGAACACCGGGAAAAGATAACGCCCACCGGTACCACGCGTCTGCCAGACGGGTACAAGCGCTGCTCAAGGCCGGCTCAATCCGGCACGGCGGCGGAGTTCGACGGCGTCGCTTCGGCGGGCGTGAGGCGTGATGTGCCGGCCACCGCGGCGATCACGTCGCAAAAACGGCCACAGAGCTGCCGCTTGCTGAAGGCCTGCTGCATCGCGGCGAACGCGCGGTCGCCCTTGGCGCGGAAGGTGTCCTCGTCGGCGTCGGCCAACTCGCGGAATAGGCTTTCGGCGCTGTCGACGTCGCCGTGATCGATGCGCCAACCGGCGCCGTGCTGGCCGACGATCTCGCCCACGTGACTGGCCTCGGGCCCGAGCGCGAGGACGGGGCGTTGCACGCCCAGCACGCCGTAGACCTTGCAGGGGTGGACGATGCCGATCATGTCTTCGCCCATCGCGACCAGGTGGACGTCCGCAGCGGAGAGCGAGTAGCGCAACTGATCCAGCGGCTGGTACGGCAGCGTGCGGACGTTCGTGAGCCGGTGCTCGGCGACGAAGTCTTCGATGTGCTGCTTGCCGAGGCCGCCGCCGATGAAGAGGAACACGAGGTCGTCCCGGTCCTGCACGCGTTGGGCGGCTTCGAGCACGGTGTCGACCGGGTGGGCAGGCGAGATGTTGCCGGAGTACATGACGACGCGTTTGCCGGCGAGGCCTTGCTCCGAGCGGAACGGGTTGTCGTCGTGCTCGACGGGCTCGAGGTGGTCGGCCAGGGGCCAGGGCGGGGCGACTTCAAGCCGATCGCCGAGCGGGACCTTGGCTTCGAGGCGTTGCCCCATGAAGCGGTCGAGGGTGGCGACCTTCGTGCTGTGTCGCAGCGTCGCCTTGATCATCGCGTCGAACAGCCAGGCCGGCAGCGAGCGCGGGCCGACCTTGCCCATGGCGATCATCTGGTCGGGGTTGATGTCCATCGCCCAGAACACGAACGGCTTGCGGCGCAGCAGCTTGATGAACAGTGCGGCCATCGGCGCCATCGGCGGCGAGGTGGACACAAGCACCGCGGCGAGCCGACGCGTGAACACCGCGCGGAGCATGACCTGCAGCGTGTAGAGCATCCCGCCGAGCAGGCGGATCGGGATCGACCCCTTGCCGAAAGACGCGAACCCGACGCGGACGATCTCGACGCCGTCGCGCGTCTCGCGCTTCGGGAACTTCAGGCCGGTGTCTTCGTAGCCGCGGTCGGCGGCGTAGGCCTTGACCCGGAAGCCGCGGGCGACCAGTTCGGCGGCGGCGTCGTGCATGTACTGGCCCACCGCGGCGGGGTCAGGCACGTACGTCTGGCTGATGACCAAAATGGTTGGGGCGAGCTTGCGGTCGGGCACGGGCATCACCGGGGTTATCGGCAGCGCCGGCGGGTCGATTCACCGCCGGCTGAAGACCACTTCGCGGACGCTGCCCCGGTGCTCGAGGTACCACTCGACGGTCCGACGCAGCCCGTCCTCGAGCGGGACCTCCGCCGCCCATCCCATCATCTTCTGGGCCTTCGACGTGTCCAGGCAGCGGCGCGGCTGGCCGTCGGGCTTGGTGGTGTCCCACTCGATCCGTCCCTCGTAGCCGACGATCCGGGCGATCATCTGCATCAGGTCGCGGATCAGGATCTCGCTGCCCGTGCCGAGGTTGATCGGCGTCGGGTCGTCCACGCGCTCGGCGGCGGCGAGGATGCCCTCGGCGGCGTCTTCGACGAACAGGAACTCCCGCGACGCGTTGCCCGTGCCCCAGCAGACGACGGCCTCGGCGTCCTGCTCCTTGGCGTCGACGCACTTGCGGATCAACGCCGGGATCACGTGCGAGGTGACCAGGTCGAAGTTGTCGTGCGGGCCGTAGAGGTTGACCGGGACGACGACCGCGGAGTTGGGCCCGTACTCGGCGCGGTAGGCCTCGAGCATGACGAACAAGGCCTTCTTGGCGACGCCGTACGGGGCGTTCGTTTCTTCGGGGTAGCCGTTCCAGAGGTCGTCTTCGTTGAACGGCACGGGGGTGAGTTTGGGGTAGGCGCACACGGTGCCGGTCTGGACGAACTTCTTGACGCCGCGCTTGGTGCCCTCGTCGATCAGGTGCAGGCCCATCGCGGCGTTGGCGTAGAAGAACCGCCCGGGGTGGTCGCGGTTGGCGCCGATGCCGCCGACCTCGGCCGCGAGGTGGATGACCACGTCGGCCCCGCCGGCGTCGTACACCCGCCTGACCGCGTCGAGGTCGGTCAGGTCGTAGTCGTGGCTGCGGGGGACGAAGATCTGTTCGTCCTTCACGCCGCGTTTGCGCAGCCCTTCCACGACGAACCGGCCGAGGAAGCCGCCGCCGCCGGTCACGATGATTCGGTGTTGCGTCAGGTCCATAACCGCCATGCCTTGCCCCCGATCTTTCTCGGTGTCCGTGAGTCGTGCATGAAGAAACCGCGAAGATTTGCGGCCGTTTCGCTCAGCCCCTGGCCACCGCGTGCCCGGCGTCGACCAACGTCTTCTCCCGAGCGGCGAGGTCGAGGTCGGCCTCGACCATCATCTCGACCAGTTCCTGGAAGCTCGTCCGCGGCTCCCAGCCGAGCTGCTTCTTCGCCTTCACCGGGTCGCCCAGCAGCAGGTCCACCTCGGCCGGGCGGAAGTAGCGCGGGTCGATCTCGACGTGGTCCTCGTGGTTGAGACCGACGTGCGAGAAGGCCCGTTCGCAGAACTCACGAACGCTCCACGTCTCGCCGGTCGCGACGACGTAGTCGTCCGGCGTGTCCTGCTGCAACATCATCCACATCATCTCGACGTAGTCGCCGGCGAAACCCCAGTCGCGCTTCGCGTCGAGGTTGCCCAGGTAGAGCTTGTCCTGCAGCCCGTGTTTGATCCGGCCGACGGCGCGCGTGATCTTGCGGGTAACGAACGTCTCGCCGCGGCGCGGGCTCTCGTGGTTGAACAGGATGCCACACGAGGCGTGCAAGTCGTACGACTCGCGGTAGTTCACCGTGATCCAGTGCGCGTAGACCTTCGCACACGCGTACGGCGAGCGCGGGTAGAACGGCGTGTCCTCGGTCTGCGGTGTCTCGACGACTTTGCCGTACTGCTCGGACGACGACGCCTGGTAGTACCGGACTTCCTGCCCGCTGCTGTCACGGAAATCGCGTACGGCTTCGAGCAGCTTCAGCGAGCCGACCGCGTCGGCGTCGGCGGTGTAGACCGGCTGGTCGAAGCTCACGCGGACGTGGCTCTGGGCGCCCAGGTTGTAGACCTCCGTCGGCTTGACGGCGTTGACCAGCTTGGCGAGGCAGCTGCCGTCCGTCAGGTCGCCGTAGTGCAGGTGCAGGCGGGCGCCGGCGTCGTGCGGGTCGCGGTAGATGTGGTCGATGCGGTCGGTGCCGAACGTCGAGCTGCGCCGGACGACGCCGTGCACGTCGTAGCCCTTGTTGAGCAGGAACTCGGCGAGGTAGGAGCCGTCCTGGCCGGTGATGCCGGTGATCAGTGCGCGGTGCGGGTTCATGGGCGGTGGGGTCGGGGGTGGGGGTCGTCGGGGCGTGGTTCGAGTGGCTGCGGCGGTCGCCATCCCCGGCGGGCCGGAAAAGATACCACCTGGGCACCCTCCTCACGGCCCAAACCCACCCGCGGTTCGGGATTCCGGGCGTCCCCCACCGATTCCACGCCGCGCAACCCGCCTATCTTTCCCGGCCTGACCGGCAACCGACCCGCACGCGACCCCATCCACGGACCCAGCCATGCCCACCGCAAGCCCCGCCCTGCCCGAAGTCGGCAAGAAAGCCCCCGCCTTTACCCTCGCCGACCAGGACGGCGTCAAGCACAAGCTCAGCGACTACGCCGGGCAGTTCGTCGTCCTCTACTTCTACCCCAAGGACGACACCTCCGGCTGCACCAAGCAGGCCTGCCAGTTCCGCGACGACCTGCCGAAGTTCGGGAAACTCGACGCCGTTGTCCTCGGCGTCAGCCCACAGGACACCAAGAGCAAGGCCAAGTTCGCCGGCAAGTTCGACCTCAACTTCCCCATCCTCGCCGACGACGAAGCGAAGGTCTGCACCAAATACGGCGTCTGGCAAGAGAAGTCCATGTACGGCAAGAAGTACATGGGCGTCGTCCGCACCACGTTCCTGCTCGACCCGAAGGGAAAGATCGTCGAACGCTGGGACAAGGTGAAAGTGCCCGGGCACGCCGATGCGGTCCTTAATGCGCTGAAGCAATCGCACTCGTGAGACTGCCACGGGTCAACGCGGCGGGAGCAGATTCGCTCATGCGCGTCCCCATCACAATCACACGGCGGCAACAAGGTTTACTCACGACTCGCCGCCAGCCCGGGGTTGGGCTCTACGGGCACCAGATGCCGGCTCTCCCAAGGCCGGTGATCTGGGGCCGTGACTTGGATTCGCGCATCGATGAACGGCTGGCGATCGACGAACAAGAGCGACGTGTCGACACGCACCAGCGATCCATCGACCAGCCGGCGGTTGATCCAGACCGCCTCGCCCATGTCGGCAGAGACAATCACTTCGGTGGGCGAATCACCCCCCGGCTGATTCAGAAGAACGGTCAACTCGTAGTTCCCCGCAGTAGCCACGGCGCGCGGCTCGAGGACCAGCCGGTAATCGGAGGGTGGGCTCAGCGGCGCGGCCGGCGTCGATTGACAGCCCCACACCAGCCCAACGGCTGCCAACAGCACAAGTCCAATGCAAGTCGTACCAAAAGGGGTTTGATGCACGGTAACTCTCCGTGTGTTTCCCGGCCCGCTTCGGCGAATTTAATCACAATGTCAGTGTACCGTCGACGCCGAGACCGAAGCGTCTCCCAAGAGGCAGCGGCCAGTAGTCCGGCCCGTGGGTCACGGGAAGCTTCCACGCGACGGGGAAGCCGTGCTTCTCGGCGAGCGGCGCGGTGATGCGGGCCATGCTCTCGCGCTCGTCGAACGTCGGACGCAGTGGCAGCGTCTCCGGCTCGGGTTGCTCGGGAGTCGGCCGTGACGCGTAACGGGTCGATTGTTCGTCGGTGCAGTCGTGGAAGCCGCCGAGGATCAGGCCCGCGATACCGTCCAGGCCGCCCGCCTGGTCAAGCTGCGTGAGGTAGGCGTCCATCTTGTAGAACCCCTCGCCGATGTCCTCAAAGAACAGGAACTTCCCGGCGATTTGTTCCGGGGTCGGGGCCCAAGGCGTGCCGGTGAGGTAGTTCCAGGTCGCGAGGTTGCCGCCGACCACCTCGGCTTCAACGGGTTTGCTCGGCGGATTGGCGAAGAGCTCGAGCTTTGCGTCGCCGAAGAGTTCAACGTTGGCGTTGAAGTCGCGGGCCAGGGCAAGCGTCGCGTCGCGCTGCTCGGTGCTCATCGTGCAGAACGACGCCGAAGCGGGCATGTTCGCGTGCAGCGTGTCCCAACTCCAGCGAGTCCGCACGTAGTGGTGCAGCACGGTGACGTCGGAGTAACCCACGAGCAGCTTCTTGGGTGGCGGGCTGTGCTCCGCAGTGAGTCGGTCGAGCAGCGCGAGCAGGTGCGTGCAGCCGTAGCCGCCGCGGGCGCACCAGGCGATGTCGATCGAGTCATCCGTTGCGAGGTCCCACAACGCCCCGGCCCGTTGCTCGTCGGTGCCGGCAAAGATGAACTGTTGCGCGAGCGCCTGTTCGTGGGCCGTGACCGCGAAGCCGTGTTCGCGCAGCACGTCGACGCCCATGCCCAGTTCGACCTCGCCTACGGGCGACGCGGGGGTGAAGACGCCGACACGGTTGCGTGGAGTCGACCCACTCACGTGTACTGTTTCCGCTGCCGGGCCGTGGGGATGTTGAGCTGGCCGCGGTACTTGGCGACGGTTCGGCGCGCGATCTCAATGCCTTGCTTCTTCATCTCCTCCACCAGCGCGTCGTCGCTGAGCGGCTTGCTCTTGTCTTCGGCGTCGATGACTTCCTTGAGCTTGGCCTGCACCGCGGTCCACGACATCGCGTCGCCTTCTTCGGTCTCGGTGCCGCCGGAGAAGAACTTGCGGAGCGCGACGATGCCACGCGGCGTCTGCAGGTACTTCTCGCTCACGGCCCGGCTCACGGTCGCGACGTGGATGCCCAACTGATCCGCAACCGTGGTCATGGGCAGCGGCTTGAGCCCGGCGTCACCCTGCTCGAACCAGTCGCGTTGCGCCTCGACCACGACGCCGATCACGCGGAGCAGTGTGTTGTGCCGCTGCTCGATCGCGTCGAGCAGCCAGCGGGCGTTGCGCAAGTGCGTGCCGATGAACTCGCGGGTCTGCTTGTCGGCGTCGCGGTCCTTGTACATGTCCTCGTAGCCGGGGCTGATCTGCAGCGAAGGCAGCCGGCCGTGCGTGAGCGACGCGGTGTAGGTGTCGGTCTCCTCGTCGTAGTCGATGACGGCGTCGGGCGTGATCGTGCGGACGCCGTCGTCGGCGAGCAGCTTGCCGGGGTGCGGGTGGAACTGCCGGAGCCGGCGGACCGCGTGCTGCACCTGCTCGATCTCGAGGCCGAGCGCCTTGGCGATCTTGGGGTAGCGGTTGGCCTCGATGTCTTTGAGGTGCTCGTCGACGAGCCGGCGTTCGATGGCGAGCGTCTGCGCGTCGGCATCCGGGTCGTTGGCGAGCTTCGCGTCGATCTGCAGCAGGATGCACTCCCGCAGGTCACGCGCCGCCAGCCCCGGCGGCTCGAGGAAGCGCTGCAGGCGATCGATCACGGCATCGAGCTGTTCACGCGTTGTGCCGGGGGGGGCGTCTTCCAGCAAGGCGTCGTCGCCTGGCCGGAGGTACCCGTCCGAGTCGAGAAACCCGATGAGGTGCCGGCCCAACGCGTCGGTGGTGTCGTCCACCTCGGCGAGCCGCCACTGGTCGAGGAGCTGGTCGTAGAGCGACGCGGTCCGGGCCGCGGTGTTGGCCATGGCGTCGAGCTTGCCGTCGCGTTCGCCGGCGTTCTTGCGGGCCCGCCGCAACGCCGCGTCGCCGCCGCCCTCGAAGGTGTTGTCGATGTAGCTGTCGCCGTACTGCTCGGTGAGGTTGGACAGGCGTTCGAAGTCCTCGCCGCTGCCGTTGCCGTCGACGTCGAGCTCGCGCTGGTTCTCACGGTCGTCGCGGTCGCGTTGCCGGGCCTCGCCGGCGAGGTCGACGTCGTCGCTGCCCGGCTCGGCGAGCTCGAGGGTCGGGTTGCTGGCCAGCTCCTGCTCGATGCGTTCCTCCAGGGCCGCCGTAGGCATCTGGAGGATCTCCATCGACTGGATCATCCGCGGCGCCAGCTTCATGTGCTGGCCCATCCGCATGTGTTGTCCGGTGTCGATACGCATCAGGGGAATGCCGGTTGGCGGGGTGTGATGACCGATTTCTCGCTACGAGCCGGAACGCACAGCTCCAGGCCCACGGTGGCACAGAACTTGCACCGCAATGGTACCGCCCCGGTTTCCTTCGTGGCGCCGGTGGCCAGTGTTCAGCCTCCTGGCGTGCGGTCATCGTCAGTCGGCGTTGACCCGCCCCTTCACCGCGTCGCTGATCACCGCCTTGCTTGCGGTCTGCAGCGTCTGCCCGATCGGCAGGCCCCGGGCCAGGCGGGACACTTTCACCCCCGTCGCGGCGATGCGGTCGGCGAGGTACAGCGCGGTGCCGTCGCCCTCGAGCGTCGGGTTGGTGCCGAGGATCACCTCGTCGACCTCGGGCCAGTCCGGCTGCTCGGCGTCGCGGCCGCGCTCGATGCGGTTGAGAAGGCCGTCGACGTTCAGATCGCCGGGCCCGACCGCGTCCATCGGCGAAAGCCGGCCCATGAGCACGTGATAGCTGCCGCGGTACGCGCCGCTGTTCTCGATGCTGAGCACGTCGGTGGGCTGCTCGACGACGAGGACCGTGTCGTGGTCGCGCCGGGGATCGGTGACGATCCAGCACGGGTCGGCCTCGCTGACCATGCCCGTTACCGAACACACCACGAGCTTCTCGCGGAAGTCACGGATGGCGTCGGCGAGGGCCAGCGTGTCGCCCGAGGGCTGCTTGAGCAGGAAGAACGCGATCCGTTCGGCGGAGCGCTTCCCCACGCCCGGCAAGGTCTCGAGCTGTTCGAGCAGGCGGGCGTATGCGGACGGCTGAGCCATGCCGGTAGCGTAAGCTCTCTGCGTGGCCGAAGAGTCGACGAACCCAACCCCGCCCGCCGCGTCTGACGACGTGACCGTCTGCCTCTGCTTCCACGTCAGTGAGCGGAAGGTCGTGAACTACTGTCGGCGGGAGAAGCCGGCGGTGGCGTCGCTGATCAGCGAGTGCCTGTCGGCGGGGACGGGCTGCGGGTGGTGCGTGCCGTTCCTGAAGGAGCTGCACCGGCAGGTGCGGGACGGGGTGAGCGAGCCGGGCTTGCGGATTAACCCCGGAGAGTACGCGAGCCAACGCGCGGACTACCGCAAGTCAGGCCAACGGTCATGATTCAACCAAGCTCATTCTGCCGGCAGAGGCTGCGGGGTTCGATCATTTCGGCCATTGCGGTGACGGTGCCAGCTGTTTTGGTGGGCTGCGCCTCGCTCAACCTCGAAGATCCCGACACGGAGCACGTCCGCATCGATTACGACCGCGAAGGTCAGCCGGTTTTTGATCCCGGGTCGTATCGAGGAACCAGCCTGTATCAACAAGACCGTTACGGAGCGAGCCGCGAACGAACGCGCGAGGCCTATTGGGATCGGACGCTCGACATTGATCAGCGTTGAAGACGCAGCGGATGGGGTGTCGTACCATGCTTCCATGACCCCTAAAGTCTTGATCCTCCGCACCGCGGGCACGAACTGTGACGAAGAGTTGGCCCACGCGTTCCGTCTCGCCGGGGCCGAGCCGACGACGTTGCACGTCAACGCGCTCGCGGAGCGGCCCGAGCAACTCGACGCGTTCGACCTGATCGGGTTCCCCGGCGGGTTCAGCTACGGGGACGACGTCGCGGCCGGGCGCATCCTGGCGAGCCGGCTCAAGCACCACCTCGAAACGCCGCTGCGCCGCGCGGTGCGCCGCGGCGTGCCGATGATCGGGGTCTGTAACGGTTTCCAGGTGTTGGTCAAGCTCGGGCTGCTGCCGGCCTCGCCCGACGACGAGTCGCAGCCGCTGAAGCAGGCCGCGACCCTGGCCGACAACACGTCTGGCCGATTCATCGACCGCTGGGTAGGCGTATCGGTGCCGGCGGAGACGAAGTGCGTCTGGACCGCGGGGGTCGGTGAACACGAGCTGCCGATCGCGCACGGGGAAGGCCGGTTCGTCGCGCCCGACGCCGTGCTCGACGGCCTCGAAGCAAATGGGCAGGTCGCGCTGCGGTACGCCGAGGACGTGAACGGGTCGGACCGGCGAATCGCGGGGGTGTGCGACCCCACGGGTTTGGTGTTCGGCTTGATGCCGCACCCGGAGCGTTACGTCACCGCCACGCAGCACCCGGCGTGGACGAGCCGGCCCGACTCGGCCGGGGGTGCCACCGCGGGATTGCGTTACTTCCAAGACGTGGTCGAGCACGTCCGCCAGCACCAACGTGAGCCGGTGGCCTGAACGTCACCTCAGCTCACGGAGACGCAGGTTGCGGTACCACACGTCGTCGCCGTGATCCTGCAGAACGACGACGCCCTCGCGCGGCGCGGCAAAACCCGCGTGCGGCGCGAACTTTGTCCGTTGCACCAACTCCCGGAAACTCGCAGATTCGGCGTCGTAGCTCAGCACCTTCCGCCCGTTGAGCCAGTGCTCGACGCGCGGCCCGTCGGCGACGATGCGGACGTGGTTCCACTGCCCCACGGGCCGCAACGCCTTCGCTTCATTGGGCGCGATCAGGTCGTAGAGCGCCCCGGCCGAGGTCTTGGGGTTCTGCCCGTTGGGGTGCAGGTCGTCGTCGAGGACCTGCATCTCGGCGCCGGTCTGCCACGCGGCCTGCCCCGACGCTTCATCGACCCGGTAAAAGATGCCGGAGTTACCGCCCGGGGCGATCTTCCACTCGAGTTCCAGCTCGAAGTCGCGGAACGGCACGGGGTACGCGATGTCGCCGCCACCGATGCGCCCGACGTGCCGCAGCGTGCCGTCGTCGATCAGCCACCCGGCCTCGGGGAACGCGTCGCCCTGGAAACGCCGCCAGCCCGAGGCCGTGCGCCCGTCGAACAGGCTGACCCAGCCCGCGTCGCGCTCGGCGTCGCTGAGTGGCCGGACGTTCTCGCTCTGCAGCATCACGGCGTCGGCGGCGGGTTCGAGCCGCAGCGGGCGGTCGTTCGGCACGCGGTTCATCGTGTACCACGCGTCGGTGCTCCAAAGCGGCCGGCCCTGCTCGCTGACCACGTCCTCCCTGTCGAGGCGGAGGTGGTACACGTGCCCGGGCTTCATCCCGCCGAGGTCGAGATGGACGCGCCGTCGGTCGGGCTGGACGACCGCGCCGCGGGCGGCGACGTAAGTCCGCTCCAGCGGCGGCCCGCCGTACTGCTCGGTCGGCTCGTAGTACCACCGGCGGAGGGTGTAGTCGCCGGGGTCCCACCCGACGCCGGTCGCGAGCGGCTCGGTGAACTCAATCTCGAAGCCGTTGGTCTTCGCACGGATGGCCTTGATCTCGAACACCGGGTTGCCGTTGTGGCGCAGGCGTTGCAAGCCGAACCGGTTGTCGAAGTGGGACCAGTTCCCCGGGCCGCCGACGCCGCCGACGAACAGGTCGCCGTTGGGCGCCGTGACGAACCGGTTGATGCCGGCCTCGAGCCCCTGCGTGAACCGGAACACGGCGCCCTGCAACGTGTCGTTAACCTCCTCGATGAAGACACGCTTGAGCCCGCCGTGCGTGATCTCCCCGTGCAGCATCTGCCCGGGGAACGGCGAGTTCTCTGGGAACAACCCGGGCTGTCCCGGCGAGTTGCCGATCTCGTTCTGCGGCAGCCAGACGACCGGCGGCGTCACGGCCGGCGGCTCGTATCCCTCAGGCAGCGCGGCGTAGGAGCCGTAGAACGCGTCCGGCTCGAAGCGCAGCAACTGGCTGGACGGCTTCCAATCGCCTTGGTTGTCGGTGATGAACAGGTCGCCGCCGTGCCCGATGCCGATGCCGTTGGGCGTGCGCAAGCCGTACGCGAGGAAGCGGTGCTCGCCGGTGTCGGGGTGGACCTCGATAACGCGGCCGCGCCCGGGCTCCTGGTCCGGCACGGTCTTGCCGCCGGGGAAGATCGCGAGCGCGAGCGTGCCGTAGAGCTTCCCGTCGCGATAGGCGAGCCCGAACGCGAACTCGTGGAAGTTGTCGGTTACGGGCCAGTCCGCGCAGACGACGCGGTACTCGTCGATGACGTCGTCGCCGTCGTGGTCGATCAACTCCGTCAGCTCGTGCTTCTGCAGCACGAACAGCCGGTCGCGATCTCGCGCGAGCGCATCGCCCTTACGAATAACGCGGAGGCCGAGCGGCTCGGTCAAGCCCGCGGCGATGCGTTGAACAGTGATCGCGGCGCGGTCGTCGCCGTGGACGCCGTCGAGCAGATACACGCCTCCGTCCGGTTCCCAACAGGAGATCACGAGGCGTCCGTCGCTGAAGAAGTCCATCCCGCCGACCTTCGGCTCGAAGCCCTCTGGCCGAATCGTCAGCAGGTCGTACGCGGGGTGCACGGCGTCCAGGGGCGAGACGTCGCCCGGCGTCGGCGGCCGACCGACCAAGCCCGCCTGGATCACCTTCTTGCCCGGTGAGGTCACGCGGACTACCCCCTCCTCCACCCAGAGCGCCTCGGCAGGAACCAACTCGAACTCGGTCGCGCCCGGCGGCTTCCACTCAAGCCGCAACATCTGCGGGCCGTCGTTGTCGAAGTGCTGGATCAGCAAGTGGTGTCGCCCGGCGTCGAACTGGACTTCCGCCTCCTTCGACGTGGCGGAGTGCAAGCCGTCGTGATCGATCACGAGCTTCCGGCCCTGCTGATACCGGTACAAAACCGCCCCGTCGTCGCTGGTTAGACGCAGCGTGTACCGGCCGGGTTGATCTACCACCAGCATGGTCCGGATGTACGTCAAGAACCGGTCGCCCAGACCGAAGTCTTCCTCAGTTTCCAGATCGATGACGGGTCGGACGGTATTGACGTTGGGCGTTTGCCCCTCGATCAGGCGTGGCACCTCTTCCATTTGCTCGCCGATGTCGAATACCTGGACGTCGACGCCGTTGACGTACGTCGGCCCCGGCTGGTCCTGCGCCGTGGCGCCCACCGCGGCCCACGCCGACGCAACGGTCACGAACAACATCAAACCACAACGCATCGGCTCGCTCCGAAAAGAAGACACTTCACGCACCGACTCATCGGCCAATCGGTTCACGCAACGGAAGATCAATCGAACGACGTCGCCTCCGCGTCCGGCGGCGTCACCGGCTCGTACCGCGTCAGCAGCGTGTAGCTCGTGTCGCGCTCGAACACCAAATGGCTGGCCAACGGTTCCGCCGAATCGGCGCCGACCAGCGTGACCGTCCGACCCTCGACCTCGGGGCCGAGTTGCTGCGTGAGCGACCAACCACCCGGCAGCCCGGCAACCTCGACCTGTCGGAACCACGCCACGCCCGGCCCAAGCGCAACCTCCGGGGTCTCCTTCACGACAAGGCTCGACGCCCACGCGTGGCCCCGCACCCCCCAACGCAGCTCGACCGAGCGTTCGCCGTTGAGCGTGTAGCTCAACAGGCTCAGCGCGTGGCGACCGCCGCCCGCGTCCGTCGCGAACCAGCCGGTCGCGTCGGCGTCGTGTTGCTCGTAGTTCGGGGGCTGCGTCGTCGGCTGCGGGCCATGCCCGCCGGTGTAGACCGCGCCCTCGAAGTTCACCGGCTGGCTGGCAACGCGGAACACCCCGCCCGTCGCGCCGTCGTAGGCGACCCACAGCCCGGGCTGCAGCGCCACCACGACAGACCGCGGCCGTTCGTCCAGCGTCGCCCGGAATACCCACGGGTCGTGCCCGCGCGCGACCGGCTCCAACGGGGTGATGCCCACGATCTCGACCTTGTCGCCGCCGCGACACCCCACGAGCGCGGCCGCCGCTATCAACACCACGATCAAGCGAGATCCACCGAGCATGACCGGCCCCTGAGTCCGCAAGACATGATCCACGACGCCGGATACTAACCCCGGAACCCGTGGGCCGCCGCCGCGATCCGGTCGATGACGGAGGGGTATCGCCGCGCGTCCACGCGTGACGCCGCGCCGGGCCGGTGGTACACTCCCCGATCCCCCTCAGCCGACGGTCGGCCGAGGGCTTTTCGTCTCAGGCGGGCGTTGCGGCGCCCGCGACCCGTGGACTCGGCCGTGTGGCCGGGCGGGTAAACGCCACCCCGAAAGGACACCCCTTGGTCGACAAGAACCTGATCGCCACCCTCTCCGTCGAGGACGCCGAAGCCGAAGCCATGATCGCCGACGCCCTCGGGCAAGCCGTCGCCGACGGCGACATGGAGGGCCTGCTCGAAGACACCATCGGCGACTTCAAGCCGCAATCCATCCTCACCGGCAAGATCATCGGCCACGCCGGCGACGACTTCCTCGTTGAGCTCGGCCTCAAGTCCGAAGGCGTGCTCGACAAGAACGAGTTCGACGACCCCAAGGACGTCGAGATCGGCGACACCGTCGAGGTGCTCCTGGTCAACCTCGAGTCCGACGGCGGCGGCGTCGAGATCTCGAAGCGCAAGGCCGACCGCATCCGCGGCTGGGAAAAAATCATCACCGAGGCCAACGAGGGCGACACCGTCTCCGGCAAGGTGATGCGCAAGATCAAGGGCGGCCTCCTCGTCGACATCGGCTACCCCGTCTTCCTGCCCGCCTCGCAGGTCGACATCCGCCGGCCGCACGACATCGGCGTCTACATCGGGCAGACCATCGACGCCTCGATCCTCAAGATCGACGAAGAACGCCGCAACATCGTCATCTCCCGTCGCAAGCTCATCGAAGAGACCCGCGCCAAGCTCCGCGCCGAACTGCTCGACCGCATCAAGGTCGGCGACGTCGTCGAGGGCCAGGTCAAGAACATCGCTGACTTCGGCGCCTTCGTCGACCTCGGCGGCATCGACGGGCTGCTCCACATCACCGACATGTCCTGGGGCCGGGTCAACCACCCCTCCGACATGGTCAAGATCGACGACAAGCTCGAGGTCAAGATCCTCAACATCGACTACGACAAGGAAAAGATCGCCCTGGGCCTCAAGCAGAAGGACGCCTCGCCCTGGGAGGACATCGGCAAGAAGTACCCGGTCAACACCCGCATCCGCGGCGAGGTGACCAACATCATGACCTACGGCGCCTTCGTGAAGCTCGAAGACGGCGTCGAGGGCCTGGTCCACATCTCTGAGATGTCCTGGACCAAGCGCATCAACCACCCCTCCGAGCTGGTCTCCATCGGCGAAGAGGTCGAGGTCGTCGTCCTCGACATCAACCAGGACAAGCAGGAGATCTCGCTCGGCATGAAGCAGACCGAGGTCAACCCCTGGGAGCTTGTCGCCGAGAAGTACCCGCCCGGCACCGTCGTCGAGGGCCGCGTCCGCAACCTGGCCAGCTACGGCGCGTTCGTCGAGATCGAGCCGGGCATCGACGGGCTGCTGCACGTCAGCGACCTGTCCTGGACCAAGAAGATCGCCCACCCCAACGAGGTGCTCACCAAGGGCGACACCGTCAAGTGCGTCGTGCTCGAGGTCGACCAGAACAAGCAGCGCGTTGCGCTCGGCCTCAAGCAGATGGAAGAAGACCCCTGGCACGCCGCGATCCCCGACGCCTACCAGCCGGGCATGATCGTCATGGGCAAGGTGACCAAGATCACCAACTTCGGCGTGTTCGTCGAGCTCGAGGACGACCTCGAGGGCCTGCTGCACATCTCCGAGCTGGCCGACCACAAGGTCGAGAACCCGCAGGACGTGGTCAACCAGGGCCAGGAGCTCGAGGTCAAGATCCTCCGCGTCGACCTGGACGAGCGGAAGATCGGCCTGTCGCTCAAGCGCGCCCAGTGGACGTCCGACCAGGACGCCGCCGCGGCCCGCAACGAGAGCAAGTCCGGCTTCGGCAGCCCCTCGGCCGGCGGCGGCATGGGCGGCCTCGGCGACGGCGGCGCCCTCGGCACCGACAAGATCACCTTCGGCCAGGGCGGCGCGTCGACGAACTGACGACCCACCCCCCCACAACTCAGATTTCACGAAGCCCCGCCGGAAGGCGGGGTTTTTCATTTCACTCAATCTTGAGTGCCACACCTCAGCCGCAGGCTGATGTGTGCGGACCACCTTCGCTTCACCCCTTGCAGACGCGGACCGACCTCAACGACGGACTCCGCACGCATCACGCTACGCGTGAGGTGTGGTACCCGGCGAGTATCAGACCTGATACCCGTGGTTCGAAGCCCATTTCCGGATTCGAGCTTTTGCGAGGTCGTGCGCTGCTGACATCGCTTCCTGGAGGTAATCCGTTGGGTCCTCACCTATGAGGTGGGCAGCCGCAGCAACGTGGAGTTTTGGTGATGTCTGGGAATGTGCAAGGACTTGATAGAGGGATTCGAGATTACAGATCGAGTCAAGCCAGGGTAAAACAGCTTGATGCATCGCTGAATGAAAATCTTGTTGAACATCCGCGGTGGCACCTCGGGCGGAAACCTCCCACCAAACATCACCGCGATTCAAGAGCGCTCCAACTCTTGATCGCAAGTGGCAGTCGAACTCATTAATGTTTCCAGATAGAGGCGCCTTTCCGATGCATTCTTGAATGGCCGACGAATAAGCCCCAAGGTTCACCGTGAAGCGGTTTCTGTCACGGTTGCCCCGCTGGCTCTGTTGTACGTTCATCACTTTCGTTAGACCGTTTTGCTCTTTCCGCCAAATCAAACCCGATTTCCGAAAAGCGCGCTCTTTTAGCGGCGGCTTGAGAACAGCCTCGGCGAGTTGCTTGATTTGATCTCTTGCGGTTGGCAAAGTGACCCCGACTGCTTAGCTAGGACTTGCGGCTTAAGACACCGTTTGGGCACGGCAGGTTAAGAGCTGTTCAGGGGGTCACAACACCTCCGTCGCTCGCGGGAAGCTGCCCAGGACCGTCAACTGCAGGCAGTGCTTCCGGGCCTCGGCGATCGCGGTGGCGACGTGGTCGTCGTCGGCGTGGCCGAGGACATCGACGAAGAAGAAGTACTCCCAGTTCATGCGTTGGCTGGGGCGCTCGGCGAGGCGGGTGAGGTTCAGCTCGTGGTCGCGGAAGACGTTGAGCACGTCCGTCAGCGCGCCGGCGCGGTGCTCGGTGGTGAAGACGATGCTGGTCTTGTCATCCCCCGTGGGTTTGGGGCTCTGCCGGCCGATGATCGAGAAGCGGGTCGTGTTGTTGGGGTTGTCTTCGATGTTGTCGAAGAGGATCGGCACGCCGTAGAGCTGCGAGCTGAGCGTGCTGCCGATCGCGGCGGCGCCGTCTTCCCTCGCGGCGACCTGCGTGGCCTGCGAGCTGCTTGCGGCGTCGCAACGCTCGGCGTGGGGGAGCTGCGAGGCGAGCCAGCGGCGGCACTGGCCGAGGGCCTGCGGGTGGGAGTAGACGCGTTTGATTTTTTCGAGGGGGACGCGGGAGAGCAGGTTGTGGTGGATGGCGACGAGGGTCTCGGCGCAGATACGGGCGTCGGTCTCGAGGAAGCAGTCGAGCGAGGCGGTGACGCCGCCGTGGGTCGAGTTCTCGACGGGGATGAGGCCGTAGTCGGCATGGCCGCGGGCGACGGCGTCGAAGATGGAGGGGAAGTCGGTGAGCTCGTCGTACTCGACGGAGTTGCCGAACTTCTTGCGGGCGGCGAGGTGGGAGAAGCTGCCGGGGGGGCCGAGGTAGCCGATGCGCAGCGGCCGCTCGAGGGCGAAGCTGCCGGACATGAGCTCGCGCCAGATCGCGTCGAGGCAGCGGTCGGGGAGCGGCCCGGTGTTGCCGGCCTTGACCTTGGCGAGGACCTGCTGCTCGCGGTCGGGGGCGTAGATGGGGACGGACTCGCCGGAGTCGCGTTTGATCTGGCCGACCTCGACGACGACGGCGGCGCGTTCGTTGAGCAGCTTGACGAGTTGGGCGTCGAGCGCGTCGATGCGGTCGCGGAGCGGGGCGAGCTTCGCGTTGGTGTCGTCGGGGTTGGCGGGCGGACCGGGGTCGGGTTGTCCGGGTGCGGGCTGGGACATGCGGGGGCGATTGTAATGGCGGGCTGGGGCGCGGGACGGGAGGGTGAAGGCGACCCCGGCGGAGCGCTGCATCGCCGGGTTGTTGCGCGGCCGGTTGCTGCAGACACGGGGCGGGGCGGGCTTTACGATGGGGGCATGGGCGTGGACTTTGCGCAAGTCGATCTGGCGAACCTGGACGTGCAGCCGTTCCTGGAGAACGCGTCGTTGGCGTGGAGCGTCGGGCTGGGCGCGGCGGCGTTGGTGGGGCTGTTGCTGTGGCTGGCCGGGGGCCGGCTGGCGAAGACGGGCGTGGTGCTGGCTGGGTTCGTGCTGGGCGGGTTGGTGGCGGTGTCGGTTGCGGTGGCGTGGACCGCGCCGGCGGCGGGCGAGGCCGTGAACGAAACCGGGGAAGCCGTCGCGGCAACGGGCGGCGAGGTCGGTGCGCCGTGGGTGATCGGGCTGGGGCTTGGCGGGGCGATCGCGGGGGCGTTGTTGGCGGTGCTGCTGTACCGGCTGTGGATGGGGTTGGCGACGGCGGTGGCACTGGCGATGGTCGTTCCGGCGGCGACGCTGATCTGGACGGGCACGACGCCCGGCGTGGACGAGGCGCAACTCGACGCGGCCGCCGAGGAGCTGCAGGACGCCGCGGTCGAAGCCGGCGGAGAGGTGCTGACCGACCCCGACGTCGCGGCGAGCCTGACGGGCGACCTGCAGGCCGACCTGTCGAGCGAGGCGGTCCGCGCCGCGGCGACGCAGCACGCCCAGCGCTTCCTCGACCTGCTCGGCGAGGCGTGGGCGAATCAGCGGGCGTCGCTGCGGGTCTGGTGGGACGGGCTGACGGCGGCGCAGCGGTCGGCGGTGACGGGCGGCGCGGCGATCGGCGCGCTGGTGGGGTTGATTCTGGGCGTCGCGCTGCCGAAGGTCGCGGCGGCGGTGCAGACGGCGCTGGTCGGCACGCTGCTGATGTACTTCCCGGGGACGTGGCTGTTGGAGCGGTACGTGCTGACGGGCGAGGCGTCTAGCGGCTGGCTTCCGGGGACGCCGCGGGGCGTGCTGCTGACGCTCGGTCTGATAACGCTGCTAGGCCTGCTGATCCAGTGCACCGTCCTCCGCAAGAAAACCGATAAGTGACGGCGTCGGCCGAGCGGCTAGCGGGTGCGTTGCGCGAGCGCTTGGACGGTCCGGTCTGCGCGGGGCCGCACGGCTCCACGCTGCGGCCGGGTTTCACGAACCGGCGACTCTCGAATCGCGCGAGTCGCCACGCGGAGACGCCGTATGCCTGCCGCCCTCTTGCTCCCGACGATCGCCCAACAAGCCACGACTGCGGCGGACGCGGTTGAATCTGCCGCAGCACCGACCGGCGGGTCGCGGTCGCTGATGGTCGGCGAACTGCGGAACCTGTTCGACTCGATGACCTCCATCTTCAGCCGGGGCGACGCGCTGGCCAACCCCGAGCACCTTCTCGACGGGTTGCAGTCGCTGGGCCTGGTGTGGGCGGTGGTGTTTATCACCGTCGGGCTGTTGTGCCTGTTCAACGGCTACCGCTGGTACAAGTTCGCGACGGTCACGACCGCCCTGCTGCTCGGTTTGTTCGCGGGGTACTGGCTGGGCTCGCAGCTCGGCGCGCCGTTCGTGGTGGCGGGGTGTCTGGGGGCGCTGCTGTTTGTCGTGGCGTTCCCGCTGATGAAGTACATGGTCGCGGCGCTGGGCGGGTTGGCCGGGGCGTTCCTGGGCGCGAACCTGTGGGCGGGGATCGCGCGGACGGTACAGAAGTTGGCGCACGAACGCGCGGCGGCCGAGAACGCGACCGCCGCCGCCGAGCAGATGCTGCTGAACCCCAACGACTACTGGGTCGGCGCGCTGATCGGGCTGATCGTTTGCGGGATGCTCGCGTTCATCCTGTGGAAGCTGTCGATCGTGGTGTACACCTCGGTGTCGGGCTCGACGCTGGCGGTCATCGGCGTGCTGGCGCTGCTGCTGAGCGTCGACGCGTGGCAGCCCACGATCCGCGAAGGACTCACGGCCAGCTACCTGGTCGTGCCGCTGCTGGTGTTCGTGCCCGCGGCGATCGGGCTGATCCTGCAGGAGACGCGCAAGGACGAGGCGAGCCACTGACGCGCGGCGAATCGGCCACGACGACTCTCGCGATCTCGAATCCAAAACAAGAAAGAACCCGACGCCAAGCGGCGCCGGGTCTCTTTGTGTTCTGAGATGGCGATGTGATCAGCCGCGGCGGCGACGGAGCGCGGCCAACGGGGCCGCGAGCAACAAAGCGACCGCGGGCTCGGGGACGATGCGCTTCTCGGCCTCGCCATCGCTGAAGTCGTACCAGCCGTAGCTCAGCCGGTCGAAGTCGAACTGGGTGAGGTAGCCGTCGCCGTCGTAGGCGGTGTCCGGCTCCTTGAACGGGTGCATCCACACGCCGATGCTGGTCGAGTAGGCGATCCCGAGCCAGCCCGGGCCGGCGTTGGGGTAGGTCGGGGTGTGGGCGTTGATGGGGGTCGCGTCGAGTTCGAGGACGAAGACGCGGTCGGCCCGCGGGTCGGAGTTGGAGACGCTCGCCTCGTTGACGAACGCCGGCGACGAGCCGTCGAGCGTGCTGACGATGCGGTCTGGGGCCGAGGTGGGATCGACGTAATCGCCGTGGTCGTGCGAGGTCGCCGAGTCCCGGCCGTTGTAGGCGTACGCGCTGACCACCGGGGCGCCGCCGCCGGTGCCGTCGAAGTAGATCGCGGCGATGTAGCCGGTGATGGTCTTGGGCTTGGGCCCGTCGTTCACGGCGAGCACGAACGAATCGGGCAACTCGCCGTCGACATTCTGGTCGTAGCCGATCTCCCAGCGGAAGGTCTCGCTGGTCGGGTTGTAGAACGAGTCCACGAACACGAGGTCGCCGACTTCGTTGTTCGGGCTGTTGGTGAAGCCGGTCTGCTGGTCCTCGTAGAACGCGAAGTAGCAGTCGCCCTCCTGGTCGTGCAGAATCCCGGCCGAGGCCGACGCCCCCACCAGGCCCGCAAACGCCCCAACGATCACACCCCGCTTCATGAAACTGGTCATCCGTTCTCTCCTGTCGCGGGTCAACCCTGACCCGAATGATCAAACTTACGCCCGGCGAAAATGGGATTATAGAACACGCGCCAGACGCACCAAAAGAGCCAGACGAAGGCCCCCTCCGCAGCGGACAGGGAATCTCCGAGGTTTCTAACATAGCCGGAAACCCGTGGGATGCCAGATAAATTCCTATCTCAGGCTCAAGAACGAGGTTTATTTGCCCGGAACACTGAAAATCACCGCCTGGAACGTCAACGGGCTCCGGGCCGCGCTTCGCAAGGGGTTTGCCGAGCAGCTTGGCCGGCTCGCCCCGGACGTGCTGTTGCTCCAGGAGGTCCGGGCCACCCCCGACCAGCTCCCGGACAACTGGGCCAATCCGCCCGGCTGGCACGTCACCTGGCACCCCGCGGAGAAGCCGGGGTACGCGGGCACGGCCGTCTGGTCCCGGATGCCGCACCGCGTCGTTGGTGTCGGCATGACCGCGCCGCGGGCCCGATCCGCCCCTGACCCGGAGGGCCGGCTGCTGCGGGTCGAACTGCTCGGCCTGCCCACGAAGGTTCAGGTCGGCAGCGTGTACCTGCCGTCCGGCTCGTCGTCGGACGCCCGGCAGGCCGCCAAGGAAGCGTGGATGGCCGACTTCCTGCCGTGGGTGACTCGCCTGCGGAAGGCCCGCGGTCCGCTCGTGCTCGGCGGCGATTTCAACATCGCCCACACCGAGGCCG
Organism: Phycisphaera sp.; assembly: GCA_028285385.1. Classification (GTDB taxonomy): domain Bacteria; phylum Planctomycetota; class Phycisphaerae; order Phycisphaerales; family Phycisphaeraceae; genus CAZIXN01. The sequence continues at coordinate 25,225 of JANQPR010000184.1, forward strand.
ACATCTGGAACCCCAAGGGCAACGCGAAGAATTCCGGCTTCCTGCCGCACGAGAGAGAGTGGTTCGGACACTTGCTCAACAACGGCCGAGCGTCGGCAGGCTGGCGGGACGTCGTCCGCGAGCAAACCGGCGACAGTCAAGGCCCCTACTCCTGGTGGAGCAACCGCGGCCGAGCCCGTGAACTGGACCGCGGCTGGCGGATCGACTACCTGCTGGCCAACCCGGCCGCCGCGAAACGCGTGGTCGCCTGCGACACCGACCGCGAGGCGATGCTCGCCTGCTCCGACCACGCCCCGGTGAGCGCGACGCTGCGGCTGTCGCCGTGAGACCGGCGTGGCCACGCGTCGGCTAAACTGCACGTAAGCAGCCCTTGGTCAACGGATTGCGGTCACGGTGCGGCGTTCAACGGGGTTTGCCCGGGCCCGCCGCCGGCCGCATAATCACGCGGCTGGTCAGGGACGTCTTGTTTCCAGGTGCCCTCACGGAGCCCGTATGTCACGCAAACGCCAGAAGATCGGCGAGATCCTCCAGGGCTGGGGCCTGGTCACCGAGGCCCAGGTCGACGAGGCCCTCAAGGTCTCGCAGGGCTCCCGCAAACGCGTCGGCGAGACCCTCGTCTCCCTCGGCTACGCCAACGAGAACGACGTCGCCAAGGCTCTGGCAACCCAGTTCGGCCTCGAGTTCGTCGACCTCGACCAGCCCAACGTGATCCAGCGCGAGAACCTCTCGCTGATCCCCGAGGACATGATCAAGAAGATGAACGTTCTGCCCCTCAAGAAGGAAGGCAGCACGCTCAAGGTCGTCGTTCACGACCCGATGAACATCCAGCTCATCGACGACCTGCAGTTCCGCGTCGGCGGGCGCATCGAGTTGGCCATCGGGGCCTACGAGAAGATCAAGGAGTACATCGACAACGTCCTCTCGGACACGAAGAAATCGCTGGACACGCTGACCCAGGACCTCTCGATCGACACCTCCATGGACATCTCCATGGACCAGACGATCGACGCGTCCCTGGACCGCGGCGCCAGCATCGACATCGGTGCCGGCCGAACCGAGGACGCCGACGACCCCAGCTCTGCGCCGGTGATCAAACTGGTGAACCAGATTATCGCCAAGGCGGTGACCAGCCGGGTGTCCGACATCCACATCGAGCCGTTCGAGAACCGCGTCCGCCTGCGCTACCGCATCGACGGTGTCTGCCAGGAGATGGACCGCATCCCCAAGCGCATCCAGGGCGCGGTGATGGCCCGCCTCAAGATCATGGCCGGCGTCAAGGTCGAGGAGAAGCGCATCCCGCAGGACGGCCGCATCAAGATGCGCATCGGCGACGACGTCGTCGACTTCCGCGTCTCCTTCTGCCCGGTCTACCACGGCGAGTCGATCGTGCTGCGTATCCTCCGCCCCGACGCCGCGATGCTCGGCCTCGAAAAGCTCGGCATGCAGCCCGACACCCTCGAGGCCTTCAACAAGATCATCACCCGGCCCAACGGCATCTTCCTGGTCACCGGGCCCACCGGCTCGGGCAAGACCACCACGCTCTACTCGGCGCTCAACATCCTCAACCGGCCCGACCGCAAGATCATCACCGCCGAGGACCCGATCGAATACAACTTCAAGGGCATCAACCAGTGCCAGGTCAACATGGGCATGAAGCCCCCGTTGACCTTCCAGCTCATCCTCAAGGCGATGCTACGCCAGGCGCCGAACATCATCCTCGTCGGCGAGATCCGCGACAAGGAGGTCGGCGAGGTCGCGGTCCAGGCGGCGCTCACCGGCCACCTCGTGTTCTCGACGCTGCACACCAACGACGCGCCGTCGGCCATCACGCGTCTGATCGACATGGGTCTCAAGCCGTTCCTCGTCGCCAGCTCGATCCAGGCCGTGCTCGCGCAACGCCTCGTCCGCCTGCTGTGTGAGCACTGCAAGGAGCCCGACCACGACCCGCCCAAGCGTCAGCTCGCGCTCGTCGGGCTGACCGAGGAAGACATCGCCGGCAAGACGATCTACAAGCCCGTCGGCTGCAAGCGCTGCTCGAACACCGGGTACCGCGGCCGGCAGGGCATCTACGAGCTCATGATGATGAACAGCGAGATCCGGGAACTCGCGTTCAACCGCGCCCCGGTCAGCAAGATCCGCCAGGCCGCCATCGCCGGCGGCATGCGCAACCTCCTCGGCGACGGCCGGCTCAAGATCCTCGAGGGCAAGACCACGCTCGAAGAGATCGGCCGGATCACCCAGATGGAGGGCATCGTCGAGGACGCGGAGGAAGAACTGGCGGCGTAGCCGCGAAGTGGCTGACGGCGAGTTGCCGCCGGTCAGTGAAGAATCAGTCGTTGTTGCACTGGCCACTCGACACGGGTCACCGGCCACTGTCTGCGGAGCAAACCCATGTCCTCCATGCGTATCGACCGCCTGCTCGACACCGTCATCAAGCAGGAAGCCTCCGACCTCCACCTCACCGTGGGCAAGCCGCCGACGGTCCGCATGTCCGGCCGACTCATCGAGCTTAAGACCAAGATGCTCGAGCCCGAGGACACCGTCGCGCTCATGAAGGCGATCAGCCCCGAACGCTCGCAGAACGAGTTGCAGGAGGAAGGCGGCTCCGACTTCGGGTTCGCCTACGGCCCGCAGGACGACCCCAAGAACTCCGCCCGGTTCCGCGTCTCCATCTTCCGGCAGAAGGGCAACGTCGCGCTCGTCTTGCGCCGCATCCCCAACGAGCTGCTCGACATCGACAAGATCGGGTTGCCCGCGATCGTCAAGGACCTGATCCGCCGGCCGCGCGGCCTGTTCCTCGTCACCGGGCCGACCGGCTCGGGCAAGACGACCACGCTCGCCTCGATGATCGACTTCATCAACATCAGCCTCGACCGGCACATCATCACCGTCGAAGACCCGATCGAGTACTACCAGCCGCACAAGAAGTCGATCGTCAACCAGCGCGAGGTCGGCAACGATGTGCCCTCCTTCTCCGAGGCCCTGCGCCGCGCGCTGCGTCAGGACCCCGACGTGATCCTCGTCGGCGAGATGCGCGACCTCGAGACCATCGAGGCCGCCATCACCGCCGCCGAGACCGGCCACCTCGTCTTCGGCACGCTGCACACCAACTCCGCCGCCGGCACCATCAACCGCCTGATCGACGCGTTCCCCACGAACCAGCAGGCGCAGGTCCGGGCCCAGTTGTCGGTCGCGCTGATCGCCGTGCTGTCGCAGCAGCTCCTGAAGCGCAAGCCCAAAGGCATGATCGCGGCGTACGAGTTCATGGTCGTCACCCCCGCCATCGCCAACCTGATCCGCGAGGCGCAGAGCTACAAGATCCCCTCGGCGATCCAGACCGGGAAGAAGTTCGGCATGAAGCTGCTCGACGACTTCCTCTGGGAGCTCTACACCAAGGACCTGATCCACACCGAGGACATGATCGACCGCGCCGCGAACGCCGAGTTGATCGCGGAGAAGGTCCACCGCGCCGGCGGTCAGGTCGGCCGGGCCGAGCTCGACGACCCCGAGGGCGCAGCCCCGGTGCAGTGAGTTCGTCGATCGATTCAATCGGCGTTGACCGCGGCGCCCGCCGCGTCGATCCGCGCGACCAACGCCCGCAGCAGCGCGCGGTGTTCCCGGCCCCACTGGATCGGGCCCTGCGGCGTCGACACCGACAACGAGGTCGCCTCCGAAAGCCGGCGTAGCGTCGGCACGTCGATGTCGAACCGCACCGTCTCGTCGCCCTTGCGCGCCCGGTTCTTGCCCGCCAGGCCGGAGCGTTTGCGCTGCAGTTCGTAGTCGGCGATCG
>JANQPR010000204.1 GCA_028285385.1 Phycisphaera sp.
CGGGTCGTTCAGCCGGCCGTCGGTCGCAGGACCACACAACGCGTCCGGGAATGTCCATCCGTCCGGCGAGGCGTCGCCCCACCCGCCGCGCTCCCCGCGGGGGCACCGGCTCTACCCGAGGGCGGACACGCGAAGCCCTGCGCAAGAACGCGCACTTCCGGTTTTTGTGCTTGCGCAACCGCGGTTCACCAGCCCGTGCTGACCCGAGTTGACGCTTCAGCACGCCGATTTTCACGGCTCGGGCACCGACGCGGTCGGCGGCGCCAGCGCAATGCTCGGCTGACGCAGCGTGCCGGTCACGCGGTACCTTGGCAGGAACGACAGCGACGCGGAGAGCATCTTCCCGATGCGGCCGAGGCGCTGCTCGATGCGTTCCAACGGCCCGGCCCGAGCAACCAGGTCGAGCGTCCCGTCGAGCCCGACCCGCCCGGTCGTCTTGATCCCGATCGCGTCAACCGCGAGGTACGCCGCCTCGACCGTCGCCCCGCCGTTCTCGATGCGGAACACCGCCTCGGCCGTATCGCGGTCGCGGGCCATCGACCCGGCGACCGGCACGACGCTCAAGGTATCCAAAAACCGGCTGACCAACGGCAGACGCGCCAGCCGCGCCTCGGTGATCCGCAGGTTTCCCTTCCCGGTGGCGGCGTCGGGCTCGGCGAGCGGGCCGTCCCACGTGATGCGCCCCGTAACGGCGCCGGTCAACAGCGGCACAGCGGTCGTGCTTTGATCGCCACTCTCCGGGACCGACGCTTCGCGTGCTTCCAGGCGGACCGCGTCCACGCTTACCGACGCCTTCGCCGCGTAAGGCGTCACGAGCCCGACGCGCCCACGCAGCGACACCACTCCGCCGAGCAGGTCGCCGTCGGCCTCGGTCAACATCGCAACGCCGTCCCGAAGCTCCAACCGTGCGTCGAAATCCGAGAGCGGGTACACCAACCCCGCCCACGCGAAGCCGCCGTCGCGCAGCGACAACGTCGCGTCAACCGCGCTACCCCCCAACGCCGCGAAGTCAACGGCGCCTTGCCCGTTCAGGTCGAGATGGCCCCGGACTTCGTAGCGTTGCAGCAGCGCCTGCAAGACCGGTGGCAGCGAGCGCGTCGCGTCGGTCGAGAGATCGAGCCACGCCGTGGCCGTCGCGTCTTCCACCCGGCCCGCGTCGGTGCGCAGCCGGCCGGCGAGCCGGACGTCGAGCGTCTCGGGCCGGGTGATCTCGAGCGTGGCGTCGAGCACATCGGCGTCGGTGCGGTTCAGGTCGCTCGCCGCGGTGATGCCGTCGAGTTCGAGCGTTGGCGTGTCGTCGCCGGCGTCGTACGTCAGTCGGCCGCCGGACATCTCGACGCGTTCGAACGCAAACAGTTGGCCGAACGTCTTGACCTCGCCGGTGAGCGTCTGGTCGTGGCCGGGGCCGGGGCCGCCGGGCTTCTTGACCAGGTCGCGGAACCCAACCAAACCCGCCGCGGGGTGGCGCATCAGCCGCAGGGCCGGCCGCTCGAGCGTCGCCAGCCGGACGCGCAACGGCCGGTCCTTCCGGGGGCGTTCGGCCAGCGCGAGTGTCGCGCGCTCGCACGTCACGATGTCGACCCGTCGACCGACCGGCCCCGACACCGTCAATCGCAACCGGTCGACCACGATCGTGTCGGGGTACTGGTAGTCGAGTTGGTCGAAGCCGAGCCGGGCGTTCAGGCGTTCGTTGGTCAGGCTGCGCAGGCGTTGCCCGACCCAACGCTCGGTCGCGGACTCGCCGACCTCGCCGACGATCCAGACGACGAAGACCACCCCCGCCGACGCGAGCACCCCCAGGACGACGGCCGTCCGCACACACCAACGCAACACCCGGCGTTTCATGCGTGCATCGTACGCGCTGCCCTGTTTACCAGTACCGCTCGAAGTGCAGCGTGCCCTGCGGGTTCTTGCGGCTGTGCACCGCGAAGCCACGCCCGACCAGCACCTCTTCCACCTGGTCGATCATCGCGGGGTTGCCGCAGAGGAAGACGCTGCACGTCTCCGGTTTGAGCTCGAAGCCGCAGTGCTCCTCGAACACGCCCGGCTCGAGCAAGGCCGTGACGCGCCCGCGCACGCCGGCCCAGTCCGAGTCTTCCGGCTCGCGCGTGACCGTGGGCAGGTAGACGAGGCCCGGGTCCTCCTTGGCGAAGCCGGTGAACTCGTCGAAGTAACCGAGGTCCTCCGCCAGCCGGCAGCCCTCGATCATCACAAACTTGTTCCAGCGTTTCTGACCGCGGAAGGTCAGGTACATCGAACGGAACGGCGCGAGCCCGGTGCCCGTGCCGAACATGACGACGTGGTGCCCCTCGGGGACGGGGTCGATGGTGAAGTGCCCGCCGAGGCGGGGTGCCATGAACATCGTGTCGCCCAGGTCGAGGTTCCAGAGCAGCGGCGTGAGCGCGCCCTCGTCGACCCGGACGACGTAGAACGACAGCGCGTCGCGCTGCGTGGCGGGCGAGGCGACGGAGTACATCCGGCGGATCAACTTGGGAGCCTTCCCGTCGGCGGGTTCCGGCTCGGGCAGGCCGATCGTCGCGTACTGCCCGGGCTTGAACTCGGGCACCTCGTGGTCGTTGTACTTGATCTTGAAAGTGGCGAGCGCCTCGTTGTGGTCGACGCGTTCGATCAGCGTGGCGTTGTTGTTGTCGCGGGGCATGGCAACAGTTCACGACGATGAATGGGATTGCAGAAAGCGACCGATCCGCATCGTAACGAGTCGATCGCGGCCGCGGGCCCGGAACCGTCGCGTTTTGCATCGCCGTCACCCGTGTTTCACGGCTCGATGATCTCGATCCGCGAGGCCTTGCGGACCTCGATGTTCGGCTGGCCCCGGTGCAGCGTCACCTTGCCGGTCACGCGGATCGTCTTGCCCTGGTAGTACGGCCCGGGTTTCGTCGGCAGGGCGTCGTAGCCCTCTTTGAACAGCGCGATGTAGAACGCCCGGGGCTCATCCTGATAACGCGCGAACTGCAGCCGGCAAACAATGTCGCGGACCTGGTACGTGTCGACGATGGTGCCCTGCACGGTGATCGGGTCGCCGCCGACGTAGCGGTGCGCCTCGTCCCACGCGACGACGCCGGAAGCGGGCGTCTCGGGCACGAGGTCGACCTCGGTCTCGAACGCCAGCGGCGCAATGAACACCTCGCGCGGCTGCGGCAGCGGGCTGCGGCCGGCCTGCTCCGTGATCACCCGGTAGCGGAACGCGGGGTCGTTGGGGTTCGGCCGGGCGTCGGCGTGGGGCGCCAGGCAAGCGAGGAACAGGACCAGCGAAAACACAACGACGAACGCAGGGCGGGCACATAAAAACAATCGGTTAAGCATGGTGAGATTGTAACGCGGTCAACGCCGGTGCTGGGCTCGCTTCCCCGATGCGGCCGCGTCCATGTCGGAACGGGCTGGTACGATCGGCCCGTGGCGCACGATCTCGGCGACATCCTCGGCCAGACGCACGCACTCGAGCAACTCCACGCGATGCTCGCCGCCGACCGCGTGCACCACGGGTTCGTCTTCCACGGCCCGGCTGGCGTCGGCAAGTTCACCACTGCGCTCGCGCTGGCCAAGACGCTGCTCTGCCACGAGCCAAGCACGACGCTCACCGGGCAGGTCGAGGCGTGCGGCAGGTGCCGGAGCTGCAGGCTCTTCAAACCGCCGGCCGAGGACGACGCCGACGACCCGCTCCGTCCCGTGTCCCACCCGGACCTGCACGTCGTCACCAAGGAACTCAGCCGGTTCAGCGACGACGCGAACGTGCGTCAACGCAAGCTGACCAACATCCCCGTCGACGTGCTACGCGAGCACCTGATCGGCCCGGCGTTCCGCTCTGCTCAGCACGCGCACGGCAAGGTCTTCATCGTCGACGAGGCCGAGCTGATGCGTCGAGAAGGACAGAACGCGCTGCTCAAGACGCTCGAAGAGCCACCCGACGGAACGTTCATCATCCTCGTCACGTCGAGCGAGGAACGGCTGCTGCCGACGATCCGCAGCCGGTGCCAGCGGATCGCGTTCGTGCCGCTGCCCGAAGACGTGGTCACGCACTACGTGAAGCAGCACGCGCCGAAGTTGGACGACCCGGCACGGCAGTGGGTCACGCGTTTCGCCGACGGCTCGTTGGGCCGGGCGCAGCTCGCGCTGAACCGGGGGCTGACCGCGTGGGCCGACGCGCTGCTGCCGGCCCTGGAACAGTTGGCGTCGGGCCGGGCGGTGCCGGAGTTGGGCGAGCAGGCCGCGGAGCAAGTCGACAAGTTCGCCGAGCAGTGGGTGAAAGACCACGCCAACGCGAGCAAGGAGGCGGCGAACAAGCTCGGCGCGGCGCTGCTGGCGTCGCTCCTCACCGTCGAGGCCCGGCACCGCCTCGCGCAGACGGCGCAACGGGTCCCGGCGGGCGACCCGTTGGCGGGAGACGCGGCGCTGTCGCCGTGGTTGGGGGTGATCGAGGCGACGCAGGCGTTTGGCCAGCGCTTGGGCAGCAACGTGAATCTCAAGCTCGCCGCAGCGGGCCTCGCCGCCGACCTCGCCGCGGCGCTGCGACCAACGCCAACGCCCGCCTGACCTGTGGCCCCGGCCCTACACTCGCGTCCAATGAAGTACCGCCTCCTCGGCATCGACCTCGACGGAACATTGCTGCGGCCGGACCAGCGCATCGACGACCGCGACGCCGCCGCCGTCCGCGACGCGATCGACGCCGGCGTCACCGTTGTTCCCTGCACCGGCCGCGCCTGGCACGAGTCCGCCGGCGCGTTGGCCGAGCTCGACGCGATCGACCAGGGCGTGTTCATTACCGGCGCCCTCGTCACGGAGATGAAGACCGGCACGGTCACCGACCACGCCGCGTTCGAGCCGGCCATGGTGCGCGACCTGGTCGACACCCTCGCCGACCTGCCCGAGGCCGTGCTCGTGTTCCGCGTGCCGGACCGCATCGACCACGACTACCTGATCACGGGCAACGGCGAAGTGACGCCCAACACGCGTTGGTGGTTCGAGCACACCGGGGCCCGCTCCGTCGAGCGCCGCGAACTCAACGGCGAAGACCTCGAGCACTGCGTGCGTGTCGCCGTGGTGTCGACCGCGCCGGACCTGCAGCACCTCGTCGCCGACATGCGCGATCGGCACGGCGACCGCATCGAGACGCACAGCTTCGAGGGCGTCGAACGCGTCGACGAGATGGAGCCCGTACAGATCCTCGAGGTGTTCCCCAAGGGGGTCACCAAGTGGCGGGGGCTGCGGGCCGTCGCAGACCGGCTCGGCATTGAAGACGAACAAGTCGCGGTGATCGGCGATCAGATCAACGACCTGCCGGCGATGCGTCACGCGGGCTGTTCCGTCGCGATGGGCAACGCCGTCGAGTCGGTCAAGCAAGCGGCCGACCACGTCACGCGCCCCAACACCGACGCCGGCGTCGCCCACGCGATCCGGCAGATGCTGGACGGTACTTGGTGAAACCCGGGGTCCGCCCGGTCAGGTCAAGTGATCGACGCGTAGAAACCCAGGTAGTCCGCGGCCATCCGCCGGCGGTCGAAGTGCCGGCAGGCGTGTTCTTCTGCGGCCATGCCCATGCGTGCCCAAGTTTCGACATCGGTCAGCATCTTCTTTAATGTTCGGCGCCTGCCTTCGGCGTCATCGACGTCGTACATCCGCCCGTGCACGCCGTCGGTGAACTGCTCCGGGATCCCGCCGACGCGGGGGGCCAACACCGGCCTCCCACACGCCATCGCCTCCAGAATCACCGAGGGGAAGTTGTCCTCTCGGACATAGTGTGTCAACAACCGGGCTGACGAATACTGGCGCCGCAGTTCATCACGGTTGTTGACCTGCCCCACCCATTCAACCGACGAAGTAAGCCGCTTCAGCAGTCCAAACCGTCGTCGCCTACCCACCAGTTTGACACGCAGCGCCCACAAGTCCTCCTCGTCGTCGGCCAACTGAGCGGCATCGCCTATCAATGCCTCGGGTGCGGCGTGAGACGGACGCCCGCGACCCATCAGTCCGACGCCGAGCAAGTAGACGCTGTCGTCCATGTACTCCGCCCGCCGGAGGTCTTCTGATTCTGTTGCCGATTTACGAAAGAAGTAGAAACGGCTTAGATCGATGCCATTCGGAATGACCTCCGAACGGACAACCGCGTCTGCCAGGCGGCTGCTGGATGCGTGCCCGAGCATCCAACGCGAAGGGGCCACGACGTTCAACCTGCACTCGGCGAAGGCCTTTGCGCGCCGCTCCCGGTTCCACCGCAACGCGCCCTGCCCCCACTGTTCCTGTACACAGAACACGTGGGGTCCGCCGGTCAGAAGCGACGCGTCGTGCAGCGTCAACACCGTTGGGACGCGCTGCGAAAGCGGCGCGAGTTGACGCAAGTCGAACCACCCGCCGTGCAGGTTGTGCAGGTGAAGGACGTCCGGCTCCCAGGGCAGCAAGTCCAGCAGCTTCGCGGTCCACGGGTAGTCGTAGTCGTCGTACCCGCGCCGCCGCCGCCACGACGCCCTCGGCCGGGCGAGCCGGTGATCGACCTTGGACAGCGCGCGTTGCCAACCCGGGCGACCCGCGTCGGTATCGACCGGGATCACGCCTTCCAACGGCTGCGTCGGGTCGGGATTTGGCGTGAGCAGCACCGCGTCGTGCCCGGCTTCGCGGTAGCACTCGTGCAGGTCCACGGCCACGCGCTCGGCGCCGCCGGCAGTTTGCGCCGCGCTGACCTGCGCGATCCGCATCAGCCCACGACCCCCGCGTCGGAACCGGAACCCGCGGGCCCCGTTTCTGCCTGGCTTTCCCGGGCCAAACTCAGTGCCAGGCTCAGGCAGTCGTATGCGCTCGTCCGCCACGTCGGCAGCGCCGGGGGCACGGCTTCGGTGTCGCGCTCGCCCAGACCTGTGATCGCCTGAGTCCACGCGTCCGCGTCGCCCAACGGCAGGTACGTGCAGTGTTCACCGCCGGCCTCGCGGTGCGCGGGGATGTCGCTGGCGATCACGCGGCAGCCGTGCGCGAGCGCTTCAATGATCGGGAGCCCGAACCCCTCGGCCAACGACGGGCAGAACACGCCCGCCGCCAAACGGTACGCGTAGGTCAACTCGTGGTCGTTCAACCCGTGCATCACCAGCAGCCGTCCGCCGCGCTGGGGGTGTTGATCCAGCCGGCGCAGCAGCTCCGCCGCGCCCCAGCCGACCTTGCCGATCAACAACAGCCGAGTCGTGCCGCC
>JANQPR010000209.1 GCA_028285385.1 Phycisphaera sp.
CGACCCGTACCAGGTCGCGCAGTTCTACATCGACGCGTTCCTCGACGACGCGCGGAAACTCCGACTCAAGGTCGCGGACGAGTACCCGCAGAACATGCCGCGCGCGACCGACCACGTCCGGCAGATGCTCGAGCTCGTCGGCACGCTGCTGGAAAAAGATCACGCATACGTGGCCGAAGACGGGGCCTGCTACTTCCGGGTCCAGAGCTTCCCCGAGTACGGCAAGCTCAGCGGCAACACGCTCGACCAGCTCCGCGGCGGCGCCGGCGGGCGCGTCCAGGCCAGCCACCAGGCGGGCAAGCAACACCCGGCCGACTTCCTGCTGTGGAAGCCCGACCCCACCCACCTCATGAAGTGGAGCCCGAAGGCACTCGGCGTCACCGGCCGCGCCGCCGAACTCGGCGAGGGCTACCCGGGCTGGCACGTCGAGTGCAGCGCAATGGCGAAGGCGGTGCTCGGGCGGGACGTGATCGACATCCACACCGGCGGCGAGGACAACATCTTCCCCCACCACGAGTGCGAGATCGCGCAGACTTGCGGCGCGACCGGCGAGGCGTCGTTCGCGCGCTTCTGGATGCACTCACGCCACCTGATGGTCGAAGGCGAGAAGATGTCCAAGAGCAAGGGCAACTTCTTCACGGTCCGCCAGGTCCTCGACGGCGAGTTCACGGGTCGCGCGGTCGACCCGGCGGTGCTGCGGTTCGAGCTGCTCAAGGCGAACTACCGCAGCCAGATGGACTTCAGCCGGAAGGGTTTGATGGATTCGGCGTCGGCGGTGCAGAAGCTAAGAGAGGCAGACAGAATGACCGCTGTCTCGGGGCAAGTATCGATATCTCACCCCATTGTTGACAAGTTCATTCAAGCATTGTGCGACGACCTGAACACCAGTGGGGCAATGGGTGTGGTTTTTGCGTGGTTGAAAGAGGGCTGGGATGGTTCCCCCGAATCGCGAGGCGTCCTGAATCACATCGATTCCGTACTGGCATACCAACCAAGGTCGGACACATCTGTAGTAAAGGGCGTTGAGTACGAGAACAGTTCGCCTTTCGAGAAATCTGCTCGAGCCGTGGGTGAGGCGGATCCTGCGGTTCTAGATCAATGCCTCGCCCTCGACGCCGCGCGGGCCGCAAAGGACTTCGCCGCCGCCGACGCGATCCGCGCCGAGCTGCAGGACGCGGGGTATGAGGTCAAGACCACCAAGGACGGCACCGTGGCGACGAAGAAACTTGCATGAACTAAACCACAGATTTCGCAGATAACACAGATTTAGTTCTTCGTGTTTTCTGCTTTGATCTGCGGAATCGGTGCAATCTGCGGTTACTGCTTCTCCGGCTCTTCGTCTGAATCAGCGGACGGCTTCGGGACTTCTTCCCCCTCCACCGTCACGCCCTGCGTGCGCACCGGGTGGCCGAACCAGGCGTTGACGCCGCCGGGACCCGGGTAGTAGCGCTCGAGCGTGTCGGTAACGTCCTGCATCGTGCCGTCGCTCTTACTCCAGCGTTCTTCGACATCGGGAAAATCGATCTTGCAGTTCTCGCACTTGGCCTCGCTGCTGAAGCGGATCGGGCACCAGAAGCTCTCGATGTTGCGGAGCATCTCGCTGCCCAGCGACCAGATGCCGGTCATCCAGTCGCAGTACAGGCACCAGATGCGGTCGCTGCCGACCAGGCCCGCGTGCTTCTGCCGGCTGACGTTGACCCACTCGGCCTGCTTGTACTTCGGCAGCCCGATGACCCACGTGAGCGGCGGGTAGACCGTGAGCTCCGCGAAGCGCACGAGCGCAAACACCGGGACGGCCCACGCCGTCCACCACACGGCGAAGGTGTTGCGCAGCGGGCCGACGGTCGCGTTGAGCGTCTTGGTGATGCGGGGCCCGTCGCGAGCCTGGGGGTGGAGCAGCTCGTGGGCCCGCATCCAGGCCACCATCGCCGTGCACTGCGCGAGCACGGCCACCAACAGCCACAGCAATGCGCCACCAACTGCGCCGACGGCGTAGCCGACCATCAACCCGACGACCTGCGGCAGCACGGTGAGCGCGAACACAACGAGGTCCAGGCCCGGCGCTTCGCACAACGCGTCGGCGAACCGGTCGCCGAACACCCGCCGGGCCAGGTGCAGGAAACCCGCGATCAGCAGCAACGCCGTGACCGTGACGGTGAAGAACAGGAGGAGCGCCATCGGCGCATCGTACGGGACGCGCGACGCCTAGGCGTTCAGGCGCTGGGGCGCGTCATCGCGTCGTAGTCCATCAGCTCGTTGAGGCGTTCGGCGGGCATCAGTTTCAGCTCGCCGACGAGTTGCTTGATGGTCTTGCCCTCCTTGTGGGCCTGCTTGGCGAGCGCGGCGCACTTGTCGTAGCCCACTTCCGGGGCGAGCGCGGTGATGGTCATCAGCGAGGCTTCGAGCAGTTCGGTGCAGCGCTCTTCGTTGACCTCCAGCCCATCGAGCAGCTTGTCGACGAAGACGTTAGACACGTTCGCGAGAAGGTCAACCGACTCGAGGAAGGCGTCGATCATCACGGGCATTGCGACGTTGAGCTCGAAGATCGAACCGACGCCGCCCATGCCGGCCATGGTCACGGTCGCGTCGTTGCCGATCACGCGGCAGGCGACCTGCATGACGGACTCACAGATGACGGGGTTGACCTTGCCGGGCATGATCGACGACCCGGGCTGGATGGCGGGCAGGTTGAGCTCGCCGATGCCACAGCGTGGACCCGAGCCGAGGTGGCGGATGTCGTTGGCGACTTTCGAGAGGGAGACGGCGATGGTTTTGAGGTAAGCGTGCGACTGAACAAAGTTGTCTTTGGTTGCGTTGGATTTAGGTCCTGCCGCTCCATAAAATTCAACAGAGGTTCGCTGTGTTAGTGCCTCCGCCACTTTGGCTGCGAATTCGGGATGAGTGTTGATACCCGTGCCAACCGCGGTCCCGCCGATCGCCAATCGATCTTCGAGTTCTTCGCGGGACCATTCTGAATAGGATTGGCTTGCTTCCAGAATCTGATCCGCATAGCCCTCAAAGACCTGCCCCAAACGGATCGGTGTCGCATCCATCAAGTGGGTGCGCCCGGTTTTCAAGATGTTGTCATAAACTTCGGCCTTCTCCCGCAATGCAGATTCCAACTTTGCTAAAGCCGGACGCAAAGTGCTTTCAAGTTGGAGTGCGCCCGCGATGTGCATCGCCGTCGGGAACGTGTCGTTGCTGGACTGCCCCATGTTGACATGGTCGTTGGGGTGGACGCCGCCTTCGGCTTTGGTGGTCGCGCCCAGGCCGAGCTTGTCGTTGGCGACCGCGGCGATCACCTCGTTGGCGTTCATGTTGGTGCTGGTGCCGCTACCGGTCTGGTAGACGTCGACGGGGAAGTGGGCGTCGTGCTTGCCTTGGGCGACTTCGTCCCCGGCGGCGATGATCGCGTCGGCGAGCTTGGCGTCGAGCTTGCCGAGGTCTTGGTTGGCCTGGGCGCAGGCGGCCTTGAGGTGGCCGAAGGCGTGGATCACGGCCGGGGGCAGCGGGCGGTTGGCGATGGGGAAGTTGGCGACGGCGCGGGCGGTGGAGGCGCCGTAGAGCGCATCCGCGGGGACGGGCATCTCGCCCATGGAGTCTTTTTCGATCCGGGTGTTTTCGGCGGCGGCGGGCATCGTGGCACTCCAAGAAAGGGGACCGCGGCATCGTAGATCGTTTGATCCGGCGGCGTCAGGCGGGTCGGCGGCCTCGGGACGTGGGTCGGGTTACGGGAAAATACTGAGCTCACGCGCCCCGTCGGACCGCTACTTTGCGGGATTGGCGGCGGTGGCGTTGTGCGTTGCGCCCCGTTCGGCCGTATCTCCTGGTTTCTGTGATGAGGAGGACCCCATGCGACGTGTTGCCCGGACCCCCGTGTTGTTCTCGGCTGCGCTGGGCGCTGCCACGCTGACCCTGGCCTCGTTCTCGGCGTCGGGCGCGACGCCCGGGGCCGTCGAGGAGTGGACCGTCGACCTGACCGGCTGGGACACCGGCACGACCAGCACGTCGCTCGCCCACAGCCCCACCGGCGGCAACCCCGACGGGCACGCGCTGCTGCGCAAGAACCTCGGCGGCGCGTTCGACGAGATCGGGATCCGCACCACCGCCCTGCCCGACTTCCTGGGCGACTACTCGGGCGTCGGCACGGTCACGGTCGACATCAACATGTTCAACAGCTCGGTGCTCGACGCGCAGGTGCGCTTCCGCCGCGGCGTCGCCGAGAACGGGTGGAACTTCAGCTTCGGGCCGATCGCGCCCAACGCGAACCTGTGGGAGAGCTACAGCACCGGGCTGTTCGACCCGACCTGGTCCGATGTCGACGCCGCCGCCAACGGCTGGGTGCAGGAAAGCGGCGCGCCGAGCTTCGCCGACCTCATGAGCAGCGTCGGCTGGGCGGAGGTGCGGTTCGACACCGCCACGGGCGTGAGCACACTGGTCGGCGTGGACAACTTCCAGCTGCTCGTCCCCGAACCCGCGTCGGCGGCGCTGCTGGGCCTGGGTGGGTTGGTGCTCCTGCGGCGACGTGGTTGAGCGGTCTTTGCGGTGCGGCTTTGAAAGATGCAACCAAGCTGGTCCACGCAACGGAGGAAGAGATCGATGCAGAGGTTGCGGGTTTCCGGGTTGGTGCTGTGTTGCACGCTTGCTGGCGTTGAGAGTTCCGCGGAGCTGTTGACCCCGGTCGCGTCGTTCACCGGCGACTTCGGGCCGACGCAGGGCAACAACGGCTGGCGGTACGGGTATTACGACGGGGTCGTGTCGCCCGGCGGGACGCCGTTCACGCCCGACGACTTCGAGGCGCTGCCGCGCGTGGACACGGTCTTCACCGCGTTCGACCCGGTGTGGAATCTCACGCCCAACCCGCAGCCGGACGGCTTCTTCACGGGCGTGGGGCAGGAGTACATGCACCCCAACGGCCCCGTCCCCGGCTTCACCAACGCCGACGACGAACACTGGGCCGTGATCCGCTGGGAGAACCCGG
>JANQPR010000254.1 GCA_028285385.1 Phycisphaera sp.
TCGCGGAGTACCGACGCGTCGGCGCGGGCCGAGGTCGCGCGGCACGACCACCCACACCACCGGCCCCGCGTCGTCATCCACGGCTACCGGCGGCGGCAACAGCGTGCTCCCGCCCGGCTCGGCCACCACGCTCCACACCAACAACGCAAACCCCGAGGCCCTTGCCCGTTCAGCCACCACGTTGTACCGACCCGGCCGCCCCACCACCGGCTCGCCGTCGAGCGACACCAACACCAACCGCGGCGGCGACGGCAACCCCACGCTCACGATCGCCCCCGTCAACCGCTCTTCACCCAAGAAGCGTGTCGGCAACAACTCCGCCGCCGTTGAATCGTCGCTTGGCTCGGCGTACGCCGCATCAACGTCGAACATGTCCTCAAGCGACACCACCCGCACCCGCTCGCCGCTGCGCACCACGACGAACGCCGCCGACTGCACCACCGATCGCAGCCGCTCGTACTCCGGGTCCACCCGCGCGAGACTCAACGCCTCCCGCGCCGGGCGCAACGTGGCCAAGACTCCGTCGAGTTGACGCAGCGCCCGCAACGCGGCGTCACGCACCGCCGGGGGCAACAACCGATCACGGGCCGACGACCGCAACTGATTCTGGAGTTGCGGCAGCCGGCCACGCTCGGCGTCGAGCTCCTGCAGGCTCTGCAGCAGGTCCGCCCGCACCGCGGACGTCGGCGGCAACGGGCTGTCGAGCAGGCGACGCAACACCTCGCGCTTGCTTTCATAGCCAGACAGCCAACCGGCCAACGCGCCGGCATAACCGTCCAAAACCTGGAGCCCCCCCGATTCGCCGGGGTTCGTCGCGTCCAGTTCACCCGCTGCCGTCTCCAGCGTTGCGAACACCTCACCCAAGGCTTCGATCACCGCATCCAATGCGGTGAGGCCGCCGGCGATCGCTTCGTCCAGCTTCTCGGCCGCGCTGGCGTCGCCGACGTCCGCCGTCATCGCGTCGTACAGCTCGCGTAACTCTGCCACATCACCGCGTGGGTCGAGCGTCCGCACCGACAGCCGCGGGTCGAACCGGCGGTACTCGTCGAGCAGGTCCGTCACCGCCCGCGACTCGGCCGCGCCCTCCGGGAACACGCCGATCAGCTCCAGCGGCGCGTCGAGTTGCGACAACACCCGCCGCGTCTGGGGCGAGAGCGTGTGGTCCCGCGTCGCCGTCAGGTCGTACCGCAGCCACGGCCGAACCTCTG
The DNA here is from genome assembly GCA_028285385.1 of Phycisphaera sp. Lineage (GTDB taxonomy): Bacteria > Planctomycetota > Phycisphaerae > Phycisphaerales > Phycisphaeraceae > CAZIXN01. The sequence goes on from JANQPR010000254.1 coordinate 1,209, forward strand.
CCGGGACACGCGAGAACGCCCACACCGCGAACCAGTTCACCAGCAGCAGCAGCAGGAACGCGACCGTAATCGCCACGGCCACGTTGAAGCCGTAAAGCACACGCCGCTTCCCTTGGCTTGCCGGGGTCACCGCCATCGTCGGCTCTCCAGCAGCTTCACCGCCGCGTACAGGAAGAACAACGTGCCCGACGCGAAATACACGAAGTGCCGGACGTCGATCAGCCCCTTCGCAAAGTCCGCGTACTGCCGGTTCAGGTTCGCGTAGTGCAGCGCCGCCTGCGCCTCGGGACCGACCACGTCGCTGCGCGGCAGGAAGAACAGCACGAACGTCAACCCGCAGTTGATGAAGACCGCCACCATGAACGCGACGACCTGGTTCTGCGTCGTCGCAGACGCGAAGACCGCCACCGCCGCGTACACCGCGCCCACCAGCAACAGCCCGAGCAACCCGGTGAACACCGGGCCGTAGTCCGGCTCGGCCACGAACTCGAGCACCGCCACCGGCACCAGCAACGCCGCCAGCATCACCGCCAAGAAGAAAACACACGCCAACCACTTGCCCGCGACAACCTGAGATTCACTCACGGGCAACGTCATCAATCGCTCGACCGTGCCCCGCGCGAACTCCTCGCTCAGCAGCCGCATCCCCACCGCGGGCACGAGGAACACCAGCAGCCATACGGTCGCGTCGAACACCGTCCGCACGGTCGCCTCCTGACCCGGCACGAACCCCGCAACGAACACCAACGCCGCGCCCAGCGCAAACAACCCGATCACCGCGTAAGCGATCGGCGAGTAGAACAGGGCGGCCAGCTCTCGCCGCGCAATAGTGAGCACGCCCCGCATCACGCCGTACCTCCGGCCGAACTGCCCGCGGGCTCGCCGAGCAGCATCTCTTTCTCTTGTGCGACTCCGTTCGTGTCTGCGTTGCGCGCCACGTCCGTTACCCGGATGAAAAACTCCTCCAGCGTCGCCGCCTCCCGCCGCATCTCCCGTACCAGCAACCCAGCCGACGACAGCACCGCCGCCGCGTCGGCCCGCACGTCCGCCGCGCCCTCCGGGACCAACCACGCGTCGACCCACCCCGCTTCCCCCGCCGGCGCCGCGTCCATCGACGCCGCGTACGGCACATTCCGCAGCGCCGCCTTCACGGCTTCGACCGTCCCCTTCACCTCGATCAACACCGGGCTTGCCGGCGCGGTCTGAGTCGCGCGCTGACGCAACTCCTCCAGCGTGCCGTCCGCCACCACCCGCCCCGCCGCGATGATCACCGCCCGGTCACACACCCGCTGCACCTCAGGCAACAGGTGCGACGACAACAACACCGTCCGCCGCCCCGCCAAGCCCCGGATCAGGTCACGCACATGCGACATCTGGTTCGGGTCCAGACCGCTCGTCGGCTCGTCAAGAATCAGCACGGGCGGGTCATGCAACAAGGTCGACGCGATCCCCACCCGCTGTCGATTCCCCTTACTCAGCCGGCCGATCGTCCGCCGCCGCACCAGCGACAGCCCGCACTGCTCAACGACCTCGTCGATCCGTCGCCGCCGCCCACCGCGCGGCATCCCCTGCAGCTTGCCCACGAAGTGCAGGTACTCCTCGGCCCGCATCTCGGGGTACAACGGCGTCGACTCGGGTAGGTAGCCGAGTTGCCGACGTGCCTCGAACGCCTGGGTAAGCACGTCGAAGCCACCGATCGTCGCCCGCCCGGACGTCGGCGGCAGGTACCCGGTGAGCATGCGGATCGTCGTGGACTTCCCCGCGCCGTTGGGCCCGAGGAACCCGACCACGCTCCCGGGCGCGACCGTGAAGCTCACCGTGTCGACCGCCAGCGTCGGGCCGTAGCGTTTTGTCAGTTGCTGTGCCTCGATCATGCGAGCCAAGCATTTTCGCGGGATTCACGCCGCTCCGCAACTACCGGCAAGCCACGGCGAACCGCCCGCCTTGCCACCGCCGACGCAGACACGATGATGCCCGCATGCGGATCAACGCACCCAACTCCTTCGCCGGATCGGTACTGGGCTACTGCACCAACGTGCACGCCGGGACAAACCTCGCGACCATCAAGGCCGACCTTGACGAACACGCCGTCGCCGTCAAGGCCCGCGTGTCGCCGACCGAAGCGCTCGGTATCGGGCTGTGGCTCCCATACTCGGCCGCGGTACAACTCACCGAAGGCGACGCCGAGGAGAAAACCCGCCGCTTCCGGGACTGGCTCACGCAACGCGGCCTGTTCTGCTTCACGCTCAACGGCTTCCCGTTCGGTGACTTCCACCGCGAGGTCGTGAAGCACGCCGTCTACGAGCCGCACTGGGCCGACCCGCGCCGGCTCGATTACACCCGCCGGCTGTCGCGCATCCTTGCCGGGCTGCTGCCCGACGACGTGAGCGAGGCATCGATCTCGACCCTGCCGCTCGGTTGGCCGGCGACCTTCTGCGGCAGACCGGACCAATACGACGCGCAAGCACGGCTCGCCGCGAAGCAACTCACCGACCTGGTGCACGACCTCGCCCGCCTCGAACTCGACACCGGCAAACACATCCACGTCGACCTCGAGCCCGAGCCCGGCTGCGTCCTCGACACCGCGCCCGGCGTCGTCCGTTACTTCGAACAACACCTCTGGGGCACCCCCGACGAGGTTAGCGTCCGCGGCTACCTCGGCGTCTGCCACGACGTCTGCCACTCGGCCGTCATGTTCGAGCCCCAGACCGAGGCCATAGACACGTACCGCAAGGCCGGCCTGCGCGTGGGCAAGGTGCAGGTCAGTTCCGCGATCGAAGCCGAGTTCGACGGCAAGACCCCGGAAGCGCGCGACGCCGTCGTCACGCAGCTTCGGAGCTTTGCCGAAGATCGCTACCTGCACCAAACGGTGATCCGCGACGGCGCTGGCGAGACACGTTTCTACGAGGACTTGCCGGTGGCGCTCGACCAGGAAGCCTCGGAACGCCGAGGTACGTGGCGGGTCCATTTCCACGTCCCGGTGTTCGCTGATTCATTCGGGTCGATCGCGTCGACCCAGGCGGAGATCGCGGCATGCCTCAGGCTCCTTCGGCAAGCCCAAAACCTGCCAGCGTTGGAAGTCGAGACCTACGCGTGGGGCGTCCTGCCCCCGTCGGCCCTACCGGCCGACGACGGCGACGCGCAACTCGCCGACGGCATTGCGGCGGAACTGCGGTGGGTGCGTGACCGGTTACGGTAGTCGTGGCCATGGCCGCTTGGGACCGCAGACGCGTTACGCTTTCGACGTGGACGAAACGAAGGCAGTCACACTGACCATCGGTGACCGCGCAAGGGCGTGGCTCGAGTTGTCGCGCGGCTCGAACCTGCCGACGGTGTGGAGCAACGTCTTGCACGGGATGGGAGCCGGCCACTACGTGCTGATCGCTACACACGGCGGGCCGGAGTACGTCGAAACGATGACCCGCAACCCGCTCTGGTATCTGGACCAAGGTTTCATGCTCCTGGTCGGGATGAGCTTCATCTACGTAGCGGGCATGGTGCTCAACGACGTCTTCGATGCGAAAGACGACGCGATCCATCGGCCTGCCCGACCGATCCCCAGCGGGCGCGTCTCGCGGGTCCGGGCCGGCGCCGTGGGCGCACTGCTGCTCACCACCGGCGTGGCGGTCACAGCGGTGTACCGCTGCGCCGCGGTGCCGGTGTTGGCGGGGTTTCTCGCTCTCTGCGTCCTCGCCTACGACCTGCTGCACCGCGTCAAGCTGCTGGGCTACCTGCTCATGCCGTTGTGCCGGGCGCTGGTGGTGATGACCGCGGCACTGGCGTTTGGCCCGACGGGCGGCGGGCTGTGGCTGCTGCACGTCGGCGGAGCGGCAGCCGTTCTGGCGATCTACACCGCGGCGATCACGCTCACGGCCTGGGCCGAGCACCGCGGCGATCCCCGACGCAAGCAGCGAACCGTCGCCGGCATGATCGCGGGGATGCCGCTGATCGACGCCGCCTTCCTCGCATGGATCGGGCATTGGCCCCTTGCCGCGGCGTCCGTCGGCTGCGCGGTCTTGACCGCGATCTGGCAACGCAGGGTTCCGGGCACATGACCGCCGCCGTGCCCATCCAACCCGTCGCCGTGCTCAACGTGGTCGGGCTGTCGGCATCGCTGTTGCCCTACGCGCCGACCCTCCGCGGCTTCGCCGAGTCGCACGGCCAAACTCGCCTGCGCCCCGTCCTGCCCGCGGTCACGTGCAGCGTGCAGAGCTCGATGCTCACGGGGCTGCCCGTCGACCAGCACGGCGTGGTCGGCAACGGCTGGTTCAACCGCGAACAGCAAGAAGTCCAGTTCTGGAAGCAGTCGAACCGACTGGTCCGCGGCGAGAAGGCCTGGGAGACCGCACGCCAACTCGCCGAGCAGCGCGGCCACCGGTTCACCTGCGCGAACCTGTTCTGGTGGTTCAACATGTATTCGTCGGCCGACGTGTCGGTCACCCCCCGGCCGCAGTACCACGCCGACGGGCGCAAGACCCCCGACATCTACACGCGCCCCGCATCGCTGCGCGACGAGCTGCAGCGCGACCCGCCACACGGGCTCGGGCGGTTCCCGCTCTTCAACTTCTGGGGCCCGATGAGCGACATCCGTTCGTCGAAGTGGATCGCGGAAGCGACGATGCGCGTTGTGGGTGAGTACGACCCGACGCTCACGCTCGTCTACCTGCCGCACCTCGACTATGGCCTGCAGAAACTCGGGCCAAACCACGCCGACATCCCGAAACATGTCGCCGAGATTGATGCCCTCGCCGGCAACCTGATCGACTACTTCCAGGGACGCGGCCGACGCGTGTTGATCGTCAGCGAGTACGGCATCGAGGCGGTCGACACGCCGCTCCAAGTGAACCGCGTGCTGCGCGAAGCCGGGCTGCTGGCCGTGCGTGAAGAGAACGGCCGGGAGCTGCTCGACGCCGGGGCCAGCCGGGCGTTCGCCGTCGCCGACCACCAAGTCGCGCACGTGTACCACGACTCGGATGTCGAGCTGCCCGACGTCCCACGTAGCACACGAACACACATCGACCACCCGCGCGCGGGAAACACGGTGCTCATCGCCGATGCCGGCGCCTGGTTCACCTACGACTACTGGCCGGAGCACCAGCCCGAGAGAGCCCCCGACTTCGCCCGCACCGTCGACATCCACCGCAAGCCCGGCTACGACCCGCGTGAGCTGTTCCTCGGCGTCACCAAGCCAGCCGTCGCGTGGAAGGTGCTGAAACGCAAGCTCGGGTTCCGCCAGCCGCTGGACGTGATCCCGCTCGACGCGTCGCTCGTCCGGGGCTCTCACGGACGGGTCGACCTGCCGGACGACATGAAACCGCTACTGCTCGGCTCTCCCAACGATGAACCCGAGCTGCCCTGCACCGCGGTGCGCGACGTGATCCTGGAAGCCCTCTTCGAGGCGCGGTAGCGCCGCAGACGCGTTCGCCTAGTCCCGATAGTCCCGAAACACTTGCCGCTACACCTGCACCGCCGGCACCCACGCCGTCGTCCGCCCGCCGACGACGCTGAAGTCGATCTCCTTGCCGTCGTGGGTCTTGGCCGAATCGTTCTTGCCCCAGCGGTGGTGGAACAGCCACGACCCAGGGAAGTGCTCGTAGTCCGCCTCCCACTCGATCGCCTTGCGTAAGACGTGCAGCAGCTTCGTGCGGACACGCTTCGCCTCGGCGGGGGTCAACTCGCTCGCCTTGCGGTGCGGATCGACCTTGGCCTGGAAGCACACCTCGTCGGCGATCCAGTTGCCCACCCCGGCGAGGAATGACTGGTTCAACAGCAACGCCTTGATCGCCGTCCTGCGCTTCGCAAACTGTTCGACAAACCACGCGGCGCTCGGCGGCTCGTGCACCGGGTCGGGCCCGAGCTCGCTCAACGGCGCCTCACCTAGCGGGTCACGGCGGAGCCGGATGCGCCCGAACCGTCGCGGGTCGCTGAAGCCGAAGCGCGTCCCGTCGTCGAGCGTGAGCTCGACCTTGAGGAAGCGCGGCCGTTCCGACTCTGCGCGGTAGGCGTGGAACGCGCCGGTCATCCCGAAATGCCACAGCGGGTGCGGCCCAGAGTCGGAACCGCCCTCCCGCGGGCTCATCGTCCACCACATCTGCTTGCCGCGCCGGTGGCACGCCTCAACAACGCGCCCCTTCATGGCATTAGCAAACTTCCGCGCGCTGCTCTGGCCCGATGCGTCCTTGAACAGGATCGGGTCCGTCGGCGCGTACACCGCCACAACCTCGCGTCCGGCGCAGTGACGCTCGGCCTTGCGACGGCCCCAGCACTCGACCTCAGGCAACTCCGGCATCTCAGGCTTGCTCCATGATCTCTTCGGTCGTGCGAAACACCCGTGACTTCGCCTTACCCCAGTACCGGCTGAACCGCTTCAGGTCGATCCGCGCCGGCAACTCGACAAACGGCGGCTCGCAAACCCAATCGACCCCGAGCTGTTCGCCCTGCCGCCGCAGACGTGGCGACGTGCTGGCTAGCGAGACGATCCTGGTCGTGCCGTGCGCCTCGGCAAACGCCGACACCTCCTGCACCACGTCACCCCGACGGACCTCGACGCCCGGCATCTGTTCCAGGCACTCCGCCATGAACACCAGGCGTTTCAGGCTTAATCGCTCATCAGCGACCCACGTGTCGTCGAACACGAACACGGCACCAACGATCTCGGTCCGTTCAGCCGCACGGCGAACGTAGCCCAGCCACGAGAGCGAGAGCATCTCGTCGTGCACCCAGATCACCGCCTTGTCTCTCGCGTTCTCGTTCATGCTCGAGGAAAAATCCGGGCTTTGATCTCGTCGTATTCCCCGCGGAACGGGCTACCTCCGCCGACGCTGTCGCCCGTGAACCGGCCGCCCATCCACTGCCGGAGGTTCTCTTGGTTGAAGATGTACGGTTGGTGGCTGAACGTGCTCGCGACCCACTGCCAGCTCAGGTTGTTGCTCGCGACGTCGCCGTCGAGCAGGTGCGACAGGAACCACGCCGCGCCCGCCTGCCACCTCACCCGCCGCCAGTGCACAACATACGCCGCGAGCTTCATCCGCTGCTGGTTGTGCAGGTACCCGGTCTCGTAGAGCTCCCGCACGCTGCCGTCGACGAAGTCGTTGCCGGTTTCGGCGTTAGTCACGTCGTCCGGCATGTCGTCGGCGTAGTCTTCGGCGTCGAGCCCGGTCTTGTACGGCTCGCGGTCGTCCCACACGGCGTCGCCGATCTCGGCCAGGACCCGCCGGTAGTAGTCCCGCCAGGCGAGCTCGTTGACGAGCTTGTAGGCGCGGCTCGGGTCATCGACCTTTGCCAACGCCGCGTCGCGGGTCTCCGCCAACCCCAGCACACCGTGCCGGAGGTACGGGCTCAACCGGGTCACCGCGCCGCTCAGGTGGTTGCGTGTCCGGCCGTACTCCACGGGGTCAACGTTATCGAGCAGCGCCTCGGCCGCGTCACGCCCGCCCCGGGTGTCGCTCACCCAGTCGCTGACCGCCGCCGCTTCGGGGAACTGCTCCCGATAGTGGGCGATCAGGTCGTCGCGAGATTCGAAGTCGCGTCGCAGCGTGGGCATGAAGCCGTGATCCGTCCCGACCCCGCTGTGCGTCGCGAGGCGTCTTCCTCTCACCCCGCCGCACGCCGTACCCTGTCCCCGTGGCACTCACCTACGCCATCCTCGGAACCGGCGCGCTCGGCGGATACTACGGCGGCCAACTCGCCAAGTCCGGCCGACGCGTCCACTTTCTGCTCAACTCCGACTACGAGCACGTCCAGCAACAAGGCCTACGCGTCGACACCCCCGACGGCGGTTACACGATCACGCCCGACACGCACGACGCATCTTTTCACGGCACCGCCCACGACGTTCCCCCCGCCGACGTCGTGCTGATCTGCCTCAAGACGACGCATAACCAACTGCTGCCCGAGTTGCTCCCGAAGCCGGGCACGGCCCGCTGGAAACCCGGCACGGTCGTCGTCACGCTGCAGAATGGCTTACACCCCGAGCGCGACGCGGCGGCCGTGGTCGGCGAGGAACACGTCGCCGGCGGGCTGTGTTTCCTCTGCTCCAACAAGGTCGGCCCCGGGCACATCTCGTACCTCGACTACGGCTTCATCAAGCTGGGGGCGCACGCCCCGGGGATGCACCGCGACCGACTCGCACAGATCGCCGCCGACTTCCGCGAGGCGGGCGTGAGTTGCGATGTGGTTGACGACCTCGTCGAGGCCCGGTGGAAAAAGCTCGTCTGGAACGTGCCCTACAACGGGCTGTCGGTTGTGCTGAACCTGACGACGGACAAGATGATGGCCGACCCGGACGTGCGTGAGCGCGTCGTGGCGTTGATGCGTGAGGTCGCCGCGGCCGCGAAAGCCGTGGACGGCAAGACGATCGACGAGGCGTTCATCCAGCAGATGCTGACCAACACCGAAAAGATGGCCCCGTACAAGACGAGCATGATGCTCGACCACGAGGCGGGGAGGGCGATGGAGGTGGAGGCGATCATTGGCGACGCCTTGCGTGCCTCGCGCGATGCGGGCACCGATCCCCGTTGGATGTACGGCACGTACGCAGAACTCCGGGCAAATCAGAGGGGTGCGCCACGGGCGCCCGCCGTTCGGAAAGCGGCCGCCTGTCTGATCCGTGAAACTCCAGACGGCCCCGAGCTTCTCGTCTTCGATCACGCCAATCACACCCAAATCCCCAAGGGATCGGCCGAGCCCGACGAACCGCTCCATCAAGCGGTCCGGCGTGAACTCGTGGAAGAGACCGGCGTGTCCGCCGCAACCGTTGTCGAACCGCTCAAACCGGTGCCCTACCTCACGACGTGCGGTGACGGGAGAGACGAGGCACGTCAAGAACGACAGACTTGGTTTGGCTTTCTACTTCGAACGACAGAGCCACTACCGGATACGTGGGAACACCGCATCACCGGCGTTGGCGAAGACAGCGGCATCAGCGTCCGTTGTCGTTGGATCCCGCTTTTCGGACCGGCATCAGCTGACCTCGACACCCTGGCCTGGCCGCTGATCTGTCAGGTCCGCGGCCTGTACACGGGCCACCGCCCCGATGGCTAAGCGTTTGACCCATTGTGACTGGTCGGGCACAATGATCGGTTCCCACCGAGTTACCGGCGGCTCCCGCGGGAGGTCGCCTGGCGCGGGTCGGTGGGGCTCGGCAGCGTGCCGTGACTGCATCCCGTGCCCTCCCCCCCACACACCCGACTCCGCCACGCCCGGCGGGGCTCGGTCGACGCGAGAAAGGCAGACCCAACCATGGCCGACGACGCCGCTGTCGCCACCGAAGAGAAGCTCGAGCAGACCGTCTCGGTCGAGGACTCGGGCCCGGCCCGCAAGACGATCACCATCGAGGTGCCCGAGTCCCGCATCAAGGGCAAGGTCGAGGATACCTACGGCACGCTGCGCGACGACGCCGTGCTCCCCGGCTTCCGCAAGGGCCGCGCGCCGCGCCGGCTGCTGGAGAAACGCTTCGCCGAGTCGATCCGCGGCGACGTGAAGCAGCAGATCCTCGCCGAGTCGTACCAGCAGGCGTTGGAAGAACACGACCTGGACGTGATCGGCGAGCCGGACGTCAAGGACGTCGACGACCTCGAGCTGCCCGAGTCGGGGCCGTTGAAGTTCGTCGTCGAGGTCGAAGTGACGCCCGATGTGACACTGCCGGACTTCAAGACGATCAAGGTGGAGAAGCCCTCGGCCGAGGTCACCGACGAGGACCTGAGCAACGAGGTCGAGTCGCTCCGCGAGCGTTTCGGCAAGATGGACACCGTCGACGACCCGACCATCGCCGAGGGCGACTACGTGCAGTGCGATGTCAAGGTTCTGGCCGGCGAGAACGCAGGTGACGACGCGGAGGTCCTGCTCGAGCAGGAAGACGCTTACACGCTCGTCCACGGCAAGAAGAACGACTTCAAGGGACACGTCGTCGGCATCGTCGTCGACGACATGGGCAAGCGGCTCGACGGCAAGAAGCTCGGGCACGTCGAGACCATCTCGATGACCGGGCCCAAGAGCCACGAAAACGACAAGATCAAGGAGCAGCCGATCACGGTCGTGATGGAGGTCAAGGCCGTGAGCCGGCTCAAGCCCGCCGAGGTGTCCGAACTCGTGCAGCAGATGGGCGTCGAGACCGAGGACGAGTTCAACGAACGGCTCCGGGAGATGCTCGGCCAACGCAAGCAGCAGCAGCAGACGCAGGCGATGCACCGCCAGGCCGCCGAGCAACTGGTAGAGAAGG
>JANQPR010000012.1 GCA_028285385.1 Phycisphaera sp.
AGAAGGCGTGGAAAGAACTCGAACCGATCTGGAAGGCCATCGCCGCCAAGGTCGACCCCAAGACCGGCAAGCCCATCGAGCGCAACGACCCGAACCACCCGGTCACGCTCAAGGAAGGCGAGCCCTGCACCACCTACATCGGCGCCAACGGCGCGGGCCACTACGTCAAGATGGTCCACAACGGCATCGAGTACATCGACATGCAGCTCATCTGCGAGGCGTACTTCCTCATGAAGACGCTGCTCGGCATGGACCCGGGCCAGATGAGCAAGGTCTTCGGCCAATGGAACGAGGGCGACCTCGACAGCTTCCTGATCGAGATCACCACCGACATCCTCCAACAGAAGGACCCGGCCGACAAAAAGAAGAAGCGCTGGTTCGTCGATGTCGTGCTCGACACCGCCGGGCAGAAGGGCACGGGCAAGTGGACCAGCACGAACGCGCTGGACCTGGGTATCCCCGCCAACGCGATGGCCGAGGCCGTGTTCGCCCGGTGCCTCAGCGCGCTGAAGGACGAGCGCGTCGCCGCCAGCAAGAAGCTCAAGGGCCCGAAAGACCCCAAGGCCGTCAAGGGCAAAAAGGCGCTGATCGAGGCGATCCGCGACGCGCTGTACTGCTCGAAGATCGTCAGCTACGCCCAGGGCTTCCAGCTCATGGCCGAGGCCCAGAAGGAGTACGACTGGAAGCTCGACTTCGGCGAGATCGCCAAGATCTGGCGCGGCGGCTGCATCATCCGCGCCCGGTTCCTGCAGAAGATCACCGACGCGTACACGAAGAACCCTGACCTGCAGAACCTGCTGCTGGACCCGTACTTCAAGAAGGCCGTCCACACCGGGCAGGCGAACTGGCGGAAGGTCGTCACGCTCGCCGTCGAGCAGGGCGTCCCGGTCCCGGCGTTCGGCTCGGCGCTGGCGTACTACGACGGCTACCGCACCAAGACGCTGCCCGCCAACCTGCTCCAGGCCCAGCGCGACTACTTCGGCGCCCATACCTACGAACGCACCGACCAGCCCCGCGGCCAGAAGTTCCACGTCGACTGGCCCGAAGCCGACCGGCCGCAGTTGGAGATGTGAGAACCTCGCGTGATCGAGTCGAGAGCCTCACATGATGGCATTGCTGAATCTGGTGATCTGGCTTGCCATACTCAGCGTTGTCGGCGTTGTGCTTTTTGTGCCTTTTGCTGTGTTGTGGTGGGTCTGCCTTGCCGTTCTTCAACCACGGCACAAGTGGCGATGGCGTCTGGCCGCGATCCCTATATTCGTCTTGGGGTACGTGATATCGATTGCCTCCTACTACCAGTGGGCGACACGCCCGGCCGCGATCTTCGAACGAGCGTTCGGGTTCCCACCTCCCGCAGATGTAACGGCCTAGCGGGGGGAACAGTTCATCCTCGGTGACTCGGGGGAATCCTGGCTTTTGTTCAACGCAAGCCCCAAGACATACGCCGCCATCCTTGCCGTTCATCCGTGGGTTTCAGTTGATGCGTCCCCGACCTATGTTGGTGAGACGCCAGTCTGGTGGGCAGTCCCGGCTGGGCCGCAACGCGAATTCCATCAGGTTGATATGACCGGGCGGCTCTTTGTGACGGTGGAAGAAGCGATCCTTGTACACGACCCGCTCACCGGTCGAACAAGCTACCACTGGTTCGGCATCGACTGACCTAGTCCTCGCGTTGGTAAAGTCTGTTGATGGAACCAGCGAAGATTGACGCCGCCATTGAAGCAGCCGCACCGGATACGCCGAAGTGGGCGAGCGTCTGTGTCGCCACCGGGACTCAAGACGACCCCGCGTTCGCGTGGCACCACTACCGCGACAGCGAGACGTCGATCGACTTCTGGCCGGCGAGCGTCGTGAAGCTCTACACGGCGGTCGCGTCGTGCGAGTTGCTTAACGAGTTCGGGCTCCCGACCGATTCGTTGATGCTGTTCCACCGCCCGGACGACCGCTTCGAACACGGCTGGCGGGTCGAGGCGGCCCGTATGTTCCCGGAGATGTGCTCGGGCATCTTCCGCGAGTCGACCAACGACGACTACACCATGCAGCTGCGCTTCGTCGGGCTCGACCGGCTCAACGGACGGTTCTTCACCAAGGGCAACGGCTTCGAACACACCGCGCTCATGCGGGGCTACGTCCACGACCCGCCCCACGTCTACGAACGGCAGTTGCCGCAGAAGATCACCGTCATCGACCCCGTCAGCGAGCAGCGCGTCGGCGTCGAGCACACCTGGTCCGGCACGTCGTACGCCGAGAACCTCGGGGCCCACGTGCTGGACAGCAAGACCGGCAACTGCTCGCCGACGCGCGACATGGTTGAGTGTCTCCGCCGTGTCCTGTTCCACGAGCACATCCCGGGCGACGAGCGCTACGACCTGACGCCGGACCAGCTCGAGCTGCTACGCGAGGGACGGGACGGGTACACCGGGCTGCGGAACACGGAGTACGCGTACGGCTGGACCGACGCCGCGGAGCACGTGTTCCCCGACGCGCGGTTCTACCACAAGTCCGGCAGCATCTCGACGCACGTGCTGGACTGCGGCGCGGTGTTCGACGAAGCGTCGGGCGTGCGGTACCTGTTCGCCGTCGCGACCGAGGCCAAGGAGAAAGGCGCCTGCCGGGAGATCAGCAAGGCGATCGCGGCGTGGGTGAAGCGGAACGCCTGAAGCGCATCCGACGCCAAGAACATCCGAACAACAACCGCCGCCCAAGGCTGAGCGGCGGTTGCCTGGAGACAGAATGTTGTAGTCGCCTGGTTCTTGTTCGGCTCAGGCCGAGCGGCGACGGAGCAGGCCGAGCGTCAAGGCCGAGAGTGTCAGCGCGGACACCGGCTCGGGGACGGCGACGATCCGGCCGTCGGCGACGTTGTCGTACCGGCTGTCGGAGATCAGGTCGAACGTCGGGTCGCCGGCGGCGAGCCCTTCGACGTAGGCCTGCAACGCCTGCTGGTCGCTGACGCCGACGCGGGTGAAGGCGTAGGACTGCGAGAGGTAGTTCGCGTTGAAGATCTGGTCGCCGCCGTTGGCGAGGAAGTCGACCACGACGAGGTCGAGCGTGTCGCCCGGGACGACCACGCCGTTCTCCACGATGGTTTGCCCGTCGATCACCAGCGACAAGATGCGGTTCCCGTTGACGAGGATGTCGCCGGCTTCCTCGGGGGTGTTCGGGTCGTTGTCGGTGGACAGCAGCAGCGGCGTAGCGGTGATGTCGTACTCGACGGACACGTTCTCGGACACGTGGAGGAACCGGCCGGTGCCGTCCACGTTGTCGCGGACCGGATCGATCCCCGGCCCGGGGTCGCCGTCGACGGTCTTGGAGTAGGCGTTCTCGAAGATGAGCTTGACGTCTTCACGGGTGACGTCCTCGACGACGGAGACGATGTTGCCGAAGGGCGCGAGGTCGAAGGTCGTGGCGAGGGTGATGTCGCCGATCTCGACGTCGTCGCGGATGCCGCCGCCGTTGGCGATGGCGAAGGCGGGCGTGTCGACGCCGAAGTTGCCCGCCTCGGCCCGCCCGGTGGTGAGGAAGGCGTCGGCGATGAGGTTGCCCAGGCCGGCTTCCTTGGCGCGGATCACGTCGCGGTTGCCGTTGCCGTCGAGCCGCTCGCTGGAGGCGGCGATGACGGTGGCGGCCAGCCCGTCGACGAAGGCCCGCACCGGGTCGACGGCGAGGGTCTGCACGGTCGCGTCGGGAGAGAAGCCGTCGTTGAGTTGCAGGTTGGACGACAGGTCGACACCGGCGAAGTTGCCCGCTGCGTCGAAGTCGAGCGTGATCCGGCCGAGGAAGTCGTAGTTGCCGGGCGTGGTGACGATCGGGATGCCGCCGACCGTGCTGAGCACCGGGTAGCTGTCGACGACGCCCGACGGGGCGCCGGTGTCGATCACGCTAACCGGGGCGCCCGCGCCGTACTCGACGGTCGGGGACACCGCCCCGGCGTTGAACAGCGTCTCGTCGCCGCCGCCGGCGATGAGCAGGTCGACCTTGCCCATCGGGTCGACGAGGTTGGCGGCGAGGTCCTGGTCTTCGCCGATGCCCTGCAGGTGGCTGGCAATGATGATGTGGTCGACGCTCCCGGAGATCGCGGCGATCTCTGTGTTGACGGCGGAGGCGACCGGGCTGACGGTCACGCCGCCGAGGCTCGTGATGAAGGGCAGGTTCTCGGTCGCGGCGCCGATGATGCCGACGCTCTTGTTGCCCGCGGCAGTGGGGACGGTGACGATGGTGCTGCCGGCGATCTGCCCGGAGGTCGCCAGGGCTTGCAGCGCGGGCTCGGCGCTGAAGTCGAAGTTCGCGCCGAGGTACTGGGTCGTGCCGGTCTGCGGGATGAAGTCGGCGAGGACGGCGGGCCCGGCGTCGAAGTCGTGGTTGCCGATCACGACCGCGTCGTAGCCGATCTCCTGGATCGCGATCGCGTCGTAGTAGGTCCGGCTGCCGAGCGGCCCGGTGTTGAGGCTGGCCTGGAACTCGGGGCTGGGGATGAAGTTGTCGCCCGACGAGATCGTGACCACGCCGTGCCCGAGGCCGCTGTAGAAGGTCCGGGTCGTGTCGACGAGGGTCTTGAACTCGGCCACGCTGCCGGCCTGGGTGCCCGCCGCGCCCAGCAAGTCCGACTCGCCGTCGTTGTTGTGCAGCACGGTCAGCGAGTACTGCCCCGCCGCCGACCCGGCCAGCACGCCGGTGCCCGCGACCGAGGCCAGGGCGATCCATCCACGAACTCCACGCGTCATCGTTCTTCTCCTTTGGGATAGGGTGAGACCGGAAAGAGTGGCGACTCCGTGTGAGCGCCGCGTGGGCGGTGGTCGTGGTTCTGCTAAAAGTCCGTTCGGCGATTGTGAAAGAACGCGAGACGCCGTCCCGCGAGGCTGCTACCGTC
Organism: Phycisphaera sp.; assembly: GCA_028285385.1. GTDB lineage: Bacteria > Planctomycetota > Phycisphaerae > Phycisphaerales > Phycisphaeraceae > CAZIXN01. Next base: position 4,868 of record JANQPR010000012.1, read on the forward strand.
CACGACTCACTCCTTGCGAGGTTCCGCCGTGCCGCATTTTGCTTCTCCGCGTGACATCAAGGTCGGCGTCGTCGGGTACGGCGGCGCGTTCAACATGGGCCGCAAGCACCTGCTCGAGATGAAGCGGGCCGGCATGACGCCCTTCGCCGTCTGCGAGGTCGACGCGGAACGGCTCGCCGTGGCCGAGGACGATTTCCCGGGCATCGAGACCTACGGCTCGCTCGACGCGATGCTCAAGCGGTCCGACGTCAACCTGCTCGTTCACATCACGCCGCACAACCTGCACTTCCCGTTGGCGATGAAGTGCGTCCGGGCCGGCAAGCACGTGGTCACCGAGAAGCCGTTCGTCGTGACCACGTCCGAGGCCGACCGCCTGATCGCCGCCGCCGAGAAACAAGGCGTGATGGTCAGCACCTACCACAACCGGCACTGGGACGGCTGGGTCCTGCGCGCCAAGCGCGAGATCGACAAGGGCGTCATCGGCGACGTGTTCCGCGTCGAGGCCAACATGGGCGGGTACCGCGCCCCGAAAGACTGGTGGCGCACCAGCGAGTCGATCTCGGGCGGCGTCCTCTACGACTGGGGCGTGCACCTGCTCGAGTACGCGCTGCAGGTCATCGACGACGAGGCCGTCGAGGTCTCCGGCTTCGCCCACCGCGGGCACTGGGAAGCCAACGTGCCCAAGTCGTTCCCGTGGCGCGGCGACATGAACGAGGACGAGGCCACCGCCGTCATCCGCTTCGCGAAGGGCTCGCTGCTGCGGCTACGCATCTCGCAGCTCAACGCCTTGCCCGACCCGCACCTCGTCGCCTTCCACGGGACCAAGGGCTGCTACGTCATCCGATGGGACGGCTGGACCACCCGCACCGCCGGCGCCGCGTTCAGGAAGACCGGCAAACTCACCGAGAAGACCGGCCAACACCCCAAAGACCAGTCCCACCGCTACTACCAGAACGTCGCCGACTACCTCTGCGGCAAAGCCGACCTGGTCATCACCCCACAGTGGGCGCGTCGGCCGATCCACCTGATCGACCTGGCCAAACGCAGCGCGGCACAGAACAAGTCCCTCAAAGTGAAGTACGGCTGAGCCCGGCTACTCGGGATTCCGAGGGATTTTGCTTGACAGCAAGCGTCCTCGACATCAGGATCAAACTCAAATGGTGACGGCTGCTGTCGGGGCTACCGATCGCACTTCTGTTTTTCGGGTTTTCCGGAGCGAGGAAAATGAAACGCTTTCTTCTGTTGGCTGTGACCCTGACAGGGATTTCTGTCGCTGCCGCCGCGCGAGCAACCGTCTACGAGATGACGCTGTCGGGCCTGACCGACGACTCCGGCCCAAGTTTCCAGGTCGGCGGTGTTCCCGCGCCGCTGGGCTCGGCGTTCACGATGCGGGTGGCGTTCGAAAACGCGGCGGGTACCCCCGGGGTCTATGAGATCCTTGACGTGGGTTACACGCTGACGGTCGGCTCGTACGACACCGTGACCGATTGGGCGACCGAAGGCGACCTGCAGACGACCGTCACCCAGACGGGCTTCAATCTATCCACCACTCCGACGGTCCTGAACCCCGACGAGACCTTGCGGATCAGTCTCGGCTTCGCTTTCGGCGACCCCAATGACCCATTGACTTGGCCGGGCAACCCGGTAACCGGGGACATCATTGTGCACGGCTTCGGCGGGTTTCTGAGCGAGAACCAACTGTCGGGACAGAACTCGTATACCCGCGTCATGTCGATCGCGGTGGTCCCCGAACCAGCGTTGGCGACGCTGTTCCTGGGCGGCGCGGCGGGGCTGATGCGCCGCCGCACCTGATCCAAGCTCCCGCTTAGTCGTGTCGCAGCGCGACGATCGGATCCTGTTTTGCCGCCTTGATCGCCGGGTACAGGCCGAACACGATCCCGACGGCGGCAACGGTGAACCCGGTCGCACGAGAGGGCTCGCGCGCTCCCCTCGGGTCACGCGGAGTTTTCGCCATTACCCACGCCAAACTCGGCCGCGAGCAGTTCCGCGAAGCGTTGGTTGGCCTGCCGGGTCCGGCCCGCGTTGTGGGGTGTCGTGACCACGTTGTGCCGACCGAGCAACGGGTCGTCCAGCGGCAACGGTTCGACGTCATACACGTCCGCGGCCAGGGCGATCTCGTCGGCGAGCACGCGGCGCCGAACCTCGGCGAAGTCGCACACCATCGCCCGGGTCACCAACACCACGAGCGCGCCGCGTGGCAACGCCGCGATGTGCTCGGCCCGGACCAGGCCCTGGGTCTCGGGCGTCAGTGACAGGTGCGGGGCAAACACCTCAGCATCCGCGACCAGCGCGTCCAGGCCGCGGACGCGCCGGACGTCGATGAGGTCGAACCCCGCCTGCGGCACCATCGGGTCCCACGCGGCCACGTCGGCACCCATCATGGCGCACCACTTGGCGTAGCGACCGCCGATGTTCCCGATCCCGGCGACACGCACCCGCTTGCCCTCGAGGGTCCCGTTGGCAAACCGCGGGTCGTCGCCGAACTGCTCACCGCGCCGCCCGGGCCGCCCTTCCCCCACGGGTGGGGCGTAATGCCAACTCGCCTCGTCCCGCCGGGCGTCGGAGCAGGTCTGCGGGATACGGCGGAGCCCGCACAGCGTCAACGCCAGCCCGTACTCCGCGACCGACGGCCCCCAATACGGCATCCCCTGGATCTCGCGGAGCGCGATGCTGCGCCGTTGCAGGAACGCCTCGCTGTCCGGCTCACGCAGGGCCGGGTCCGTCGCGTAGTGCTTGATCCAGGCGAGTTCGCGCAGCGCGGAGAACGGCTCAAGCCGGCCGTGCTCGGCGGGCACGCCCAACAGTGCCGCCCGCTCGGCCGACCCCGCGGCGCCGACGTGCCGGTCCCAGGCCGCGACATCGGGCTCTGCGAGGCGGACGAACTCGACGTCGCCGTCGCGTTGCCAGATGCCGTGCAGGTCGTCCGCCACGAACGGCCAGACCCCGTCGAACAACGGACAAGTCACGATCAGGCTCGCACTCATGAAGGCTCCGAGAGTCAGAGGTCGATGAAGCAGGGAGCATCGCCCGACGGTTCCCCCTCCCCGCCGAGACGGACGAGCAAAACGCGGTGGCATTCAGTCGTGCCGCAGTGCGACGATCGGGTCCTGGTTTGCCGCCTTGATCGCCGGGTAAAGGCCGAACACGATCCCGACGGCGGCGGCGACGGTGAACGCGATCACGCCCGGGACCGGGGTCACCACCGGGGGCTCGAAGCCCTCCAACACCGGCGCCAGCAGCACCATCGACAGCGCGGTCAGCAGCCCGAGCCCGACGCCGATCGCGCCGCCGACGCAGGACAGCAGCGTCGTCTCTACCAGGAACTGCGCGATCACGTGCACCCGCGTCGCGCCCAGCGCCCGGCGGATGCCGATCTCGCGCGTCCGCTCCGTCACCGACGCGAGCATGATGTTCATGATCCCGATCCCGCCGACCAGCAGCGAGAGCCCGCCGATCACCACCATCAGCATGTTGCTGCGGAACTCGACCCGCTCGGCCTGCTGGATCAGCTCCAACGGCACGATCGTCGTCACGTCGCCCGTCTTCTCGTGCTCCAGCGACAGCACGCGCTCAACCTGATCGGCGACGCTGATCACGGCCTGCTCGTTGGGCGTTCGGAGGATGAGCTCGGTGAGCTGCACCTCTTCGCGGTTGAAGCTGCCCGAGCTGCGCGACATTCTCACGTCGCCGAACCGGCTACGCGCCGTCGCGAGCGGGATGTGCACGTCGAAGTTCAGGTCCCGGCCGACCAAGGCCGACCCCGCGCCGCCCGCGAGCCCGACGCGTTGCAGCACGCCGACCACGCGGAACGTGAAGCTGTCGACGCGGAACGTGTTGCCCACCGGGTCGTCCAACGGGAACAGCCGGTCCGCCACCTCGGCGCCGAGGACCGCCACGTTCACCGGCGGCGCGGTGTCGCTCTCGTTGAGGTACCGGCCGCGCCGGACCTGCAGGTTCGCGATGTCCAGCATCTCCGGCGTGGTACCCATCACCGTCGCGGACCCCATCGTGACGTTGCCGCGCACCACCTGGTCACCGACCCGTTTGAGCGGGACGATCCCGTCGATGGGCTGCACCGTCTCGGCCAGCCTCTGCTGGTCGCGGCGGGTCAGACCGTAGCGGTTGACCCGCGTCGCCTGCTGCTGCTCGCCGGCGGTGTCGACGGGCTTAACCGACCGGACGATGATGTTGTTGGCCCCGAGGTCGAGGATGTCGGCGAGGGCGGCCTGCTTCGCGCCCTCGCCGTAGGCCGCGATGGCGACGACCGCCGCGACGCCGATGATGATGCCCAAGGCTGTGAGCAGCGACCGCAGCTTGTGCAGCCGGAGGTTCGCCACGCCGAGGCGGAGGGTTTCAAGCAGGAAGTTCACGTGGACGATGTTAGTCGGACGCCGGCCTAGGATGCCACGAGCACGCGATGAACTACCCACGGGCCATCATCTTCTACGACGGGCACTGCGGCCTCTGCCACCGGTGGGTCAAGTTCGTGCTGCCCCGCGACCCCGACGGCGAACGGTTCGTGTTCTCCCCGCTGCAGGGCGAGTTGATCACTCAAGAACTCACGGACGAACAGCGCGCCGGACTGCCCGATTCGATCGTGCTGCTCGAGCCGGACGGCACGCTGAAGACCAAGTCCGCCGCCGTGCTGGCGATCCTGCGTCGGCTCGGCGGGTTCTGGGCGTTTTGCGCGGCGGTTGGCGGGGTGTTCCCGGCGTTCCTGCGGGACACGGTCTACGACGGCGTCGCGCGCGTCCGGCACCGGCTGTTCAAGAGGCCGGACGAGGCCTGCCCGCTCATGCCGCCGGAGCTGCGGACGCGGTTTGTGTTCTGAGGTCGGGCGTTGCGCTCCCGACGCCTTCGAGCGCCTCACGCTTCTGCCACAGCCGTTCCCACGGCACCCACGTCAGGTACAGCACCAGATACTGGAAGAACGGCGCCGCCTGCGCCAGCCAGATCGTCAGATGCATGCCCGTGCCGACCAGCAGGAACACGGGCGTGAGCATGCGGAAGCGCTTGAACAGGATCACGAAGAACAGCGCCTCGAACGCCAGCGCCCCGACGGCGAACAGGATGCCGATCTCGCGCGACTGGGCCAGCCAGACGCCGACCGGCCGGTCCCACCGGACGCCGTCCTGCAGCAGGTAGGTCTGCAGCGTGTAGCCGTTGATCCAGTCGACCCCGCCGACGATCATCTTGGAAAGGAAAGCGTCGAAGTACGCGATCGCCAGGAACACCTGCGCGGTGCGCATCGGCCACATCGCGAAACGCGTCGTCGCCTGCGGGCCCCAGACGCTCGCCGGCTTCCCGCGCTTCCGGGCGATCCACGAATCCACCGAGAGCGCCCGGCCGCACGGTGCCATGGCCATCAGCACCAGGAACACCGCGTACGCCGCCTCGGGGTGGTGGTGCTCGCCGTAGCTGTACAGCCCCGCGATCTGCAGCACCGTGCCCAGCGCGAAGGCCGGCATCGCCACCCGCGTGAACAGCCCGAGCAGCGCGAACACGCCGACGGCCATCGTCACCCAATACAACCCGGTCACGTAGCCGACGCTGCGCAGCGCTTCCTCCGGAACGGCCAACATCAGCGCCTGAACGATCAACTGCGGTTGGTAGAAGCTGGGCGCTTCGAGCTTGTCGAGTTGGCTCTGCAGCGACTCGCCGAACCAGACGAGCTGCAACGCCACGCAGACGGCCCGCATGAACGCCAGCCGCACGGGCGACATCGCCGGGAAGAAGAACCGCTCCCACGCGGTGCCAGCGGTGGGTGCGCCGTGGGTGGGCGTGCCGGCGTCGAAGCTCGCGGCGCGGTCGGCGGCGATCACGCGTCACCCCCCGACGCCGTAAGCTCAGATTCTCGAGCTTCCGGTTTGATCGTCGTGACCTCGCTGGTCTGTGGATCGATGCTCGACACTTCGTCGTGCTCGATCAGTTCGTTGTCTTCGATCGTGTAGACCCGGCGGTTGACGGTCAGCGCGACCGGCGTCGCCTCCGCCACCGTCTCGACCTGCGACACCACGCGGCGAAGCGCCTCGGCGCGGTGCTCAGCGACGGCCTCGGCGAAGTGCGCGTATTGGCCGGTCGGTACGGGCGCAACCAGCCGTTCGACGATGTGGTACCGCCAGCCGAAGAAGTCGAGGCCCATGTACGTGGCGTCGACCACGGCCGTCTGCCCGTCGGGCAGCGTCGCGAGCAGCTCGACGGTCGAGGTCTGCACCGGCGGGCCGTACGCCTCGCTGTACATGGGGTAGTCGAGGAACGGCCAGTAGTGGTCCTCGAACGTGTTGTGCTTCCACTTCACAGCCGCGCCGGTCACCGTGACCACGACCTGGGCGAGCAGGACGAGCACGATCACGACGCTGGGCAGCAGGAAACGCGGTGACACGACGGGGCCTCTCTCGGTTCAGGCTCGCTCCCCGAAAACCTCCAAGGCGTCGGCGTCGGAGCCACCGCCGGGCACGCGAGCCCCATCCTCGGTTTATCGTGTGATTTGGGCTCGACGGCCAACCTTTCCTCGTCGATCCGCCAAGACCCAACCGCCGCCGCCCTGGCCCGCCTTTACACTGCGACCGCCATGCCCGCCTCCGAACCGAAAACACCCGCCGCCGCAAGGTCCGAGAACCCATCACCGCAGGCCGGCAACCTCTACGACGCGCTCGCGGCCCGTGGCCTGATCTCCCAGTGCACCGAGACGCCCGAGGCGATGACGGGTCGGCTGTCTTCGCCGGTCACCTGCTACTGCGGCTTCGACCCCAGCGCCGACTCGCTGCACATCGGCAACCTCATCCCCATCATGATGCTCGCCCGGGCGCAGCGGTGCGGGCACCGGCCCATCGCGCTGGTCGGCGGGGCGACCGGGCTGATCGGCGACCCCTCGGGCAAGTCCGCCGCCCGCAACATGCTCGACGAGGCCGCCGTCCGCCGCAACGCCGACGCCGTCGGCCGGCAGCTCGAACGGTTCATCACCTTCGGCGACGGGCCGACCGACGCCGTGCTGGTCAACAACCTCGACTGGATCGCGCCGCTGTCGTGGATCGAGGTGCTCCGCGACGTGGGCAGCCGGGTGTCGGTCAACCGCATGGTCGGGATGGAATCGGTCAAGCAACGCATGGCCGCTGACGACGAAGGCATCTCGTACCTCGAGTTCTCCTACATGCTGCTGCAGGCGTACGACTTTGCCTACCTGTTCAAGGCCTACGGCTGCACGCTCCAGCTCGGTGGGCAGGACCAGTGGGGCAACATCGTCATGGGCATCGAGTTGGGGCGCAAGCTCCACGACGCCAACCTCTCCGGGTTGACGACGCCGCTGCTGACCAAGGCGGACGGCGGGAAGTTCGGCAAGACCGAGTCGGGCACGGTCTGGCTCGACGCGGGCCGCACGCCGGTGTTCGAGTTCTTCCAGTTCTGGCGCAACGCGGACGACGCGGACGTCGGCCGGCTGCTGCGGACGTTCACGTTCCTGCCGATCGACGAGATCGAGCAACTCGAAGCCACGGAGGGCGCCGCGATCAACGAGGCGAAGGTCACGCTCGCCCACGCCGTCACGGCGCTGGTGCACGGCGAGGACGAAGCCGACAAGGCCCGCGACTCCGCGGCCAAGGCGTTTGCGTCGGGGACGGCAGGGCCGGACGTCACCGGCGACCGCATCCCGTCCGCGTCGCTCGACCTCACCGAGCCCGTGACGTTGATCGAGTTGCTGAAGACGGCCGGCTTCGCGTCCAGCAATGGCGAGGCCCGGCGGCTGATCCAGGGCGGCGGCGTCCGCGTCGGTGACACCAAGGCCGCCGACATCGCCGCGACCGTCACCGCGGACGACGCCACCGACGGCTACGTCTTGCTCCGCGTGGGCAAAAAGAAGCTGTTCCGCTTCGACGTGGGCTAGGTTTTCACGGCTGCATTCAACGCCGCAAAGCCGTGCTAAACTAATGCGTCTGCTTGGCTTGGGCCGTGCCTCACGGCCGTGTACGTTGCCATGGAAGGTCAAACACCCCCCCCACCGCCCCCGGCCGCCGAGGAACCCGTCCGCGTGACGGACAGCGAGCGTCCCGGGAAGCGGTCGAACTTCCGCCGGTTCTTTATCCGCGGCCTCGCGATCGTGCTGCCGACCGTGCTCACGATCTGGCTGCTGCTGGTCGCGTTCAGCTTCGTGGACCAACGGATCGGCCAGCCGATCAACGCCGGTATCCGAGAACTGGTCATCCGGTTCACGGATTGGCCCCCGGCGACGGAGCAAAACTTCAGGGACACCTTCGAAGAGTTGCCGGTATCGGTCCGCGAGGACGAGTGGCAGATCCATCTTGAAAAGCGCGCGCAGGCTCTGGGGGTCCCCGTCGCCAACCTGCCCCGCCGGGTGATCCTCGACGAGCAGTTGCAGTGGCAGCGGGCGCAGGAGATGGCCGTTCGCCTCGCGCGCCGCAACGCGTTCGAGACGTGGTGGAACCAATACAAACTCGGCACTTGGCCGCTGCTCAACCTGATCGGCGTGCTGCTGGCGGTCGTGCTGGTCTACATCGTCGGCGCGTTCCTGTCGCGGTCCATCGGCAACCGGCTGTGGAAGGCCGGCGAAGACGCGATCCACCGCGTCCCGCTCGTCGGGCGGGTGTACCCGGCGTTCAAGCAGATCACCGACTTCGTCTTCGGGGACGACAGCGAGGACAAGCTGCAGTTCAACCGCGTCGTCGCCGTGCAGTACCCGCGAAAGGGCTTGTGGTCGGTCGGTCTCGTGACGGGCAACACGATGCGGACGATCCAGGACCGCGCGGGCCGGGCTTGCCTGACGGTGTTCGTGCCGAGCTCGCCGACGCCGTTCACGGGGTACGTGATCACCGTGCCGATCGAAGACACGGTGGATTTGCCGGTCACGGTGGAAGACGCGCTGAAGTTCGCGGTGTCGGGCGGCGTTGTGGTCCCGCCGCAGCAGATGATCCCCGAGAACCCGCGGGAGCTGGGAGCGCAGCCGTCGCCTCCGGCTCCGACCGCGGGCTCGGCTTCGACGACCACGGGCAACGGCTCGACCGACGCGGCCGCGTGAGCGCGGCCCGCACGGGGGTTTCTCGACTTTTTGGGGGCAAAGAAAGGAGAACGGCATGCAGACGACCGTCACCGGACGACAGATCGAGGTGACCGACGCGATCCGGGCGTACATCGACCGCCGGGCCGAGAAGCTGCCGAAGTACTGGGAGCGGGTGCGCCGGGCCGACGTGGTGCTCGAGAAGCGCGGCGGACACACGTACTTCGTCGAGTTCATCGCCCGCGCTGACGGGCACGACCCGTTCGTCGCCACCGAGAAGCACGACGACCTCTACGTCGCCATCGACGACACCGCGGGCAAGCTCGAACGGCAGCTGCGCAACTACCACGCCAAGCTCGTGGACCACAGCCCGTAACGCGCCGGATCGCGGCGTGGCGGCGGGAACCCGGGCGGGGCGACCGCTATCCTGTACCCGCCCGGCGGGCCGGGCAAGTGGCACGCCGAACCCTGAGGGCCTTTGTCTATGAAACTGACCGACCTCGTCGTGCACGACGCGATCATTGCCGACCTGCAAGCGAAGGAACGGGACGACGCGATCCAGGAACTCGTCGACGCGCTCGTCGACGCCGGCGCCGCGCCCAAGAAGCTCCGCGCCGACCTGGTCGACCAGATCCTCGCCCGGGAAAAGAACGGCTCGACCGGGTTCGGCAAGGGCGTCGCCGTCCCACACGTCAAGCACGACGACCTCAAGCAGATGTCCGCGGCGATCGGCGTCAGCCAGGCGGGCGTCGAGTTCAACGCATTGGACAAACAGCCCGTCTACTCGATCGTCCTGCTGCTCTCACCCAAGAGCAAGCCCGACGAACACCTGCAGGCGATGGAGACCGTGTTCTCCAACCTGCAGAAGGACAAGTTCCGCAGCTTCCTCCGGCAGGCGACGACCCGTGAAGCCGTCGTCGAGTTGCTCGACGAGGCGGACAATAAACAGCTTTCGTGAAGCGAAGCCCGGAGTTCGAAGGCCGAAGTCAGGCACTTCGAACAACACGGTCGCGGCCGTCGCGACTTTCTTCTGCTGACTTCGCACTTCGCACTTTGGACTTCGCCTTTTCTCTCATGCCCGACGCCGCCGCCGACGTGACGATCACCAACCGCCTGGGCCTGCACGCCCGGCCGGCGATGTCGGTGGTCGACGTGGCCAGCGGGTTCGAGGCCGACGTCCACATCGTCAACGGCAAGCAGCGTGTCGACGCCAAGAGCATCATGCAGATCATGATGCTCGCCGCCGTCAAGGGCACCGAGCTGCGGATTGAGGCCGACGGCCCCGACGCGCAGGCCGCCGTCGATGCGGTGCGTGATTTGGTGCACCGCAAGTTCGACGAAGAGTGATCGCCCAACTCCCCTCCCTTCGGGAGGGGTCGGGGGAGGGTGCCCGTCTGCAAAAACCACGGAGTGACGACGCGTCGATCAGGGCCGTTCCGGCTTCCCGAACCACCGCCGCACCACCCCCGCCGGGCCCGACACCGCGTAGGCCACGAACGCGCCCGCGACCGTGAACTGCGGCCAGACCGACAGCAGAAGCCCGACCACCACTGCCCCGGCCAAGACGCCGAACGGCGCCCGGCCGCGCACGTACCGGTTCAACAGGTGCACGTACCGCAGCCGGCTCACCATGGCCACCGCGCACAACAGCGTCGCGCCCATCAGCACCAACGCCGCGCCGCTCGTCACGCCGACCGACGCCGCCCCGCCGTCCGCGCCGTGCAGGAAGTGCTGGTGCAGCAGCGCCAAAGACGCCACCGCCCCCGCCGCGCCCGGCGACGGCAAGCCGCGGAACGCCAGGTGGTGACGCACCTCGTCGTCGGCGTCTTCCTCGTCTGCATCATCCGCTGTCGCTTGGCCTTCGAAGTCATCGGGATCGACTTCGTCGTCGGGAGTTGACGACTCGTTGGTCGTGTTCATCTCGACGTTGAACCGCGCCAGCCGCAGCCCCGCGCACGCCACGAACGCCAACGCCACCGCCAGCCCGAACCGGTCGAACAGCGTGTCCAGCTCCGGGCTCTCCGCGAGGAACGGCGTCTGCACCCTCACGGCCTGGACCACGATGAACGCCGGCGCGACGCCGAAGCTCACCATGTCCGCCATCGAGTCGAGTTGTTCGCCGAGGTCGCTTGTGCTCCGCGTCAGCCGCGCGATCCGGCCGTCCAACCCGTCGAACACCATCCCCAGGAACACCAGCAGCGACGCGAACGTGATCGGCGACCACCCGAACGGCAGCGCCACGTCCGCCGGCCGGGACGCCGCGAACACTGCTCCGAACCCCGCGAGCAGGTTGCCCAGCGTGAACAGCGTCGGCAGCACCGCGATCGTCCGCTGCGCCACCCGCCGCCGACGCCCGGCAATGCGGCGGCGTTTCGGGCCTTCGGGGGCCGTTCCGTCTTCGAGTTGCAGCCGACCACCGCCGAGAACCATCCCACCATTGTAAACGCCACCTTGGCCACGCCCCCGCGCCGTTGTTGAGGCGGGTATCCTGCGGGGTCGTGGATGCTGTCACCGCCGATCCGACGCCGCGTCTGCCGGCCAAGTCTGCACCCGGGCTCGTCGCCCGTGTGCCGGGGATTTTGCTGGCGTTGATCGCCGGGTCCGTCCTCGGCGTCGCGGCGTTCGCCCTCGAAGCCGACGCGGCCGGCTTGGGCACACACACCCAGCTCGGGCTCACGCCCTGCGGCTTCGTCGCAGCTACCGGCCTGCCCTGCGCGACCTGCGGCATGACCACCGCCACCACCCTCGCCGCCCACGGCCACCTGCTCGATTCGTTCCGCACCCAGCCGGCCGGCTTCTTCTTCGCACTGACGATGGCCGTGTGCGTGATCATCGGCGCGTGGTCGGCGTGGACGGGCCGACCGCTGACGCCGCTCCTGCGCCCGCTGGGCCGGGGCCGGGTGTGGGCGCTGCTCGTCGCGGTGCTGCTGCTGGCGTGGGGCTACCGCATCGCCGACGCCTTCGCCGGCCAACTCTGGACAACGCTATGAACCGGTTCTCTTGCATCATGCTGTTGGCGTTGCTGAGCGTGTTCGCCGCGGCGCAGCTCGGCTGCTCCGCC
>JANQPR010000031.1 GCA_028285385.1 Phycisphaera sp.
CCTGACCCGTCAAGCCACGTCGCCCGGAAACGCCGTGGGCTCGCTGCTACGATGCAAAGCTCGCATCGAGCTGCCCCCGTGACCGCCGCGCCCCCCGCCCTCAACCCGCAGCCCGCAAGCTCCGAACCGGTCGCTCTCGCGTGGTCGGCGGCGGGGTCACTCGCCCACCGCGAGGTCGTCCGGTTCTTCCGGCAGCGCAACCGCGTCTTCGCCGCCGTCGCCACCCCCCTGGTGTTCTGGCTCATGCTCGGGCTCGGGCTCGACCGCGCGTTGGTCTTGCCCGCTGGAAACAACGAGACCGAAGGCCTTGGGTACCTCGCCTACTTCTTCCCCGGCGTCGTGGTGCTGATGGTGCTGTTCACCGCCATCTTCACCACGATCAGCGTCATCGAAGACCGCCGCGAAGGCTTCCTCCAGTCTGTGCTCGTCAGCCCGGCCCCCCGCGTCGCGCTCGTCGCGGGCAAAGCGATCGGCGGCACCGTAATCACTGCGTTGCAAGCCGTAGCCATGCTTCTGCTCGGTGTCGTGTTGTTCGGCGTGCCCGGTATGTGGATGCCGCTCGCTTCGGTCGGCGTCTTGCTCATGCTCGCCCTCGCTTTGACGGGCGTAGGCCTGGCGTTTGCGTGGCCAATGGATTCGACGGCCGGTTATCACGCGGTAATGAACCTGCTGCTGATGCCGATGTGGCTGCTCAGCGGCGCGGTGTTCCCGACCGACACCGCCGCGATGCCGGTGCGAGTGCTGATGCTGCTCAACCCGTTGACTTACGGGCAGACGCTGTTCGCGTGGCTGTGGACGGGTGGGCAATCGCCTTTGCCGCCCGGCGGGCCGTGGGTCGCGCTGACGGCGTTGGTTGGCTTCGTGTTGCTCGCGCTGACCGCCGCCACGTGGGTCGCGATGCGCAACGGAGGAGGCAAGTAGTCATGCGTTGGCTCTGGGTACTCGGCGGTTTCGTGTGCGTGCTGGTCGCCGCAGCTGCGGCCGTGTTGCCGTTGGTCGCTGCGCGATCGAGTGCTTCCCCGCCGCTGCCCGACCTCGGCGCGGCCCCTGCGTTCGCACTGACAGACCAACACAACGCCCCGTTCACTAACGAAGACCTGGCCGGCAAGGTCTGGGTCGCTGACTTCACCTTCACTCACTGCCCAACGATCTGCCCGATCATGTTCCGTCACCTTGCCCAGCTCCAGCAGCGCTTCGACGAGGCCGGGCTCAAAGACGCGACGAACCTCGTCGGCTTCAGCGTCGACCCCGAGCGCGACACGCCCGAACGACTGAAGTCTCACGGCGACAAGTTCGGCGCCGACCACGACTACTGGAAGCTGCTCACCGGGCCGCGTCGCGATATCTGGGAGCTCTGCCGGACCGGCTTCAAGCTGCACGTGCAGGACAACCCCGGCAATGTCGCCGAGCCGATCACGCACGACGGGCGCTTCGTCGTCGTGGATCAGGCCGGCCGCATCCGGGCGTACCACGACGGCACAGACCCGGCGAGCGTCGATACGGTGTTCGCCGACGTCCGGCAACTCCTCCGCGAAGCCAAGGCGGCGCGTTGAACGCCGCGCCACCGACGACCGCCGACGCCTTCGTCCCGCCTACCGCAGACCAGGTCGCCGAGCACTTGGCGTCGCACGCGCCGAGGCCGCGACCCGCGTGGCTCCGGTTTGTGCCGGTGGGTGTCGTCGCGGCGGCGGTGGTGGTCTCGCTGGGGGCGGCGACGTGGTGGGCGGCGCTGGTGCCGTGGATCGCACTGGCCGGCGTCGTGGCGACCGGCGTGGTATTGCGGAAGCGCCACGCGGCGCTGCTCACGCTGACGCAATACACCCAGGAACTCGCGATGCTGCGTTACCATCGCGAGGCGTTGCGGTCGACGTGGACGCTCCTGCCGCGGCTCAAGTCCCTGCCCGACGAACACAGCCGGACCGTCGCGACAATCGGACACCTGCTCGAGGACCTCGGCCAGCACGACGCCGCCAACGCCGCGTTCGAGCACCTGCTCGCCGGCCTGCCGGACAACCACCCCGGCGCCGTGTCGCTGCAGATCCAACAAGCGATCGCGAGCTTCGAGTCCGACCACCTGGCGGACGGCGATGCACAACTCCGGAAGGTGCGCAACGCGATCGGCCCCTTCGAGGAAGGCCCCCTCGGTGCCGCGTATCAGACCGCTCGCCTGGTGCAATCGGTCGTGACCCACCACTTCGCCGAGGGCGTGGAGGAAGTCTCCGACCCGGTCGAACGCTTCCGGCCGATGGGCGTCGACGCGGGCGTGGGCCACGCGCTGCTGGCGTACTGTCTGCACAAGCTCGGCCGCGTTGACGAAGCGTTGACTTCGTGGCGACGCGCAACGCTGCTGCTCCCGGCCGAAGAGTTGTGTCGACGGCTGCCGGCACTGAACGAGATGCGCGGGGTGGCGACATGAACACCAATGCCGAGTCGCAAGCAGATGGACCGCCGACTCGAGTCGGAACGCCAGAGCACACCGGCGAGGACGCCGCGTCGCTGCCGGCTTATGAACCCGACCGTTTCGACCGTGAGTTCACCCGCGACCGCTGGTGGCGGGCTTTTGTCGCGGCCGGTGTCGGGCTTGGTGTGTTCGTCTTCGCGGGTTGGATGCCCGGCCGGGCGGGGGTGACGCCGGCGTGGGGCTTGTTCGTGGCGGGCCTGTTGGTGCTGGGCGTGTGGGTGGCATTCGCCGTGACGAACGCCCGCGCAGCGGGGACGGCACGGGGCCTGATCAGCCTGATCGAGCAGGACCCGGCCGGCGTCGAGACCAACCTCGCGTCGCTGCTCAGACGCCGGGGCTTGGTCGGGTGGGTGCGGGCGATGGTCTACCAGACGTGGGCGGCGCTGCGTCACCGACAGGGTCGCCACGCGGAAGCCGTCGCCCTGTGCCACGGCGTGCTCTCGCGCGACCTGGGCCCGGGGGAAGGCAGCCGACCGGGACTGCTGCTGATGCTGGTCGAGTCGGCCCTCGAGTGCGGCGACTGGCCCGCGGCGTACTTCGGGTTGTGCGCATTGCACGGCTTGCCGTTGACGCTCGGGCAGGTGCTCCAACGCCTCGGGCTCCAGACGCGTTACGAGGTGGCGACCGGGGCGGACGAGTCCGCGTTCGCGCGCTGGCACGCGAAGACCGACCTCGCCGAGTTGATGCCGGGTCACCTTTGCGGCGCAACGCACGCGATGCTCGCCGTCGCCGCCCATCGCCAAGACCGCTTCGGCAGCGCGGCCTGGTTGGATGCGCGAGCGCGGCTGCTGTGCGGCCCGGAACAACTCCGGCAACTGCGGCAGCAAGGGCTCGCGTTGCCGGAGTGACTCACCGGTCGCTTCAAACTTGCGTTTCTCTGGCCTGATCCGCGCGGCTCCGCGGGCCTGGCGTCGTTTATGATCCCGCCCATGCCGACCGCCCCGCCGCTGCTCGCTTCGCTGTTGCCGCACGAATGGTTCGCCGACCTGGGCACGTTGTGGCTGGTGCTGATCGCCGCGGCCGGGATGTTCGCCGTGATCAAGGGCGCGGACTGGCTGGTCGAGGGGGCGGCAGGGATCGCCAAGGTGCTGGGGATGCCGGAGGTCGTGATCGGCGCGACGATCGTCTCGCTGGGCACGACCTCGCCGGAGATGGCGGTGTCGGTGCTCGCGGCGTTTGGCGGTGACGCCGGGCTCGCCCTGGGCAACGGCGTCGGGTCCATCATTGCCGACACGGGCCTGATCTTCGGCGTTGGGTGCCTGATGGCGACGTTGCCGGCCGACAAGTTCGTGTTGTCCCGCCAAGGCTGGGTGCAGTTCGGCTCGGCCGCGCTGCTGGCGGCGATCTGCTACGGGTTGTGGTGGCAACAGGGCGACGCGGCGACCATTACACGACCCTTTGGTGTCCTGCTGGTCGTGCTGCTGGTCGCGTATCTGGTCGTGTCGGTGAAGTGGGCCAAGCAACACCCCGTCGGTGAGCCGCGCATCGTCGTCGAAGCCGGCGAGACGCACGCGGCCGGGTTGCTCGATACGGACCCTACGCACCCGCCGAAGCAGCACGGCCTGGCGTTTCTTGCCGGACTGGGCCTGCTCGGCCTTGCGATCGTGGTCGGGGCCGGAGACGCGTTGGTGCAGTCCGTCAGTGAGGTCGCCGAACGGTTCGAGGTGCCCGACGCCGTGATCGCGTCGACGATCGTCGCCCTCGGCACTTCCCTCCCCGAACTGGTCACCGGGCTCACCGCCATCCGCAAGGGCCACCCGGAGTTGCTGGTTGGCAACGTGATCGGGGCCGACATCTTGAACGTGTTGTTCGTGATCGGCCTCAGCGCCGTCGCGGCCGACCTGCCGATCATCGACCCCACGGCGACGTACCCGGCGGTGTTCCTGCTGCTGCCGATCCCGACGATGCTGATCATGCTGGTGTACATGCGTGGCTGCATCTTCGCGGCGACACGGAAGGGACACTTCTCACGCTGGATGGGCGCCCCGCTCGTTGTGATGTACGTCGGGTACCTCGTCGCGTCGTATGTGATGTCGCGTTGAGACGGCGTGATGAACGAAGCAGCCCCACCAGAACAGACTGCTAGCAGGCGGCACCGCACCCGATTCCGATGGAAGCGCTGGCTGATCGCGTTGGTTGTTGCTGGCCTGTTCGCTCTTCTGACGATCGAGGTCACGCTGCGGGTGAGATACGGCTTGGGCAACCCCGTGGTCTACACCCCCCACCCGACCATCGAGTACGTGCTGGAACCGAATCAATCGGGCCACCGGCTGGGCAATCGCTATCTCGTCAACCGCTACGGCATGCGCAGCGACGATTTCCCGCCGACCAAAACCGACGAGGACGAAACGCGGGTGCTGGTGCTGGGCGACAGCGTGTTGTTTGGCGGGTCACAGACCAATCAGTTCGACCTACCAACGGAGGTCGCACGGCGGGCGCTCTCGGCGGAGACTGAGGGGCCGGTCGTTGTCGGCAACGCCGCCGTCGGGAGCTGGGGCCCGCCGAACCAACTGGCATATCTCGAAGAACACGGCCCGCTCGACGCCGACGTGGTGGTGCTCGTGTTGTCGAGCCACGACGCACGGGACTCGCCGGACTTCATCCCGGTCGGGCGTTGGCCGGTGGAGCGACCGTCGCGAAAACCGTTGCTCGCCCTGACCGAGGCGTGGGCACGGATGGTCGCGCCGCGGTTTGACGGTTGGATCGGCGCCGGCGACGACAGGCCGGCGGGTGTGCCCGAGCAGGCGTGGGACCCTGAGGTGGCAATGGCGGCGCTGGACGAGATCGCGTTGTGGTGCGCAGACCGTGACCTGCCGTTGTCGGTCGTGCTGTTCCAGAACCGCGCGGAGTTGAACGGCCACGACGACCCGGGTTTCGCGATGCTCAAGGCATGGCACACCGAACAGCGTGCCGCGGGCCGAGTCGTCGGGCCACCGTTCGAAACGGCCGAAGCGTTCCGTGCGTTACACGGCTCCGGCTTCCGCGACGATTGGCACCCGGACGTTGAGGGCAGTCACATTATCGGTGAACAGATCGCCGAAGCGACACGGGCGGCGCTGGCCTTCGAACCGCGGTCGGTGCCAGAAACACGGTGACGCAGGAATCATTCGGAGTTCTTGATGCCCAAAGACCCCCCGCCGGAGAACTGCACCGCCACGCGGGGGAAGCTCAGCGTGAAGCCGCTGCCCTCGGGCCCGTGATGCAGCGTGCTGATCTGCAGACCGTTGAGGTCGCGGGTCTTCTCCCACGTCGCTGGCCGGCCCTGCTCGCCTCCACCACGACGGAAGTTCCACTCGGCGATCAAACCGGTCTCGGGGTCGAGGAAAAGCTCGTATACGTCGCCGGGCGTGTAGCCCCCCTCGTCGGGGTAGGTGACGGTGAGTTTCCGCGCGGGCTCGCCGCTGATCGGCATTGCGGCGTCGCCCTCGTCCGTCACCTCGCACGTCGACCACACGAGCTGAAACGGGAACACGAGCCAGTAGGTGTCGTTGATGAACTTCGCGTGGTGGTCCTTAACGTCGTCGGTGATCTCGTCCAGCGAGAACGTCACCGCGTCGTCGCCTCCGGCGTTGGCGGTTACCGTTCGGTCGATCGGACGCCAGGACCACGGCCGCTCGATCTCACGGTCATCGGGAAGCTCCACGCGGAACACGAAATCGATCTGCTCGACCTTTTCCCACTCGCTCAGCCCGTATCGCTCCGCGAGCGCCTCGCCGGGGTGCTGAGTTACGTCTGGTTCTTGCGTCGACGCAGCGCCGCCAAGGCCAAAGCCGAAGAGGATGGCCGCGATCGCCGTTAACGCCGTTCGGTGACTGTGTTGGTTCATGCGTGGAGCGTAGGCAAACGGCGGCCGCAAATCTCCACGCCTGACCGCGATCACTCCACGCTCAGCCGCCACACCGGCTCCCCGGGCTTCTCGCTGGTAAGGAACACCGCGTCACCGTCGGCCGAGAAACACACCGCCTCCCCTTGCCGACGCGGCGGCAAGGCCAGACGCGTCGGCGCCGCTGCGAGCGCCGCGTCCCAAGGCTGGTCGGCGACACGCGTGAACGCCAAGCCCTCCATGTACGTGACCAGCAACATTGTCTGCCCGTCGGGGTGAAGGTCCATCCCGGTCGGCATCACGGTGTCGAGGGTAGCCAACCGCTCTACGACCCGCGGCGTGTCCGTGTCGTCGGCCAGCGGCTCCGTTTTGTCCTGCTCCGACCAACGCAACGGCAGACGGTAGACCCCGGCTTTACCGTGCACTCGCCCGGTCGCGTCGATCTCCTTGCTGGCCAACCACACCGCCGCGCCGCCCGGTTCGACCGCGACCGCTTCGCAGTCCCGCGGACCGTCGGCGTAGGTGAACCGCAAACTCGCCGCCACCGGCAACGACTTACCTCGCGGGGGATCGCTGTTCGGCTCGGGGACAAGGTGCAGCGTCACGTGTGGGCGCGTCCGATGGTTGTCACCGGTGTCCGCGACGAGCAGCCACGACCGGCCGGCGCGCTTGAAGGACGCGAGGTCTTCCCAGTCCCGGTTGTGCACAAACGCAACGCGGAACGTCTCGCTTTCGCCTTGGACCGGGTCGAAGCGGGTCAGGAACGGTCCGCCCCCGCCATCGCCGTGGGTCCACAGCCACCCCGGCCGTGTCCGCGACGCCGCCAGGCCCGAGCTCTCTCGTACGCGCGCGTCGAGATCGGCCAACTTCTGCGGCGGCCCCAAACGGAACCCCTCGGCAGAACCCGACCCCCCGGCGCCGCTTGGGGGCGTCGCGGCTTCCGCTTGGCTCGACCTCGGCACGGTCCACCACGCCAGCGCGAGAGCCATGGGCGCGGCGGCGACCGCGAGCAGCAGCGATGCGTGCAGCGGCCGTCCCAGCCCACGGGGTGCGGTCTTCCCTCGCGTCATGCCGGCCGTACGCCGCCCTCGACGGCTAGGTTCGTGAAAGCCGACTTCGCTGCGGAATCGGTCAATCCGAGGTGCTCACCGCCGCGTGCCAGAACCGGATGATCGTCACCAGGCCCCAGATCGTGGCGACCGCGTACATGACCGAGATGCCGTACTTGCGGAAGTAGTACTCATAGTCTCGGGCGTCCCCGACCTCGATCGCGATGATCTGGGCGATCGCCTGCAGCAGCAGCACGGTGAAAAAGAACAACCCGAGGATGACGAACAGCGCGAACAACTGCCGCTCCGCGGAACGCAGCCCGAGGCTGCCAACCCAGCGTTCCCAGTCGCTGTCCTTGCCCTCGACGTGGTCACGGATGTAACGGCCGGCCCGCATCAATAGCGTCTGCTCGGCGAGGTACAGAATCAGCAGTAGCATCACGATCAGCGGCGCGATCATGGTCAGCAACTGCGATTCTGAGCGCATCGCGAAGAACGTCAACAACGGGGCGCCGATGATGCTGACCATCAACACGACAAAGATGCGAGCCTTGGTCGCGCGGATCTCGTCACGCAGCGTGGCGAAGTAGTCGCGGCGCAGGTCTAGGGGGGCGGTGTCTTGCATGGCCGTGCTCCTGAGATGGGACTGCCGACAAAATGAATCGGCGGTGAATCGATAACGTTGTACAACACACCGGCCCAGGCTGTCGAGCGCATCGCCCGCTCGGAACGCAGCTCAACACAAGAAACAGTGTTTCAATCGTTACCGTCAAACAGCGCGGCGCTTTTGCGGTCGGCCAGCGCCAGCCCAACGTGCCCCGCCCCGGCTTGCGTGAGTTGCCGGCCTTTCCGTGTTCGGGCGACATAGCCGAGCTGCAGAAGGTACGGCTCAACGACCGATTCGAGCGTGCCGCCGTCTTCGCCCAGGGTTGCGGCCACCGCCTCCAACCCGACCGGGCCGCCGGCGTAGACCTCGCCGATGACCCGCAGGTACTTGCGGTCCAACTCATCCAGCCCGATCGCGTCGACGCCCTCGAGTTCGAGCGCCGCGTCGACCACCGCCGGGCCGAGTTGCCCATCGTGTTTGACCTGAGCAAAATCACGCACGCGCCGCAGCAGACGGTTCGCGATCCGTGGTGTCCCCCGGGCGCGCTCGGCGATCGCGCTCAACGCCGCGTCGGCGTCGTCGGTCAACTCCAGCTCGAGTAACCCCGCCGAGCGACGCAGGATCGACAGCAGGTCGGTCCTGCCGTAATACTCCAGGTTGTGCGTGATCCCGAACCGCGACCGCATCGGCCCCGACAGCAGCCCCGCCCGCGTCGTCGCTCCGATCAGCGTGAACGGCTTGAGCGCGATGGGGACCGTCTTGGCGTGCATGCCCGAGTCGATCGTGAAGTCGATCTTGAAGTCCTCCATCGCCGGGTAGACGAACTCCTCGACCGACACCGGCAGGCGATGGATCTCGTCGATGAACAACACGTCGCCGCGCTGCAGCTTGGTCAACGTCCCGACCAGGTCGCCGCCTTTGGTCAAAGCCGGCCCCGACGTGATCGCGCAGTGCGTCCCCATCTCGGCCGCGATGATGTGGGCGAGGGTGGTCTTGCCCAGGCCCGGCGGGCCGTGCAGCAGGACGTGCTCCATCGGCTCGCCGCGCTGCTTGACCGCTTCGAGCGTGATCCGCAGCTTTTCGACCAGCCCCGGCTGACCGACGTAGTCGTCGAGAGTCTGCGGGCGCAGCGACAGATTGAACTGCTCTTCCGCGACCCCCGCCGAGGCTCCCGAGATGAGGCGTTCTTTGGCCATGCACACCAACTTTACCCTTGCGGGCGCGCGGGCGCAGCGTTAGGCTAAGTTCTCGGCATTCAGGTTGCCGCCGTGTCCGCGGGAAGGACCGAGTCCACCTGGTTCCTCGACTGACATCCCAGGTTCATACGAACCTCCTTTGGCCCGACGCAGCGGACACCGGGCCCCACTGAAGGAGGTCCGTCATGGCGACACGTCAGTTCCCCGTCCGTCCCGATCTCGATCAGCTCAAACACCAAGCCAAGGACCTGCTCCGGGGGGTCCGTGACGATGTCCCCGCCGCGGTCGCGGAGTTGCGAGAGCACCACCCCGAAGAGGTTTCGCCCGAGGCGGCGCAGCTCGCGGATGTGCAGCTCGCGCTGGCTCGGGCCTACGGCATTCCGAGTTGGCCGCGGCTGGTGACCGCCTGCCGGATGATCGACGCGATCTGGGGTGACGATGTCGACGCCGTGTGTGAGTTGGTAGCCCGTGATCCGAAGCTGCTCCAGGAAAACGCTAACGGCCTGCCGAACAGCAACTGGGGCCCGCCCATGTCCTTCGCGGCGAACCTCGGGCGCGACCGCATTATCGCGGCGCTCGCCGAGATGGGGGCCGAGGATCTTCAACACGCCTTTGAGCGCGCCTGCCTCCAGAGCCGGGTCCAGACCGCCCAGGACCTGCTCGGCCGCGGCGCGAAGCTGGAACAGGGCGTCGTGATGGGGTCGTGTGAGACCCAGGATTCCGAGGGCTTAGGACTGCTGCTCGGGCTGGGCGCAGAGCTAAGTGATGCGCAAGGGGACAAGCTCGCACCGGTCGGGATGTTGCTGCAGACCTACTCGCGCAACCCCGAGGGTAAACACGCCTGCCTTGAACTGATGGCCCAGCACGGCGTCACGCTGCCCGGCACGCCGGTGATGGCCCTGCACCGCGGACGGATCGACCTTCTGGAAGAGCACCGACGCCGCGACCCCGAGCTGGTTCACCGACGCTTTTCGCATCGCGACATCTACCCGCTTGACCTCGGGTGTGACGCGGACCCTTCGCACGCCCTGCACGGCACGCCGCTGGCGGGGGGCACGCTGCTTCACCTGTGTGTGGATTTCGACGAGATCGATATCGCCCGTTGGCTGTTGGAGCACGGCGCCGACGTCAACGCTCAGGCAGCCGTAGACGCGGACGGGTTCGGCGGGCATACGCCGCTGTTCCACACCGTGGTCTCCCAGCCAAATACGTGTGGCCGCCAGCAAGACGGGGCCATGGCGCGATTGCTGTTGGACGCGGGGGCGGACCCCAACGTCCGGGCGTCGATCCGCAAACAACTCCGGTTCGTCGACGACGAAACGATGCACAAGTTCCGAGACGTCACCCCGCTGAGCTACGGTAAACAATTTCACGAGCGGCGCTGGGTGAGCAAGCCGGCGATGCGTTTGATCGCCGAACGTGGCGGGCGTGTGTAACGCCGGTGGCCGGGGTTTCTTTCGGCGCCGGATTCCTCCAGCCCAACGATGCGATGGCACGTCTTGAGCGAAGGTCGCAGCGACAGATTGAACTGTTCCTCAACCGCGCCCGCGGCCTCGCCGGAGACAATGCGTTCCTTGGCCATGCAGTGGCCACTCTAACGCGACGAGGCCGGGCCAACCAACATGGCGGCATATGACGCGCGATCGGGTCGCAAACTTTGCGGGGACGCTACTTCCCGATGTTCTCTTCAAGGATCGGTGAACCGCGGAATCGCTTGCCCAGGAGCCACTTGCCCGTCGGCGTCTGCGAGGCGGCCTGTTCGTAGCGGACGATGTCGTTGTGGAACAGGTAGAAGTTGCCGTCGGGCTCGCGCTCGATGGTCGTGGCCTGGAACTCTTCCCAAATGCTCTGGCCGCGGTGGATGTAGTGCTCGTCGATCGTGTAGAGGGTGCGGTTGTATCTACGAACGGGTGCGTTGACCACCAGCCGCTCCCACTCGCCCACGCCGTACTGCTCTCGGCGGAGCACGTCCTCGGCCGCCTCGCGGAGGTCGGCGTCGCCGATGTCGGCCGGCGGGACGATCAGCCGTGCCGCGGCGTGCACCTTCTCCTCGAACGTGGCGAGGTCGGCCGCTAATTGCTCGCGCATCGCGTCCCAGTCGCCGGTGCCCTCGCCGAACTGATGATCGAGCATCTCGGCCAACGGGATCATCTTCTTGGCGTCATCTCCAAACTCGTGAATCATCTGGACCCGCTCGGGCCGGGCGAACAGGTTCTTGAGCTTGAGTTCGTCGTCGAGCTCTGCGGAGGCCGCGTCCCTCACCATGTTCAGGCTGTCGTTAAGTGTGTTCTGCAGGTTGACGTTGGTGTACTTCAGCGTGTAAGCGAGATCATTGGGGAAAAAGTCGTTGAGACGTCCGACGAGCGAGTTCGCGGCGCTCTCGAGAATGAAGTAGTTATCGCGCTCGCCGCGGGGTAGGGCCGGGATGTCCAGGCCTTCGAGCCACGCGGTGTCGATCGGGCGCGAAATCTCGAAGGCCTTGATCGCCTTGGCGTAATCCAACACCGCGTCGGGCTCGTACGGCGGGTTGAGCACCTCGGGGACGTTAGTCGAGCTGTATTTCTCGCTCAACGCCTCGATGAGCTCCGACGCCTGGTTGAGGTCGGCCGGAGCTGGCGGGCCGTCGTAGCTGATCGCCAAGGCCTCTTCGATGTCCCACGCCGGGGCGTCCGTGGCGGTGTCTCCGGTCTTCGAATTTTCAGCCGCGGCTTGATCCGACTCGGCCAACGCCTCGTTGTCCGCGCTGCCGCAGCCAACGAACCCCCACCCGACGCCCCACGCCACGAGGACCGCCGACCACCGCTTTGCCGCTGTATGCATGTCAGGCTCCGTCAAGAAAGTGAAACACAGGATCGCCACGCCACCGCAGGCGAACTCACCGCGAACCACTGGATCGGTTGAGGCCCCCGTCCCGACCGAATCGGTACTTCACCCACCGCTCGCTCTAGCGTCAATCAGGTCAAACCCTGACTATGCGGTGATCGCCGGCAGATCGCGGCTCACTCCAACCCGATCACGCGGTGGCATTCCTCGATCGAGGTCCGGCCCTTGATGATCAAAGATCGGGCGTGGTCGCGCAGCGGGACAAGACCCGCGTTCGAGGCGGCACGCTTGAGGTCGGCGATGTTCGGCGTCGCGAGGATGACGTCCCGGATCTCGTCGCTGGCGCGGAGCAACTCGAACGCCGCGGTCCGGCCGGTGTACCCGGTGTTGAAGCACTGGTCGCAGCCGACCGGCCCCATGACCGGATCCTCCGGGGCCTTCTCGAGATTCATCCGGCGCAGGTCACGGTCGTTCAACTCGATCGGGCGCTTGCAGTTGTCGCAGAGCGTGCGGACCAAGCGTTGGGCGAGAACGAGGTTGAGCGTGCTGGCGACAAGGTACGGCTCGACGCCGAGGTCCAGCAGGCGGAACACCGTGCCGATCGCGTCATTGGCGTGGATGGTGGAGAGCACGAGGTGCCCGGTAGTCGCGGCCTGCAGGCCGGTGATGGCGGTGTCGCGGTCGCGGATCTCGCCGACGACGATGACGTCCGGGTCCTGGCGGAGACAGGAGCGCAGGAGTTGGGCGAAGCCGTGCCCCTTGTCGTGATCGACGGGGATCTGCGTGACGCTGGGCAACTCGTACTCGATCGGGTCTTCGATGGTGATCACGTTGCGGAGTTGGGCGTCGATGCCGCGCAGGATCGCGTAGAGCGTGGTGGTCTTTCCCGAGCCCGTGGGCCCGCAGATGGTGACCAGGCCGGTGGACTGCTCGCTGGTCGCGCGGAGGCGCTCGGCCACCTCGCCGTCAAGCCCGAGGTCCGAAAGCTGCTGCGGGGCGAGCGCCGTATCAAGCACGCGGATGACCATCTTCTGCCCGTGCATCACGGGTGTGAAGCTGACGCGGTAGTCGATGGTCCGGCCCGGCACGCCGAGCGAGAAGTGGCCTTCCTGGATGATCGCCCGCTGGGCGATATCGATGTCGCACATCACCTTCACGAGTGACGCCGTCTTCTTCGCCAGATCGAGCGGGATCGCGCAGACCTCGATCATCGCGCCGTCGATCCGCATCCGCAGCAACGCGTCGGCTTGACGCGGTTCCAGGTGCACATCCGTCGAGCGCGTCCGCACCGCACCCAGCAGGATCAGCTGCAACACCAGCAACGACTCGCCTTGCCCTTCGACCGACGCGCCGGCCTCGTGCACCACCTGTGACCGCGCGTTGATCAGCGACAGGTGCTGCAACCCGAAGCCCGGTTCGTGCCCGATCGTGGCCAGCGAGTGGAGCGAGTTGGCGCCGTAGGCGTTCTGGTTCCGCACCTGCGGCCGGGCGACCGTGGCGGTGGCCGTGTCGTCGTCCTCGGCGAGGACCGCGACGTCGTACACGCTGCTGTCCCCCGCGTCACCGTTGACGACCGGTTCGGGGGAGGGTTCGACGGGGCCGGGCGTCGCGGCGTCCATGAAGCGGACGAACGTGTTGCCCACCCGAAACACGCCGCCGGACCGGAGCTTGACGGCGTCCACCCGGCGGGTCCCGACGACGGTGCCGTTGCGCGAGTTGAGGTCGTGGAGGACGTACCGATCGTTGTGCAGCACGACTTCGCAGTGGTGCCGGGAGACTTGGTCGTCGTCGTCGATCTTGAGGAAGCAATCGTCTCCCCGCCCGATGAGGACGCGGTCCTGCTCGAACGGGAGTTGGCGGAGCACCCGGGCGTCGCGACTGATCACTTCAAGTGCGGGCATGGAGGCCCATAATGTAGCTGGCCCGGTGCCCCCATGCCATCGTTCGCCCCGCTTTCGGTCTGCCGTATGAGCCCACGCATCCCAGGTTCCCAAGGCGACGTGTCCCCCTCGCCCGGGAAACGCATCCTCGTGGTGGGCACGTCCGGCTGCGGGAAGACGACCGTGGCCAAACGCCTCGCGGAAGAGCTTGGCCTCGAATACGTGTGCAACGACGAGTTGATCTGGGGACCACAGTGGAGTGAGGTACCGCGGGCCGAACGGCCGGTGCGATTCGAAGCCGCGACGCGCGGGCCGCGGTGGGTGCTCGACGGCAACCTCGTTCCCCCGAAGGACCCGGAAGACTTCCCCGTGCTCGACCGGGCCGACACCGTGGTCTGGTTGGACCTGCCCCGACACGTGGTGATGGGACAGGTCACTTGGCGAACCGCACGCCGCGTGGTCACCCGCGAACCCCTGTGGCACGGCAACGTCGAGTCCTTGCGGACGACCCTCAGCCGGGACTCGATCCTGCTGTGGGCCTGGACTTCGTACACCCGACGCAAGCAAAGGATGACCCAGTTCTTCAGCGATCCGGAGTGGACGCACCTCACCCGGATCCGGCTGACCTCGCGCCGTCAAGTCAACGCCTGGCTCGACGCGGTGTCGATTCGCTGAATGCAACGCTTGGTTTACACTCCCGCCGTGGATCTGGTGTACCTCGACAACAACGCCACGACCCGGCCCGCGCCCGAGGTCTGCGCCGCGATGGACGAGGTCAATCGGGAGTTGTGGGGCAACCCGTCGAGCGTACACCGGTTCGGGCAGCGGGTCCGCCAACGCGTCGAGCTCGCCCGCCAACAGGTCGCCCACCTGCTCGGATGCAAACCGGTCGAGGTCGTGTTCACCTCCGGCGGCACCGAGTCGAACAACCTCGCGATCCACGGTCTGCTAACGCCCAAGCCGGGACAGCAGTGCACGCTGATCACCAACCGCGTCGAGCACAGCGCCGTGCGGGAGCCGGCCGAGGATCTGGACCGTCTGGCCGAGTCGGCCCAAGTGTTGTGGATGCCGGTCGACGGGGACGGCGTCGTTGACGTGGCGGCGCTGCCGGGGTTGCTCGAACGGTCGGAAGGCAAGACGCTGGTCAGCGTGCAGTGGGCGAACAATGAAACGGGGACGATCCAACCCATCGCGGAGCTCGCGGAAACCGTCAAGCGCTTCAATGCCGATGCGGAACCGCCGCGTCGCGTCTGGCTGCACATCGACGCGACCCAGGCGGCCGGTAAGACCGCGATCGACCTGGCAGACGTGGCGGTTGACCTTCTGACCATCGCGTCCCACAAGTTCCACGGCCCCAAAGGCATGGGCGCGCTATTCGTCCGCCGCGGCGTTCGCCTGCGTCCCACGCAACGCGGCGGGCCGCAGGAGATGGACCGACGCGGTGGGACCGAGAACACGCCCGGCATCATCGGGATGGGCGTCGCCGCCGAGTTGGCGTGGGCGTTCCTCAAGGAAGGTGAAGCGGTGGAGCGTGTCCGCGCTCTGCGAGACCGGCTCGAATCCGAGGTGTCGGCCGAGTTGCCGGACACGGTCGTCAACGCGGCGTCGGCCGAGTTTGGCCGGCTCTGGAACACGTCGAATCTCGGCTTCCCGGGGTTGGAGGCCGAAGCGATCCTTCTCGGGCTCAGTGAACGGGGCGTGTGCGCGTCGGCCGGCGCGGCGTGCAGCAGCGGGTCGCTCGAGCCGTCGCCGGTGCTCTTGGCGATGGGGATCCCCGAGCGGGTCGCTCACGGGTCGGTGCGGTCCTCGCTGAGCCGATGCACCACTCAAACGGAGGTCGACGCCGCGGTCCGGCATCTGGTTCCAGTGGTGCAACGGCTACGCCAAGCGATGCCCACGTGAGATTCCTGCACGCCGCGTCGGCATCGTGCCGACTTCACCGCAACGGGTTCGGTTTATGATGCCAGCTTCGTGTGATTGCCCCGATCCTCGGCGATTCACCCGACATGAGGACGCTTGATGCAGCTGATGAGTTGGACGGTCTCGCGGTTGGGCAGCCGGTTCACGCTGCTGTTCGAACCCGGGCGCCGACGCGTCATGCACTCGGCCATGGGGCGCTTCCTCGATTCCCCGCTCGACCTCGCCGTGGGCCTGGTCGAACCCGACGGCACAGAGCGACTGCTGCCGCTCACAGCCGACCTCGACCTGCCCGGTGTCGAGCCGCTGTACAACCCCGAGCAGTTCGACCGCATCAACTCGGTCACGTTCCGCGGCTACAGCGCGGCGTACCGCATCCGCTTCGAGTTCAACGTCCACGCGGTCTTCTATCCGCAGAACCGCCGGCTCTGTGTGATGCCGGCGTTCTACCTCGAAATGCGTGTCAACGGTGTCGACCGCGTGCGCGACATCGAGCCCACTGGCCCGACGCCCGAACGCATCACGCTGACCCTACGCCTCCGCCGGCGGAACACCGACATCGCCGCGACGCCCGGCACGATCGACCTGAGCTACCGCAACACGCTCGAGCCCCGACACAGCCTGCCGCGCGACGACCTGGCCCCGCCGCCGCCGCTCAAGCCCGTCGATGTTCAGGAGCGCATCGTCTCACTGAACCCGGGAACCGAAGCCCTCGAAGCCGATGGCCAACGCGGCGCCGGGCTCAAGCTCGAGTTACCCGTGACCGAAGCCGGCTCCGGCGTGAAGTGGCGACTGGTGTGGGCGGCGCACGTCGACCAACCCGTCCTGCTCGTCAAGCACCACGGCGCCGACTGCCCGGCCCGCTTCGCTTACCGCGACTACTTCTCGGATGTCGACGCGGTAGTCACGGAAGCCGTGCAGCACCGCGACGACTACCTTGCGCTGTCCCGGCGGTTCGAGAAGATCATCGAGCAAGCGCCGCTCGACCACGCCCAGTTGCACCTGGTCCACCAGTCGTTCCAGAACTACCTCGCCAACGCGTTCTGGTGCACCGGGACTCACACGCGGGGCGAGGACGGTGAAGACGGCCCCGAACGTTTCCCCTGGTACAGCGTCTGGGAGGGTTCGTCGCTCACGCACAACACGCTCGACGTGGAATACAACAACTGCGTCTTCCCGCTGTCGCTCTGGCCGGACCTGCTGAGGCTGCAGTTGCGTCAATGGCCGCAGTACGCCGCCGAGCACGATCCGTCGAAGGGCATGCTACTGCCGCACGACATCGGGTCCGGCATGGCGGCGACCGGACAGCGCTCCCGGCACGCGATGGAGGTCGAAGAGAACGCCAACTACCTGCTGCTGCTCCAGGCGTACACACGCTGGACCGGCGACCGTGAACCGGTATCCGAAGTGCTCCCGCTCGTCCGTCGGGCCACCCGGTACCTGCTCTGGGCCGACCGCGACAACTCCGGCTTCCCCACCGAGGGCAACTCGAACACGCTCGCCGACGGCCCCGCCGCCGTCCGGTTCGCGCGGAAACAGACCTACCTCGCGGTGAAGCGCCTCGCCGCGATGCGCGCCGCCGCCGACCTGCTCCGCCTTGCCGGCCACGCCGACCAATCCCGCCAGCTCGAACCGCGGATCGAACAGGACGTCAAGAAGCTCGAACGCACCGCCTGGATCGGCGACCACTACGCGATCGCCTGCGACGCCTCCGCTCTGGAGCTCGCCGACCCCGACACCGGCAAACCCCTGCCCTTCGACGAGCTCCCCGGCACCGACGCGTACTCCATCCACACCGGAAACGGCTTATTGCTGCCGATCATGGTTGGCCAGCCGACGCTGCTCGCGCACGAGCGCGTCGTCGCCGACCTGATCGCCGCCGACCGCGAGAACCAAGGCCGTTACGGCGACGGCCACTCCTCCGAGTCGCCCGACTGTCTCCGCGTCTCGCTGAACCTTTGGCGCGACATGCTCGCCCGCTACCTCGGGCTCTCCGGCCCGTCGTCCGCCCAGCAGTACTGGGACCTGCAGGTCATGTCCAACACCGGCGACAACTCGCTGGGCTTCAGCGACAGCTACGTCAACGACTACCTCGCCCACTACCCGCGCGGCGTCGTCGCGCTGGGCTACTTCCTCGCCACGCCCCGGCTCACCATCAACCGCCTCGCGCCCGGCGGCAGCTACCTCACCGTCGAGCCCGATCGGCACATGGGCCAACGCTGGCCGTTGCTGCCACTGGCCGACTGGGCCGCCGGCCGCGTCCCCGTCTGCGTCGTCGACGCCAAGGGCCGCGTCAGCATCGAAGCCCAGACCGACCCCGTTATCGTCCACGGCGACGAAGACAGCGAAGACACCATCTCTGGCATCGAGTTCATCGGGTGATCAACATGTGCGATGACGTCACCAACCCGGATCAAACCCGTCAAGCCCGCTTCGCCGGACCGTCAAGGCGGGTCGCGCTTGTCGCGGTGGCTGCCCTTGCTGTCTCCGCTTTAGCGCTCGGCGGTTGCCGCTCGGCGACACAAGCAGACAGCGACGAGGCTCTGGTCGGCGCCACTCCTTTGTTCTCACTTGAGCCAAAACAGATAGACACGTTCGTCGGCGACCTGCACGCCGCCACGCCCGACATCCGGGAACGCATCCTGAAGGTCGCGCACCGACAGCTCGGCCAGCCCTACGACATCTACCTGCTCGGCGAGTTCCCGTTCGAGGTCGACGACGCGCAGCCGTTGTTCGAGCTGGGCAAGTCGGACTGTGTCGTCTTTGTTGAGCACACCTACGCGATGTCGCTCGGCGACGACTGGGCCGAGTTTTTCGGCTACCTGCAACGCATCCGCTACATCGACGGGCGTATCGGCGTCGCGACCCGCAACCACTACACCGAGCCGCAGTGGAACGTGAACAACGCCTGGATCGTGCGCGACGTGACCGACGAGATCGCCGGGGACGTGGCCGTGCCATACAACGCCAAGGCGAATGTCGCCAAGTTCCTCCGCAACAGCTTCGGCACGGAACTCGACGACTGGATCATCGAGCACGGGACGTCTTACCTTCCACACGAACACCTCGGCCGGGCGCGCGGCATGCTGCAGGACGGCGACCTCGTGCAGATCGTGCGCGGCACGCCCCCCACGGGCGACGGCATCAACGGCCGGTTCGCCGGGGCGTACGTCGGGCACTTCGGCCTGGTCGAGATCGATGACGACGGCGAGCTCTGGATGATCCACAGCGCCGCCCCGGCGGTCCGCCGCGAACGCATCGCCGACTACGCCGCCGCCAGCGTCGCGAAGAACCCGGAGAAGATCGCCGCCGGCAAGCCACAGTTTCTGGGCTTCAAGTTCTTGGCGTTCCGCGAAGACGCCGCCGACAACCTCAAAGAACTCGACGGGGAATACGCGCCAATCGTCCGCTTTGCGCCGAACGCCCCGCTACCTCGCGAGTGACTAAACGGGCCTATTCAGAGTTGCCAGAGGCCGTGATCGATCCCGCCGAGGATGTAGATAGCAAACTTCCCGCGGCCGGGGATCGTCATCGGCCACATTGCTACTTCGGCACCGGACGCCTCGGCTGCTTGAAGCGCGGCGTCAATGTCACGTACCAGCACATACGGCCGCACCACGGGCGCTTCTGTGTCACGCATCGGAGCACGCACGCCGAGCAAGCCGCCGTGCGCCAGCTTGGCCGTGCGGGCATTCCCGAGTTGAGACACCGGGTCACCAAACACCACACCGTGCGCTTTTTCCATTGCGGCACACGTCTGATCGACCGATGAAGTCACTATCTCAAGGTAATGCACTTTCAAGGCATTGGCCTGCTGATGAACTTCCCCGTCTCCCTCAGGGCTTGTGCCGTTTCCCGCTTGCTCTGCATGCGTGAGTTGACTTGAAACCGCGCCGATCACCAACAGCAACAGCAAGCAGCCGCAAACAAGACCGAGTCGTAAGGGCCTCACGTACATGATGAGAAAACCTCCTAGTTGCGCTGGGAGAGCTAAGCCAAACAGGCACAGACCGGATTGCCGCATGGTTGGATTCCGTATCGCAGTCTCCGAGAGATTACATCTCGCGACTCGCTTGATAGCTGCTGAATCGACAGGAGTGTGTAAAACGGAAATAGAGCAGTCGACCAAACCTGAGGCGTAAGGGTCCAGTCATCACTCATCGATCCCCAGGTCCGCCTTCGTGAACAGCGTCGCGAAGTCGAAGCCCGCGTCGCGGATGGCCTGTTCGGCCCCTTCCTGGCGGTCGATCACGACAACGATCCTGACCACGTCGCAGCCGCACTCGTCGCGCAACAGCTTCGCGGCTTCGATGCTCTGGCCGCCGGAGGTGGCGATATCTTCGGTGACGAGGACGCGGTCGCCTTTCTCCAGCGTTCCTTCGTAGCGCTTGGCGGTGCCGTAGTCCTTCTTGGCGTTGCGGATGAGGACCATGGACTTGCCGGTGTGCAGCGCGGTGGCGGTCGCGAGCGGAACACCGCCCAACTCGGGGCCCGCGATGCGGTCGACGTCGTCGGTGACGTGCGCCGCGAAGCGTTTGGCCAACTCGGCCAGAATCTCGGGACGGGTTTCGAACAGGTACTTGTCAAGGTAGTACTTGCTCTTCCTGCCCGAGCGCAGCGTGAAGTCGCCCCGCAGCAGTGCGGCGTCCGCGATCATGCGGGCCAGGTCGGCGTCCGTGGTGTTCATGGCCACAGCATAAGCCGTGACCGGCGTTGAATGATGCCACGTGGATTCAGTACGTGGTGGCGAAGTGGCGTTGCTTCAACTCTCCCACTTCGAAGGCTTCCACATGCCCGTCGATGCACGCGGCGTTGGCCGAGCCGCGTGTGTCGGATGTGTTGCCGCCGTGCCGGTAGCGGACGGCGCCGATTCGCCCTTTGGTCTCGTCGCGGTTGTTGTTGGTCGGGACGGCGGCGTCGCGGTCGATGTCGCCCCGAGCCTCGGGCTGGAAGCGGAAACCGTCGGGGTCCCGCCCGTGAGTGTACGGGTCGGCGTCGCGCGAGTGCCGGCCGTCGTCGGTATAGAACAGGTACTCCCGGCTGATGCCGCCGTCGCGGGTCTGGTTGCCGTCGGCGACGAGCACGACCTCGCTGGGTCGTTTCACCCGGTGCAGCCGCATCGCCGACGGGCGCAGTGGCGACTTGCCGAACACGCACACGCCGAGGTTGACCGAGTAGTGGATGCCGCCGGTGATGGTCGTGTCGACCGGCGCGGCCGGGCAGAGAAACACGGGGTAGTCGGCGTCGCCGCGCCGGCCGCCCGGGCTGAGCAGCCCGAGCCGACGGATCATCGTGCCGCTGAACGCCTTGATGTTGGGGTCGGGGTGGTTTGTGAACGGCAGCATCTGCCGGTGGTCGATGGCGTAGCTGGTGCTGGTCGACGCCAACGCACGGAGGTTCGATCGGCACTGCGTGTCACGGCCGGTGCGGCGCGCCAAGCCCAACGCCGGCAGGAGCAGGGCCAGGAGCAACGCGATCACGCTGATGCACACGAGCAGTTCAGTGAGTGTGAAACCCGCGATGCGCGCGACGTGAAGCCGGCCGACCGCCATCGGCTGCCGCGCAGGATCGTTGTGGGCCTCGGTTCCCCGGGCGCAGCCTCGCCGTTTCCCTCGTCCGTGCGTGTAGATGGGGACACCCTCCAGAAGTCACTCCAGCCACCCGCCCCGGCGGCCAGTGCGAGCGTGACACGCCCGCCGCGGGTTGTCAAGGCTTTTCCGCCGCTCGGCGGCGACCGGCTGAAACCTCGCCGCGAAGACCACCCAGCTTCTCGCGCACCCCGTGGGAGAAAACTCGCACGCCGACCCATAACATGAAGGCATGGGCCGAGACCTCACCGACCGTGTCCTCGTGATCACTGGCGCCTCGTCGGGCATCGGCGCCGCCACCGCGCTCGCCGCCGCCGACGCGGGGATGCACGTCACCCTCGCCGCCCGCCGGGCGGACAAGCTGATGCGGATCGCCAAGCAGGTCGCCGACCGAGGCCGCAAGGCCCACTTCTTCACCTGCAACGTCGCCAACCCCGCGGACGTCAAGCAACTCTTCACGGAGGCGTGGGAACGCTTCGGCCGGGTCGACGCGGCGCTCGCCAACGCCGGCTACGGGATCGAGCGCGAGGCGCACCGCACACCGCTGGGCGACCACCGTGAGCTGTTCGAAGTGAACTACTGGGGCACGGTGCACACGCTGCGTGAGGCGCTGCGCACGATGGACCGCACCGCTGAAGGGCTCAACCACCTGTTGGTGACCACGTCCTGCTTGAGCGAACTGGGCCCGCCGACCAACGGGCCGTACGCCGCGACCAAGGCCGCACAGGACTGCCTGGCCCAGGCGATGCGGGCCGAGTTGCACGGCCGGGGCTACGACGTCACGACCGTTCACCCGGTTGGGACACGCACGGAGTTCTTCGACGTCTCGGCCGGAAAGGCCGGAAAGGCCGAGTCGGCCGCGAAGAAAAACACGCCGGCATGGATGATGCAGTCGCCCGAACACGTGGCCAAGAAAATCGTCGCGGCCCTGCGTCGGCCGAGGCCCGAGGTCTGGCCGGCGTTCGGCTCTCGGTTGACGTTCGCACTGGCAACCGCCCTGCCCCGGCCGACCGCGTGGCTGCTTCGCCGGATGTACGACCGTCTTCACGACGCGGACGCGGCGCGAGAACACGAGACCGTCGCGGTCGAGGCGTCAGCCACTCCGCAGCCGACCGCGTCCTCCTGACCCCAGGGCCGGCAATCTCCACGTTGCAGGAGCGGCTCGCTTTTGCTGCGCTAACCGGCGTTATCATCCCGCCATGCCCACCGAGAAAGCGCCCAAGAAGATCGTCCTCGCCTACTCCGGCGGCCTCGACACGTCCGTCATCCTGCCCTGGCTCAAGGACCGCTACCCGGGCGTGAAACTCGTCGCGTTCGCCGCCGAACTCGGACAAGGCGACGAGCTCCAGGGCATCGAGAAAAAGGCGTACGAATCCGGTGCCGACGAGGTCGTCGTCAAAGACCTCCGCAAGGAGTTCGCCGAGGAATACTGCTTCCCGATGCTGCGGGCGCACGCGGTCTACGAGTCGGACTACCTGCTGGGCACGTCGATCGCCCGGCCGTTGATCGCCAAACATCAGGTCCTCGTCGCCAAGCAGACCAAGGCCGACGCCGTCGGGCACGGCGCGACCGGCAAGGGCAACGACCAGGTCCGCTTCGAACTCACGGCCCGCGCGCTGAACCCGAAGCTGAGGATCATCTCGCCCTGGAAGGACCCGAAGTTCATCGAGGACGGCCTGACCGACCGCGAAACCGCCATCGATTACGCCAAGCGGCACGGCATCCCGGTGGAGCAAACCAGGAAGAAGATCTACAGCCGGGACCGCAACCTCTGGCACATCAGCCACGAGGGCGCCGAGATCGAGCACCCGGACCAGGAGCCGAACTGGAAGAACTGCCTGGTCATGTCCGTTCCCGTCGAGAAGGCACCGGCCAAGGCCGAGTACGTCGAGCTCGAGTTCAAGGCCGGCAACCCCGTCGCGGTCAACGGCAAGAAGCTGCCGGGCCACGATTTGATCGCGCTACTGAACAACGTCGGCGGCCAACACGCGGTCGGGCAGACCGTTTTGGTCGAGAACCGCCTCGTCGGCATGAAATCCCGCGGCGTGTACGAGACCCCCGGCGGCACGATCCTTTACGAAGCCCACAAGGCGCTCGAGCAGCTCTGCCTCGAACGCGACCTGTTCCACGAGAAGATCCGGCTGGCTACGCGCTACGCCGAGTTGACCTACAACGGCCAGTGGTTCCACCCGCTCCGCGAAGCGCTGCAGGCATTCGTGGACGAGGCAAGCCGCGTCGTCACTGGAACGGTCACGGTCAAGCTCTACAAGGGCCGGGCGATGGCGGTCAAGGCCGACGGACCACAATCGCTCTACGACGAGCAACTCGCGAGCTTTGCGATGGACGGCTACGACATCACCGCCGCCCGCGGCTTCATCGACCTCTACGGCCTGCCCATGCAGGTCCGCGGCATGCGTCAGAAGCCACGGCTGTAGCGGGCTGGCCTGCGCGGTCCCGAAGCAATCAAAAAACTGGCCCGCGGCGGTGTGCCGTGGGCCCGTTCGTTAAGCAGCAGGTTTGGGGTCGTCGGATTATCGGCGCCGACCGGCCAAAGTCAGCAGGCCGAGCCCGGCGAGCACCGCCGAGCCCGGCTCGGGGACGAAGACCAGCGTGTCGATCGCGCCCGACGGTGACGGGTGGCGCCCCGAGCCCGTCATCGCGACGTCGAGCTTCACCACTTGCAGCGGGTCAAACCCGGCGTCCTCTACCGCCGTCGCGTCGCCGCCTGCGGCGTTGGGCTCCGACGCCTGGGGCAGCAGCGTCGTGAGGTCGAGGGTCTGCCAGCCGACGGGATCGTTGGTGACGTCGGTCGTCCATTGCTCCGGCACGGTGTAGGTGCGGGTCCGATTGTCCGCGTCGGTAAGGGTCAGCGTCGCACCGGCGCTGCCGTTGATGTCGACCATATCGATCGAGAGCAACTCGACCGGGTTCAGGAAGTCAAAAACGATCGCGCCGCGGTCGTTGAAATCCTTTTCGTCGTTGGGGAAGTCGTACTGCAGCCCGTTGACGCCGTTGGACGTGGCGGAACTGCCGTCGTTCTGCAGGATGAGGATGTTGCCCCGGTTGACCAGCAGGTCGGGGTCCTGCGTGTTGGGCAGTTGATCGGCGGCGTCAGAGTCGAAGACGGTCACGCCCAGGTGGCCGTCGGACCCGATGGTGCGGGAACTGATGCTGACGAGGTTGCCAAACTCGAGGTCAACGGCGTCGAAAAACGGGTCGATGATCTGGCCGTTGACCAGCGGCGTGACGAAGTCGTCTTCGAACTCGAAGTCCAGCACGACGGCGTGTGACGCCGAGGCAACGAGCGCAGACGACAAGCCGGCCAAGGTCCAAGAAACACGATTCCACATAGTCTCTCTCCACTCCGGAATAGGTAGGTCTCAACGCATCGGGGACAACGGCTCAACGCCGCCGGCGTAGGTTATTCCGAATGATCGTCCGTGCCTAGCCCTAAACCCTCGGTGTTTTCCGCAGAAAAAGCGGGTTGTCGCAAGTTTCACCGCGAATCGGTGCCTGCCGCCGGTTCATAACTACACCCATCCCTCCCAAGTTCACACAAAGGCACCCGCACGCGACATTACCCATCCCAAAACGAAAAAGCCGCCTCCGAAGAGACGGCCTTCTCTACGTCTGAAAAACTGGTGCGCCCCGGTAGGCTCAGCCTTTGATCTCGAAAATCGATTGCGTCCGAAGGACGAGGCCCGTGCCCGCCTGGAGGTGATAGGCCTGAAGGTGGTACTCGCGCTTGTACTTCTGCGCGTCGAGCAACGACAGGCAGGGTCCGCCGGCCGGGTCGTTGTACGACAGCGTGAGCGAGCCGGTCTCCCGGGCAAAGTCGACCATCTCGCGATATGTCGACTGATAGAGGTTGTCGGTAAGTGTCTCGGTCTGGATGGTGGTGAAGAAGCCGAGTTTGCCCTCGTCGGGCATCTCGTATTCCTTCTCGCCGAACGCGGGCAGCGCGTGGATCAGGCCGGTCTCGGGCAGGTGCTCGCCCGACTCGATAACGACCTCGGTCAACGACTGCCCCGGGATCTGGAAGCGGACAATGTGGCCGCCGCGGGTGAGCCACTGCTCGACCTCATAGCCGCCGTGGCGAACGGAGCGGCGGGTCTGGAGATCAAAGAGCTCGGGGTGCAGCGGGCGGCGGTACAGCATCATCCGCAGCATCTGGAGCTGTGCGGCTTTGGATTGGCTGATGCTCATAGCAGACAACGTCCTTGTTGGGGGGTTGGTAGGTGAAAAAAATCGTTCGTCGCGGCCAGGGGGGCGGAGCCATGACGCCAACCGATCGTTGGAGCGGGATATTAGTCCCGCCTTGGCCGAAAGTGAACCCCTTTTGAACGAAATTTGCCCGTTTTGGGGCGTTTCAGGGAATTTCCGGCGTCGCCTTAGATCACCGGCGCCGTGTGGCCGTCGGGCGAATGCAGCGGCACCGAGGGGCAGGCCGATAACGAACGTGCATGGCCCGCTCCCCCGCCGAGGACCCCGAGCACCCGCTCTGGCAGCTCAAGAGCCCGGCCATCGACCGGGCGCTCGCGGCCGCCTTGCCCACCGCCCGCCCCGGCGAACGGCCCGACCTCATCCGACGGATCCTCAGCCGCCGCGACACGGCCGCTCAATCGCTGGTCGTCGCGCAGCTCCACACGCTCGACCCCGCCGAGGCCCGGCTCGTCCACGCCGCCGCCGAGCACGGACTCGACAGCGCGCTACGGACCGTCGTTGGTCAACGCCAATCCCAGCCTTGCAGGAACGCACTGCGGCTGATCCGTCGCCACCGGCTCGCTCGGCTGGGGTACCTGCTCACCGAGTTGCTCCGTCACGGCCGGGACGACCTGCCCGCGCTCGCCGCCGATGCGCTCCACGAACTCGGCACCGACGAGACCCTCTCTGCTTCGGCCCGACGCTCGCTGTCGGAAGCCGTTGACGCCGCGGCGGCCCGCTTCGGCCGACACAGCCACCCCGGCACGGTGGACGCGCTGCTGCGTGCGTTGCCCGCTGTGTTGCCCGACACGGAGAAGGCGCTGGCCGACGCGGACCACCCGCTGGTCGAGGCGTTGCGTGGTCGGTTGTGTGAGCCGGCCGACGCCTTGTCGTGCCGAGCGCTTCTTGCGCTTTTGCCACAGCCAACACTTTCCGGCGCGTGCGTCCAAGGGCTGTGCTTTGCTGCCCGGGACGGGCAACTCGGCGATGCGCT
Organism: Phycisphaera sp.; assembly: GCA_028285385.1. Taxonomy (GTDB): domain Bacteria; phylum Planctomycetota; class Phycisphaerae; order Phycisphaerales; family Phycisphaeraceae; genus CAZIXN01. The sequence goes on from JANQPR010000031.1 coordinate 26,542, forward strand.
GGGCCTCGGGCACCTCCTCGCCGACCCGACCGTGACCGCAGGCCTCCGGAAGATCAGAGACGCAGACGCCTTGCTGTTGGATGAAGTCACCTGCAGACAACTCGATGCCGATGCTGCGCGATGGCTGCCCGCGCTGTGGTCGGCGATGCCCATCGAGCCGGGGCGGCTCACTGCACACTTGCTGAACCTCGGATCGCACGCCGGCGTTGCTCCCCGCGTCATGGCCGTCCGCGGCCTCGCCCAGCAACTCACGCAGCCGCTGGACGAGGGGCAGCGCCGCCGCTGCGTCGACGCGTTGGCCGTGTTCACGCAAGATGCGGAGGAATCCGTGGCGCAGACAGCCGCCCGCGTGCTCGACCGCGCATCTCGAGACCTGGCGAGCACCAGCGCCTTGGCGACCATGGCGAGCGCACGCCACGCTTCGGTCCGCGAGACCGCCGGCCGCCGGCTCGGGCCCGCCGCCTTCGCCCGCCTCTGGGAGGCCGGCCATCGCCTTGGCCCCGAGCGCCGCGCCGCGGCGCTGCGTGCCCTCCGCAAACTCGACCCCGCGTTCGACTCACGGCTCGGCCGAACACTAACCGGCCCCGCCGACCACCAGGTCCGCGCGCTCGGCTGGGTTGCCGCCCTCGAGACGCCGCCTGCGTTTGACGACGCGGTCACTCGGCTTACCGGCTCGGCCAACGTCAAGGTCGCCGCGTCCGCCGCCGCCACGCTGCGGTTCAGTCAGGCACCGCACGCAGCCGACCTGCTCGGCACGCTCACGAAGCACCGTAACCCGCGGGTCCGGGCCAACGCCGTCGAGGCGCTCGACCAGCGGCGGCAGGCCGAGCGGTTCCGGGATCGGCTCGTGCAGCTGATCCACGACGACAAGCCGCGTCCCCGTGCCAACGCGATCCGTGCGTTGCTGGAGACCGACACGGACACGGCGCTGCGGGCGATGCGTGAGATGCTCGGCGACCGCCGCCCCGAACACCGGCGGTCCGCCCGCTGGCTAGTGGACGCGGCGGGTTTGCTCGACGTCGCCGAACGCTCCGCAGACACAGCACTCACCGCCGCCGCCAGCGGACCCAACGACGCCGCCAACGCGGCCGCCACCGTCAACCAGATGCTCGCCGACCTGTACCAAGGCGACGCTACCTCGCAAGGGGCCGCGGCGTGACTCGCAGATCAAGACGCTTCGGACGCATCGCGGCTTCGCTCGCGGTGGCCAGCTGCTTGTCGGCCGCAGGAGCAAGCCTCGCACAGCGCGAACTGGTCGATCCCGTCCAGACCGAGTCGCTCCGCCAACGCGCATTTGGCGGCACCGATTCCGAAACGACGGCTTCACTCGATCCCACAGCCAGCGCACCGAATCTCACCAGAACGCCCAACGCGCCGGGCGACCCGGGGCGACTCGTGCAGACTTCGTTAAGCGACATCAGCAAGCACGCCGTCCAGGGCGGGCAGGTCCGCTGGGCGTTGCTGCTCGTGGTGTTCGGCGGGCTGGCGGGGGTTCTGGCCGGCGTGTCGTTGGCCCGCAAGTGGCGCGGCGGCACGGACGACGGCAACAACAACGACGCCGTGTTCCTGCGTTACGCCCACCACCTCGCCCTGCCTTGGCTGGACCGCTTGCTGCTGTGGCGTATCGCCCGGGCGGCGAAGCTGCCGACCCCGCTGACGCTGCTCGTGTCGTCGGGCACGCTGCACCACCACGGCCGGCAGTTCGCCGCGGGATTCTCCGCGTCTCGCCGTAAACGCATCCTCCGCCGACTCTCCGCGGTCCAACGCGTCGCCTTCGACCCGGACCCCATCGACCCCGGCTTCAGCGAACCCCCAACCGCGTTACCGGACGCCGGTCCCCCCCGC
>JANQPR010000036.1 GCA_028285385.1 Phycisphaera sp.
GTGTTGGCATCGGTCATGCGCCGAAGCCCGACGCCCGAGACCCGACGCCCGATCTCAGGCTCTTTCTTTGACAAGTGGAGCAGGGGCGTGATCGTCCCACCCAAAAGGCGTGACGCCGCTCACGCGGGCAGCGCGTCGGCGCCTCCTGCCGACCACGCCGCGCCGCGGGGACCCCGGCCGAGCAACGCGTCGACCAGCACCGCCGTCGGCCAGAACGCGCCGGCCGCCATCACCACGCCCAGCGCAAGCACGTACGTCGTGTCCGGCTGGGCGTTGAAGGCGTCGACCACGCCCCATGCCCCGTCGTTCAGCTCGACGCGGTAGACCCAGTTCACGTTCGCCGCCGGCGTCGACCACAGCCGGCTCACCACCAGCAGCACCAGGAACGCCACCGACCCCGCCGGGAGCCACGGCCGAAGCCGAAGCCCGCGCGTCGCCGCCACCCACAACAACACCGGCAGCAGGAACAGGTGGAACGCCGTCCCGGCCCGGACCCACGCGTCCGCCGTCGGCCAATACGACACCACCCCGAGCCGGGACTCGCCCGTGACCAGCAGCCCGACGAAGTCGGTGATCCACACCGCGTGCGGCACGCCGACCCACAGCAGCGCCACCGCGACCAGCCCCCGCCGATCGAACCACAGCCCGGCCGCGCTCATCAACAGCGCCGCGTTCGACAGCCAGAGCACGTCGGCGAGCGCGTCGTCCCGCCACTTCACCCCGGCCTGCAAAACAAAGAGCACGGCCAGCATCGCCGCCAGCGCCCGGCCCCCGCGGCGCTTGGCCGAGGTTCCGGGGGTCACGACCCGCCACCCCCACCGCCGCTGCCGTAGTTGCCCAGCGTGGTCTCGTCCGAGCCGTTGATTTCGTTGTACAGCGCGAGCGTCTCGGCCTCGGTGCCCACGTCGGCGACGCGGGCGCGGACCACCGCGTTGTCCGGGTTGTACCAGTACGCGCCGAGCACACCGGACTTCAGCACCTTGTTGCCGGGGTGTTGGTAGTTGCCGGCCAGCGTCTGGTGCGACGCGATGTCCATCGTGTTGTGCGGGTGTTCCGGGATTGTGCCGCCGACGAACCACGTGCCGCTGAGGTCCGCGGGGTGCTGCCCGTGGTTGGCGACGAAGGCGTCGACCTGGGTCTGGATCGCGCGGAGGTTGGTCTGGATCGTGCGAACCGCGGCTTCGTCGGTGTGGCCCTGTAGCTTGGGCACGACCAGCGCGGCGAGGATGGCCAACACCGCGATCACGATGGTCAACTCGACCAGGGTGAAGCCTTGGCGGCAGTAATGAGCTTTCAAGAGCGGTGTCACGGGTCCTCCCAACAACCCTGGCGCACAAGTCTGCATCTGGTTTCGGCCCGATCGCGGCGCGCCTTGAAGCCGTCCGAGAACCCGCGCGTGGTGAAGCCCGAGCGGCCCAGGCCCGGCGGGTACGATGCGGCGATGGCCGACGCCCCGCCGCAGGTCGACCGCAGCAAGCTCGAGGCGCTCGCCGCCGCCGGCAAGGTCGCCCCGCCGATCATCCGGCTCGAGGAGACGGACGCCCTGTTACCCCGGCACTGGGTCGCGGGGTCCAGCAAGTACAGCGACTTCGAGGATCTCACGGCCGGCGGCACGGCGACGCTGGCGACCTGCTTCGACAACAACCTGCACCGCTTCGTGGTCTACAAACAGCTCCACGAAGACCTCGCCGAGGACGAGACGGAGGTGAAGCGCTTCCTGCGCGAGGCGCGGGTGACGTCGATGATCGCGCACCCCGGGACGGTGCCCGTCTACGAGCTCGGCCGGGACCGCAGCGGCGCGCTGTACTTCACGATGAAGCGGCTGCAGGGGCGCGACCTCCGCAGCGTGATCGAGAAGCTCTCGGCGAAGGACCGCGACATGGCCGAGGAGTTCCCGTTGACCACGCTGGTCGACGTGCTCATCTCGGTGTGCCAGACCGTGGCCTACGCCCACACGCAGGGGGTCATCCACCGCGACCTCAAGCCGGCGAACGTGCTGATCGGGGCGTTTGGCGAAGTCACGGTGCTGGACTGGGGGCTGGCGAAGGTGCGGGGTGAGAAGACAACGGTGCAGGTCGAGACGCCCGACGCGGTGACCGGGCTGCGCGAGGGCATGCTCGACACCTCGCTGCGCCCGCGGGAAAGCGAGCAACGAGAGGACCTGACGCTCACGCGACCGGGCAAGCGCTACGGCACGCCGTTGTACATGTCGCCGGAGCAGGCGAAGGGCGACGACGTGGACGAACGGACCGACGTCTACAACGTGGGCAGCATCCTGTACGAGGTGGTGACGCTGAAGAACCTGGTCTGGGGCCAAAGCGTCGAGGAGGTGCTCAAGCAGGTGCTTGAGCGGCCCACGCCCAAGCCGAGTGACGAGGCGCCGTGGTGGCGGGGCGTGCCGGCGGAGCTGGAGACGATCTGCCTCAAGGCGCTCGAGAAGGACCCGTCCCGCCGTTACGAATCGATGGAGGCGCTCGCCGCGGACCTGATCGCTTACCGCGCGAACGAGGATGTCTCGACGTTCCGTTACGGCTGGTACCGCCGGGCGCAGCGGTGGCACGGGAAGCACACGCTGCTGATCGCCGCGGTCGTGTCGGCGCTGCTGGGCGCGGCGGCGATGTGGGGTGTGCTCAGGTTGATGTCAGATGTTTGATGTCCGATGTGAGATGTCAGATGTGAAAAAATGTGCCGCGCCCCGGTGAGAGCACGGCACATCCGAAATCTGAAATCACACATCCGAAGTCGCTACCCTCACGCGGCCATGCTGTCTTCGTCGTCGAAGTCCTCGGCGGGCGGCGGGAAGGCCGGGGCGTCGCCGGGCTCGGTCCAGTCCTCGGCGGAGCGGATGTCGAGCTCGGTCGGCTGGGTCTTGCGGTAGCCGAGCTTGCGGATCACCTCCAGCACCTCGGTCCACGTCGGGAACGGGCGCTGGTTGACCTTCTTGTAGGCGTCGATGGCCTGGATGAAGAGGAACTGCTCGGGCGTCATCTCGCCCTCTTCGGCGGCCTTGGCGAAGTCGGTGCGGCGGCGTCCGGGGCCGCGGCGGCGTTCGAGCCCCGTGCCGGGGGCGCGCATGTCCATCACGCTCTGCCGGCGGTCGGGGCCTTGGTGGCGGTGGTCGTTCTGCTCGTCGGACGGGGTCTGGTCGTCAGGCATGTGGGTGCTCCCCATGTCGGTTCTCCCGGAGGCGGCGGGGTGCCGCGGGGCCGGTCGAACCGTCGGGCCCGACCGGGGTCAGTCGTCGTCGTCCGTGGTGAAGTAGTCGTCGTCCTCGTCGTCCTGGTCGTCGTCGAAGTCGTCGTCCTCGTCCTCCTCGTCGTCATCGAAGAGGTCGTCGTCGTCCTCGTCTTCATCGTCGTCGAAGAGGTCGTCGTCTTCGTCTTCTTCCTCGTCGTCGTCGTCGAGGAAGTCGTCGTCGTCCTCCTCGTCATCGTCAAAAAAGTCCTCGTCCTCAAGGCCGTCGTCCTCGGCGGCGAGGAAACCCGGGCGCGGCGACCAGCCGGCGTCGGGCACGGGCCAGACGGGGGCGAGAACCGCCTCGAACTCGGCGAGGACCGGGGGAGTGCCGTCCGTGGGGAAGCCGTCGTAGGGGTCGGAGAAGTCGGAAGGCGTGCCGGGCATGGGGTTCCTCCGGGGGCGGCCGGGGCCGAGCATCGGGCAGGTGTCACGCGGGCGGTCGGGTCGTACGGGTCGGGTCGGCGTTGCGGGTCATGCGACTCGTGCGGGGCGTGCCGGGTCGATCGTGTGTCGGCGTCGACGGCGCGACCGGGGCGGGTACACTGCCGCCGCTGCGCATGACAACGCCGCGTGGGTCGCGTGTCAAGCGTGGCGTGGGGGTCGGGACGGGTTCGGCGTGGCCAAACGCAACGCCGACCAATCGGGGCCCGTGGGTCGTCCGGGCCGATGCCGTCCCGACGTCGAGATCCAGAACCCTTCGATGCCCGACGCGACGCCCCAACCCGAGTCCGACGACGCCGCGGAATCGACCCACCCGGAAGCCAAGCGTGTCCGCAGCGGCGCCCGGTTGAACGTCGCGGCTGCGGTGTTGGGATGGGTGTTGCCGGGGCTGGGGCATTTCGTGTTGGGCCAGACGGCACGCGGGTTGATCCTCGCGGTGACCATCGGCTCGTTGTGGATGGGGGGTTTGCTCATCGGGGGGATCACCGTGATCGATCGGCAGAACCACCCGGCCTGGTTTGTCGGTCAGATGGGCGTCGCGCCGTCGTGGGTGGTCAACCGTGTGCACGACAACCTGCGGAGCCGATGGCAGCGTGAGGCCGGGACGTCGCCCGACGCCGAGCCGGGGTACATCGTCGCCTACGGCAAGCCCGAGGAACAAGGCATCCTCTACACCGCGCTCGCCGGGCTGCTGAACCTGTTGGCGATCATCGACGTGCTGTTCCGCGAGCCGTACCCGGCCCGGCAACTGCTCGACGAGGAAGTGGACGTGATCCCGCCGGTCGATGAAGAGTTGTCCGAAGTAGACCTGAGCAAGCCGCGCGTCACGGGTGCGTCGCTGGGACGTTCGGCCGCCGGGGGCACGGCGTGAGTGGGCTGCTGGCGTACCGGCCGTTCATGGAGCCGCTGCCGATCGACGCGATCTGGCTGTGGTTGTGCGTCCCGCTGGTGATGGGCGTGGCCGTGGTCTACAAGACGATCAAGCTCGACGACCTGACCCAGCTGCCCAAAGAGGCCCTGATCCTCGGCGGGCAGGTGCTGGTGTTCATGGCAATGGGGATGGGCCTGCTGTCGCTGCTGACCTGGTGGTTCTGACGAAGGGCAAGAAAGCAGAAGAGCAGGAAGTCCCGAAAATGTGCAGCCGTAGGTTTCTGGTTTTTCCTGATCTCCTGCTTTTCTGCTCTCCTGCTTTATCATCCGCAAGATGAAGAACCTGCTGGCCAAGCTGCTCGACGGCGAGACGCTCACACGCGACGAGGCGACCGACGCGTTCGAGCAAATCATGACCGGCAACGCGACGCCGCCGCAGACCGCCGCCCTTCTCGCGCTCATCCAGCAACGCGGCGCGACCGTCGACGAGATCACCGGCGCCGCCAGCGTCATGCGGGCCAAGGCGACGAAGGTCACCGTGCCCGACGGGCTGACCGCGATGGACATCGTCGGCACGGGGGGCGACCACGCCGGCACGTTCAACATCTCCACCGCGACCGCCATCGTCACCGCCGCCGCCGGGCGCGAGGACAACCTCGTCGTCGCGAAGCACGGCAACCGCGCGGTCACCTCCAAGTCCGGCGCGTCGCAGGTCCTCGAAGCGCTCGGCGTCACGCTCACCGCCGACCCACCCACGCTCACGAAGTGTCTGCAAGAGGCGGGGCTGTGTTTCTGCTTCGCGCCGCACCACCACCCGGCCATGAAACACGCCGGGCCCGTCCGCGCCGAGCTCGGCTTCCGCACGATCTTCAACCTCGTCGGCCCGCTCACGAACCCGGCGGGCGTGCGACGCATCCTCATGGGCGTCTGGTCCGGCAAGCTCTGCGAGCCGCTCGCTCAGGTCCTCGCCCAGCTCGGCACCGACCGCGCGATGGTCGTCAACGGGCAGATCCCCAGCAACGACGGGCCGCACATCGACGGCTTCGACGAGCTCTCCACCTGCGGGCCCAGCACCGTCGCGCACGTCGACCAGCAAAGCGTCTCGCTCGAGTCGTTCGACCCCACCGAACTCGGCCTGCCGTACAGCCACCCGTCGGCGTTGCGCGTCGAAGGCCCCGAACAGAGCGCGAAGACCATCCGCGCCGTCCTCGCCGGTGACAACGGCCCACCCCGCGACGTCGTGCTGCTCAACACCGCCGCCGCCCTGCTCGTCGGGGGCCGCGCCGCCAACCTCAACGAGGGCCTCGACCGCGCCGCCGACGCGGTCGACTCGGGCAAGGCGAAGCAGACGCTCGGCGCCCTCGCCAAACTCACCGCCGGCTGACGTGCTCGCGCTAACCCTCGAGAACAGCACCGCCGCCGGCGTCGTCGCAATCGGCCGGGACGACACGCTGCTTGGCACCGAAACGATCCCGCCACGCAAGCGCCACAACGTCGACCTGATGGCCGCCGTCGCCGCGCTCTGCCAGACGCACCGCGTTCAACCGGCCGACCTCGACGCCGTGTTCGTCTCGCTCGGGCCCGGTTCGTTCACGGGCCTCCGCGTCGCCGTTGCCACCGCCAAGTCGCTCGCCCTCACGCTCGGCGTCAAGGTCGTCGGCGTCCCCACCATCGACATCCTCCGCGCCCAACACCCCGATGCCGTCGTCGCGCTGAACATCAAGCGTGACACCGCATGGTCTGCCGGGCCCGGGCTCGACCCCGACCTGCGGTCGCTGGACGAACTCCGCGCACTCGGCCGACCGCTCGTCGCCGACAAACTCGACGGCGCGACCCCACCGCGGCCCGACGTGGCCGTGCTCCACCGCCTCGGTCGGCAACGCCTCCTCGCCGGACAGACCGACGACCCGTTCACCCTCGCCCCGGCGTACATCCGCGAGCCGGAGGCGGTCACGCTGTGGGAAGCGCGGGAAAACACTGGATAACAAAACCCAGGAATCGCAAGAAAGGCAGAGAACCTAACCTGTGGCGTTGCCGGGCAGGAACGGCGTGCCCGATTTCCTGCGTCTCCTGCTTTCCTGAGTGTCCTGCGTTTATGACTCCGCGCTTAGTCATCGTCGGCCGACCCAACGTCGGCAAGTCCTCGCTGCTCAACCTGCTGGCCAAGCGGAAGGTGTCGATCGTCGACCCGACGGCCGGCGTCACCCGCGACCGCGTCGCCACCGAGGTCACGCTCCCCGCGACCGACGGCCACGACCGGCCGCTGACCGTCGAACTCATCGACACCGGCGGCGTCGGCATCGTCGACAACTTCGACCTCGGCGCCGACATCGAACGCCAGATCGCCGAGGGTCTGGCCGAAGCCGACGTCGTCCTGTTCGTCGTCGACGCCCAGGCGGGCATCACCCCGCTCGACGAGACCGTCGCCAAGCTGCTCCGCACCAGCGGCGCGCAGTCGAAGCCGATCGTGCTGGTGGCCAACAAGGTCGACGCCTCCAACTTCGAGGCCGACGCTTGGGAGGTCATGCAGCTCGGCTTCGGCGAGCCGGTGATGTTCTCCGCCGTCACCAAGCACAACCTGCACGACCTGCACGCCGCGCTGCGCGACGCGATCGCCAAGGCCCCGCAGCGCACCGACGAAGGCCCGGATACCGAAGGCGAACTGAAGCTCGCGCTCGTCGGCAAGCGCAACGCGGGCAAGTCCACGCTGCTCAACGCCCTGGCCGGGCAGCAGCGCGTGATCGTCTCCGAGCACGCCGGCACCACGCGCGACAGCGTCGACGTCCGCGTCCGCTGGCCCGACGCCGACGCCCCCGGCGGGTTCGGCTCGTTCATCGCGATCGACACCGCGGGCGTCCGGCGGACCAAGTCCCTCGACGGCGACCTCGAGTTCTACAGCCAGCACCGCTCGCTGCGTTCGGTCCGCCGGGCCGACGTGTGCCTCCTGCTGCTCGACGCGACCCTGCCGATCAGCCAGACCGACCACCTGCTCACGCAGGAGATCCAGAAGCACTTCAAACCGGTCGTGATCGTCGTGAATAAGTGGGACCTGGTCGGCGACCGGATGACTCAGGACCAGTACGTCGAGTACCTGGAAGACGCGCTCAAGGGCCTGACGTTCGCGCCGGTGGTTTTCATCAGCGCGAAGGAGAAGGACGGGCTGAAGGAAGCGATCGCGCTCGCGAACAACCTGCACGAACAGGCCGGGCACCGCATGGGCACGGGCGAGCTCAACCGGTTCTTCGAGCAACTGTTCAAGGAGCGCGGTCCCGGCACGAACAAGCACGGCAAGCAGCCCCGGCTGTACTACACGACGCAGGTCGACACGCACCCGCCGACGCTCGCGATGTTCGTCAACGACCCCGAGCTGTTCGACCACAACTACCAGCGGTACGTAATGAACCGCGTGCGGGACGAGCTACCGTTCAGCGAGGTGCCAATCAAGCTGCTGATCCGCGGCAAGCAGAAGATGACCGCCGAGGAACGCGTCGCGGCGAAGGTCGATGACTAGAAACGAGCAGTGGAACCGCAGATGAACGCAGATGAACGCAGATTGTGGGGCTGGTTTTCTCTTTTTCTTCTCCAACCCGCGTCCGTCTGCGTTTATCTGTGGCTTCAGACCTGCCCGGCCGTCGCGCAGAGTTTTCTCTGGTGGGAAGCGGAGGACACGCGGCGCACCGACGTGCCGAACCGCTCGCCCTTCCGCCCCGGGACCGGCGGTGACTTCAATGTGCTCTCCGGTGGTGACTGGCTCAGCGGCGTCGTCAAGGCGGGCGGCGATCCGGTCGGCGCGACGTATACGCTCGACGTCCCCGAGGCCGGCACGTACCAGCTCTGGGCGCGCAAGTTCTGGAAGCACGGCCCGTTCCGCTGGCGTTTCGACGGGAACGACTGGCAGACCGCGGGGCGGGACCTCACCCTTGCCGACAGCGTCACGATCCGGCAGCACCTCGTCGCCAACTGGGTCGCGCTCGGCGAGGTCGAGCTCAACGCCGGCCTGGCCACGTTCTCCTGGCAACTCACCGACCTCAAACCAGGCAAGGACGAGGGCTACGGGCTCGACTGCTTCCTGCTCACGCAAGAGCCGTTCACGCCGCGCGGCAAGCTCAAGCCCAACACCCGCGACGGCCGCGCGATGCCCGGCCACTTCGCGTGGGACCCGCCGACCGACCCCTTCCCGCCGTACCCGGAAGAAGCCGGATTCGACCACCGGCATCTCAACGAGGAGTTCGCGGGCGTCAACGGCCGTGTCCGCAAGACCGACGACGGCAACGGCTTCGTCCTCGGCGACGGCACGCCCGCCCGGTTCTGGGGCGTCAACCTCAACCCCGAGCAAGGCGGCGCGCCGCAGGAACTCATCGACTACTTCGCCCGCCGAATGGCGAAGCTCGGCGTCAACCTCGTCCGCCTGCACGGCCCGCTGTGGGACGAGAATGAAACCCCGTGGCGCGTGTCGCCCGAAAAAATCGGACGCCTGCACCGCCTCGTCGCGGCACTGAAGAAACAGGGCATCTACACGACCATCAGTTGGTACTTCCCGGTTTGGGTCGACGCGAAGCGGGCCGGGCTGTCGGGCTACGAAGACTTCAACGGAAGACACCCGTTCGCCGCGCACCTGTTCGACGACGCGGCGCAGCGGTTCTACTTCCAATCGATGCGTGACATCTTTACACCGGTGAACCCACACACCGGCCTATCGCTCGCTGAAGACCCGGCCGTCGCGATGGTCGAGTTGGTCAACGAAGACAGCTTCTTCTTCTGGACGTTCAGCGAGAAGAACGTGCCCCTCGCGCTGTGGCGATCGCTGCAACAACGTTACGAGGCGTCCCCGCACTATCAGAGCGGAGAGCTCGAAGGCGTGTGGCGGATGACGCGGGCGGGGATGAAGGATGCAAGTCGCCGGCAGCAGCGCCGGGCCCGGGCGCAGGCCGCGTTCCTCGCCGACACCCAGCGCGGGTTCTACGAGCGGGCGATCCGTGAGTTGCGCGACCTTGGTTACAGCGGGTTGACCGTGTGCTCCAACTGGCACACCGCGGACCCGCCGATGCTCGACGCGTTGGAGCGGTGGACGTACACGGCCGGGGACGTGATCGACCACCACGGCTACTTCGAGGCCCCGCACGAGGGCGAGGGCTCGGCGTGGTCGGTCCGCGTCGGGCACACGTTCGGGGACAAGCTTGCGCTGCAGCACCTCGACGAGTTGCCGCTGCGCGTGAACCAGGTGCGCGGGCACCCGCAGATGATCTCGGAGGTGAACTGGCCGCTGCCGAACCAGCACCGCGCGGACATGGTCTGGCTCGGCGTCGCGGCGCTGGGCGTGCAGGGCGTCGACGCGGTGTGCTGGTTCACGTGCACGAGCCTGACCGGGGTGGAGACCGACTGGTCGAAGAAGTTCACGATCGACGTCCCGAGCATCACGGGGCAGTTCCCCGCCGCCGCGCTCGCCTTCCGACGCGGCGACGTGCCTGAGCAGGAGCCGGTGGTGATCGAGTCGCTGAAGAGCGAAGATTTGAAGGCGTTGTCGGGTTCCGCGACGGCGAACCACGCGAGCATCGAACAGCTCCGCGCGGGCGACGCCGGTGTCGTCGAGGGTTTTGATGGCGTCGATCCTCTGGCGTACTACGTCGGGCCGGTGGTGCGGGTGTACGACGACAACAAGGACGGGCTGCGTACCCGGATCCCGGAGAATAGTTTTCACGACAAGATGCTGGTCGCCTCACGCGAAGGAACAACGCATCCCGTCGCTCTGTATGAAAAGACCGGCGCGTTGCGGCTGTTTGCAGACGGGTTGCGGACCTGGTCGGGCGACACACAACGGGTCGAAAGGACCCGTCTTGAGCCGCTGTACCTCTTCCCATCGGGGCAGTCGGCCTCGGTCATCGCGCTCGACGGGGAATCCATCTGGGAGAGTCGCCGACTGCTCGCGACGCAGGTTCCACGTGTCGTGCCGTATCGGTGGGGCGTCGAGGGCAACACGATCCGCTCGCTCGGGCAGTCGCCGCTGAACCTGTTGGCGTTCGACGAGCCGGGGCAGATGACGTGGTCTTCGCCACTCGGCGCAGCTTATCGATTGACCCGACTGGATGAGAACGGCAATCGACGGGGCGAGCCGCTGCAACTGAGCGTTCAGCAACGGGGCGAACGCCTCGGTTGGTCCGCGGCGTGGCCGACCGACGTGGTGTATCTGTTGATCGAGCGGGTCGACAAAAACGAAGCGTCGGACGCGCCTTAGTCGGACGAGAGCGTTTCCAGGTTTTCGAGAGTGTGGACCGACGGCACGGGACTAGCCGAGTCCCGGCTAATGAGGAGGTAGCTCCGGGAGTAGCGCGATCAGCCACGTGGCGAAGTCGGTCTTCGACATCCTGCCGGGCTGCTCGCGTTGGCCGTCGGCGGTAAAAAGGACGGCGTCGATGTCGCCGGCGTCCATTGTGGTCAGCGGGTTGGCGACGATGGCGTCGACGTGTTTGCGCTTCAGCTTCTCGACGGCGCGCTGTTCGAGTTGATCGCGGTCTTCCAAGGCGAAAGCGATCACGGCTTGGTCTTTGCGCTTCGTGGACGCGACGCCGGCGACGAGGTCGGGGGTCGCGGTGAGCGTGAGCGTGAGCGTGTCTTTGCGTTCGGCCTTGGGCGGGAGGGTGCCCTCCAGTCGGTAATCGCCGACCGCGGCGGCCATGATGAGCACGTCGTGTCGGAGGAATTGCTCCGCAAGCAGCGACCGCAACTCATCCACCGTCTCGAAGCCGTGGCGATGTACCGCGTCGGGCAGGTTTGCCGGTTGTTGCACAGGCCCGAGCAGGAGCGTGGTGTCGTGGCCGGCGTCGGCGGCGGCGTGGGCGAGCGCGAGGCCGAGCGTGCCGCTGCTGCGGTTGGAGAGGTAGCGGACGGCGTCGAGCGGTTCGCGGGTCGGGCCGGCGGTGATGAGGACACGCATGGGTGGCGGCCCCGCCGCGGCTTCGCGACGGCGGGCATTCCGAACTAAACGGCGGCGCCGGCGGGCGTCGGCGGCGTGAGCGCTTCACTGCCGAGCGTAACGATCGTGAGGTCGGCCGGGCGACGGCGTTGCACGAAGTCGTTGAGCCCATCGAGGGTGACGGCGTCAACATCGACGGCGCGCTCGGCGAGTGTGCGTGGTCGGCCGAGGGTCACGAAGTCGTTGGCGATCGACGCGGCGCGGGCGTTGGTGGATTCGCCCTGCATAACCAAACGGGACTTCATGCCGACGATCGCGCGGTCGAACTCACTGGGCTCAATGCCTTCGCCGAGGCGCTGCAGCTCGCCGACGAGCACGTCGAGGGTTTCCTGGGCGCGGGGCGTGGTGGTGCCGGCGTAGGCGTAGACGTCGCCGCGGTCGGCCTGCCCGAGGTAGCTGGCGTAGACGCTGTAGCAGAGCCCGCGCTTCTCGCGGACCTCGGTGAACAGTCGGCCCGACATCCCGCCGGACAACACGGCCACGGCGGCACGCTGCAGCGTCGCGTCGGCGTCGCCCTCGGCGACGGCGTCGTAGCCCACGGCGATGTGCACCTGCGTCGAGCCGTCGTGCTGGTGCGCGTAGACGCGATGGGGATCGGGCTGAACGGCAGGGAGTTCCGCCTTGCCCCGCCAATCACTGGTCAGCGCATCGAGTTGGGCGAGCAGCGCGTCGGTATCGACGCGGCCAGCCACCGCGAGCACGGCACCGTCGGGCTTGAAGCGGTCTCGCCAGAACGCGCGGGCGTCGGCGGCGGTGAGTTGCTCGAGGGCGTCGCGGTTCCCGTAAGGGTGTCGGCCGAGCGGGTCGGGCAGGTGCCGGCGGCGCAGCTCGATCATCGCGCGCTGCTGAGGCTCGTCGGCGAGCGCGTCGAGCGACTGCAGCGCGAGGTCCTTGCACGGGCCGAACGTGTCGTCGGCGAGGTTCGGGCGCAACGCCATGTCGAGCAGCAGCGGCAGCGCCGCGGGTAGGTGCTCGCCGAGCAAAGTGGCGTGGATCGAGAACCAGCGGGTCTGGGCGTCGGTCTCGCGTTGGACGCCGAGGGTGTCGAGCGCGTCGGAGTGCTGCCGAGCGGTGAGGCCGCCGGCGCCGCGGCCGATGTGATCAGCGAGGAGCGGCGCAACCCCCTGGTGCGATCCGGGCTGCGTGGCGACGCCGGCCGGGACCAGCAGGCACAACGCCGCGGACTGGGCGGCGGGCATCGGTTCGGTGAGCAGCGTGAGGCCGTTGGGCAGGCGGTGGGTCTGGATCGCGGGCATCGCCGGGATTGTAACGGCGGCGTGCGTCGCGAACCGGCCATCGCGCGAGAACACGACCTCGTTGCGCGGCGACGCGGCCGGGCAATGAATCGTTCGTTTGAGCGTCGACTCGGGCTCACCCCGCCGACGCGCGGCGGCAGAGGTCGACCAGTTCGTCGACGCTGCGGCGGACGGCGTCGACATCGCTGGATTCGTCTCGGGCGAGGTCCTCGACTCTGCGGCTCGCCGCCGTGATGTCGGGGAAGCCGTAGCCCCCGCCGGCGCCCTTGATCTGGTGCGCGAAGCCGGCCAGCATCTCAAGGTCGTTGTCCGCGAGCGCGTCGTTGAGCATCGCGATGCGGTCGGGCATCTCACCGACAAACAGCTCGATCAGCTCGGCCATGTCGGCGTCGCCGGCGTAGACGCTGCGCAGCGGCTCGACGATCGGCTCGGTGTACTTCGGGGCGGGGTTGCTGTTCATGGCCTGGGTCTGCCGGTCTTTCTCGTGGGCTCACCGGCGCGGGCGAGCGCCGGAAACAGTTCACTCCGGATAACGCATCGACCGGATAACCGGACGCCTTAACCGGCCGTGACGGATCGGCGGCGCGTCACCGCGATATCAGCGTCGGCCGTTGTTTCGGTGCTTCTTCTTCTTCGACCACGTCGGCGACGGTCCCGGGTTTTGGCGCGTCGCCGAGCCATTCGAAATCGGCCCCGTTGCCGAAGAACACGTCGGCGGTCTGGTCGGCTTGGGCGTCGATCTCGGCGGCGCGGGCGAGCGTCGTCGCCGGGACGCTGCCGGGCGTGTAGGCCAGCGGGCTGCGCGAGGCGTCGGCGTCGCGGGGCAGGGCGTCGAGCTCCGTGCCGTTGATGCGGTTGTAGAGCGCGAGGGTCTCGGCATCGGCGGCGCCCAGCGGCGCGCGGGCGC
>JANQPR010000042.1 GCA_028285385.1 Phycisphaera sp.
TCCCGGGTCTCGAGCGCGTGCCCACCTGCCGGCCGTGGCGAAACAGGGCCCGGGTCAGCGGCGGCTTGCTCTTCGTGTTGCTTCCGCCGGGCCCCGGCCCGCTGCGTGTCGGTCGCCAGTCGCAGGGCGACGGTCATGAGCCAGGGCAGGAACGGCCGGGCCGGGTCGTACGCGTCACGCTTCTGCCACCACCGCAGCAGCGCTTGCTGTGCCGTGTCCTCGGCGTCGGCGAGGTTGCCGAGCTTCTGCCTCAGCACTCGGACCAGGCGCGGCCGGAGGGTTTCGCCCAGCGCGTTGAAGGCCGCCTCGTCCCCCGCGCGCGCCGCACGGGCCAGGGCGTCGAGGTCGTCGGACGCCACTGACCCGCCGGCGGGCCTGCTTGGCATGGGGGTCGGCAAGGCGGTCGGCCCTCCCGTCGGAACGCGCTCAGTGCGCGTTCTCCATCAGGAACTCGATCCACTCCTCGACCTTCTCGTGCGAGCTGCGGAACGACGCGGACACCGCGGCCTCGTCACCGGTCTCGGTCAGCTCGACACGGACCTCCTTGAGGAAGTCGGCGAGCGGCTGCGCCTCGGGTTCCTCGATCGCGACGAGCTGCCCGAGCGCGATCATGCCTTGCAGCAACTGCGAGACCTGCCGGGCGCGGGCGGGGCTGGTCGTGGACATGGAGACGTTGGCGGTGACGTCCCGGCCGGAGCCGAGCTTGAGCGTCAGGGTTTCGACGGACTCGAACACCGCCGAGCCGGGCGCGCCCTCGGGCAAGCCGTGCTCGCCGAGCTCGTCCATCCGCAGCGCGAAGACCTCGTCGCCGCCGAGCCCGGGCGCGTCGTCGACGGGATCCCCGGCGACGACGGCTTCGGCCATCTCGACCGTGTCGCCCTCGTCGAACGACGCGACGAGGGTGATCCGGCCGTCGCGTGCCTTGGGCATCGCCGCCCACACACGGTGCATGTCTCGGCCGTCGTGGCCGACCACCGTGTCGCCGTCGCGGTGCTCGTGGTGCTCCTCGTCGCCGATCAGGAAGGTGTGCAGCAGCGTCTGGTCATCGATCTCGTCGGAGTCGTAGCCGGGCAGCGTGAGCATCCAGCCTTCGAGTTTGCCGGTGGTGTCGCCCAGGTCGGCAACGAGTTGCAGGTCCATCTCGTTCATGCCTTCGCCACGGAGCACGACCTCGCCGATCGCGGTGCGCACGTCCAGGCCGATCGTGTCGGTGACGCCGGCCATGAGCTCGTCGACGTTGGGCTTGGCCTCGCGGACGTAGCGCATCACCATCTCGCCGAGCGGGCTGGCGTAGGCCTTGCGCAGGTCGAGCCGGAGCTCGAAGGGGATCTCGGCGAGCGGGTTGCCGTGGTGCTCGTCGTGTTCGATGGTCGTCGTGTCGTTCTGGCCGTAGTGGACGTGCTCTTCGACTTCTTCGGCGACGTTGCCGCCGTCGAGTTCGAGGCGCTCGGCAGACGCGGGCTGGATCAGCCAGAGGCCGGTCAGCACGAGCGACAGCCCGGCGACGATCCAGAAGGCGGGGCGCATCCGGTGGCGGTAGGCGGGCGGGGTTGGCATGGCGGGGCTCCGATGGGTGACGATTGGGTCAGGTTACGGCGGCCGATGTCGACCGCTCGAAATCCCTACGCCTGGGAAGGCGGCGGCGTTACGGCGACAGGTTGAGCGGCGGTCCCGGGCCTGCGAACTCCGGCCGGGGGATTGGCGGGCGTGCATGGCCCGGCGTCATAAAATGACGTGTTGATCCAGTTTCCTCGCACGGAGGGCCCGCCATGGCCAGCGACCAACCCCGACCGATCCACTTCAAAGCCAAGACCGACTTCGGCGAAGCCGCGATGATCCTCGGCGTCTTCGCGCTGATCGTGCTGTTCTGGGGCGACCCCGACCTGCACGACGCCTGGGTGAGCCGGGTCAACGGCGGCGGCGCCGTGGAGTCGGCCGAAGCGCCACCCGCGCCAATTGTGTTGGATGGGACCTCCGACATC
Organism: Phycisphaera sp.; assembly: GCA_028285385.1. Classification (GTDB taxonomy): domain Bacteria; phylum Planctomycetota; class Phycisphaerae; order Phycisphaerales; family Phycisphaeraceae; genus CAZIXN01. The sequence goes on from JANQPR010000042.1 coordinate 1,983, forward strand.
GCCGACGCCGTCCCGGATCGCTTCGCCGAATAGCCCGGTACGATCGCCGCATGACGGATCGTGAAGCCCGGGTCGTGCTCGGAATCATCGGCGGCTCGGGCCTGGGCAACGCGCTCGTCGACGACGCGGGCGCCGGTGGCGACGAAGTCGAGGTCGACACGCCGTTCGGCCCACCGGCGTCGACGATCGTGAAGACGACGTGGCACGGCACGCCGGTGTTCCTGTTGCAGCGCCACGGCCCGGGGCACGTGTTCAACCCCACCGCCGTGCCTTACCGGGCGAACGTGTTCGCGCTCAAGGCGCTGGGCGTCACGCACGTGCTTGCCTCCGGCGCGGTCGGGTCGCTGCGGCCACACCTCAACCCTGGTCAGTTGGTGGTGTGCGACCAGTTGATCGACCGCACCCGGCAACGGGCAAGCACGTTCTACGAACACGCCGCGGTGCACGTCGAGTTCGCCGAGCCGTTCTGCCCGGTGATGCGAAAATGGCTGCTCGACGCCGCGCAACGCACGACGGTCGGCGGGTTGAACGACACGGTCGTCCACGACGGCGGCACGTACGTCTGCATGGAGGGGCCGGCGTTCTCGACCCGGGCCGAGAGCGAAGTGCACCGCCGCCTCGGCGGCGACCTGATCGGCATGACCGCCTGCCCCGAGGCGAAACTCGCGCGCGAGGCGGAGTTGGCCTACGCCCTGATCGCGATGCCCACCGACTACGACGGCAAGCAACCCGACGCCGAGAACGCGTCGCCCGACTCGCTGCTTGAAGAAATCATCGGCAACCTGAGACACGCCACCGCCGCGAACCTCGCGCTGATCAAGCAGGCATTGAGCGATGTATCCGTCTTGCGGGGCCAACCCAGCCCGGCGCACGACGCGTTGCGGCTGGGGGTCTGGTCCGACAAGTCACGCATCGACCGCACGGAGGTCGAACGGTTGGGCGTTTTGTGGGGGCGACACTTCGAGCGGGTTTGACGTCGAAGCTGGACGGCGACGGTTCACGCGTCGGGCTTGCGGTCGCCGTCGTCGGGTTTGTTGCTGTCACCCGGCTTGTTCTCGCCGTTGTCCGGCCTTTTGCCCTTGCGTTTTTCGTCGGCGAGCTCTTTGCGATTGACATCGATCTCGCGGGGGAAGTCGAAAGCGAGCTTGACCTTGTCGCCGTGGATGTCGACCACGCGGATCAGCCCCAAGGGAGAGTTGGGGTCGCCGATGACGACTTCTTCGCCTTTGCGTCGGGTCAGTGCGAGCATCCGTACCTCCCGCGGTTTCCCGGTCGGAGTCGGCACGCGAAGGCCGACTTCTGGGGGTTGCGGTGAACGTCCTGTCCGGGCGGTGGTGACGGCGGGAGACGGCCCCCCACGGCGGCAAACCAAGCCCTTTTCAGTTCTCTAGGATCGGCCCGATCGGGGGGCCGCATTGACGCGGCGGGTCAGCCTTCGACGGCCTCGATCCCGGCGATCTGAGGGACTTTTTCTCGGACGCTGCGCTCGATGCCGTCGCGAAGGGTCATAGAGGCCGAGGGGCACCCCACACAGGCCCCCAACAACCGGACCTGGACGACGCCGGCCTCGGTGACCCCGAGCAGTTCGACGTCTCCGCCGTCGTCCCGGATCACGGGGCGGATGCGGTCGATCGCCTCGGCGACCCGTCGGAGGGTCTCGTCATCGGCGGAAGGCGTGGTGATGGGGGAGCCAGATTTAGGCATGGTGTGGGGCGGGGTGCGATTGGCATCATATCCGGGTCCACCCGGGTGGGTCCTTAGGGTGGGACGGATTCCGGGGTGGCGTGGTGCCGGGTCGACCCGAGGATGGGCCGCCGGCACGCCGGGTGTTCCGGCAGGTTTCTGGTGACGCCAGCGTTTGACGTCCCCAGCGGGTCGGCGTATCTTTCCGAGTTCAGATACAGGTCAGTGTTGGCTGACACGTATCTGACCGTGGCTTCGCTGTAAGGGGCGCGGGTTGGTCCTCCGCCGACTCGTCGCCCCTTGTCAATCGGGGGAGCAGGGGGACCGCCCGGTGTCGTGGTTACGGGTCACCAAGCCCGGCCGACGCAACGGAACCACGGGACAACTCGGATCCGGCAGCCGCCGCCGTGTCGCGTTCATACCGAACACCAGCGTGACGCGGCCACTTGGCGGGCCCTGCCACCCTAGCTCAGTTGGTAGAGCACACCCTTGGTAAGGGTGAGGTCGTGGGTTCGAGTCCCATGGGTGGCTTCTGGACTTGCTAGCTTTGCCCGCTTTTTGATTGAGGATTTTTGATTGCTGGACAACACGACGGGGTCGGCGGCGTGAGTCGGCCCAACCACCTCAATCAAGAATCAGAAAACCAACCCGGTCGAGAGCGACCACTTTTTCGGAGATCAACTCACCATGGCTAAGGGCACCTTCGAACGCACCAAACCGCACGTCAACGTCGGCACCATCGGCCACATCGACCACGGCAAGACCACGACCACCGCGGCCATCACCGCCGTCCAGGGCGCCAAGGGCCTCGCCGAACACATCAGCTACGACGACGTCGCCAAGGCCTCGGCCTCGGACGGTCGGCGCGACGCGACCAAGATCGTCACCATCGCTACCAGCCACGTCGAGTACGAGACCGAGAACCGTCACTACGCCCACGTCGACTGCCCCGGCCACGCCGACTTCGTCAAGAACATGATCACCGGCGCCGCTCAGATGGACGGCGCGATCCTCGTCGTCGCCGCCGACGACGGCCCGATGCCCCAGACCAAGGAGCACGTCCTCCTGGCCCGCCAGGTCAACGTGCCCAAGATCGTCGTGTTCCTCAACAAGGTCGACCTGGTCGATGACGACGAGCTGCTCGACCTCGTCGAACTCGAGATCCAGGAACTGCTGACCAAGTACGAGTTCGAGGAGGACACGCCGATTGTCCGCGGCGCCGCCTTCCCCGCGCTGCAGAACCCCTCGGACCCCGAAGCCGCCAAGTGCATCGGCGACCTGATGGAAGCGATCGACACTTGGATCCCTGAGCCGCAGCGCGAGACCGACAAGCCGTTCCTGATGAGCGTCGAGGACGTGTTCTCCATCAAGGGCCGCGGCACCGTCGCGACCGGCCGCGTCGAGCGTGGCCAGGTCAAGGTCGGCGACGCCGTCGAGATCGTCGGCCTCCGCGAGACCCAGTCGACCACGGTCACCGGTGTTGAGATGTTCAATAAGACGCTCGAATCTGCCATCGCCGGCGACAACTGTGGCGCCCTACTCCGCGGCATCGAGAAGAACGACGTCTCGCGCGGCCAAGTCATCGCGGCGCCCAAGTCGATCACCCCGCACAGCCAGTTCGAGGCCGAGGTCTACGTCCTGACCAAGGAAGAGGGCGGCCGGCACACCCCGTTCTTCAACGGGTACAAGCCGCAGTTCTACTTCCGCACGACCGACGTGACCGGTGCCTGCACCCTGGCCGACGGCGCCGAGATGTGCATGCCCGGCGACAACATCAAGATGACTGTCGACTTGGGCGAGAAGGCGATCGCCATGGAAGAGGGCGTCCGCTTCGCCGTCCGTGAGGGCGGCCGGACCGTCGGCGCCGGCGTGGTCACCAAGATCATCAAGTAAGCCCCTCCGCTGAACCCATCGTGGCCGTGGTCGAAAGACCACGGCTACGTTTCCGAAACGAGTTGAACCGCGGCGTCCACGCCGCGCCCCCGAACGCGAAAGACAGGGCTGAACCATGGCCAAGAAATCCAAGGACGCCGTCGAGTACGTCTGGCTCCAGTGCACCGAGTGTGACGACCTCAACTACCGCACCCCGGTCAACGTCAAGGGCGGCATGCCCGAAAAGCTCAAGGCGGGCATGAAGAAGTATTGCCCCCGCCTCCGCAAGCACACGCTGCACAAGATCAAGCGGAAGTGACGCGTTACCGTCACGCGCCGCGTGGCAGCGGGCACAGCCCGCGTGAAACCGCGGCGTGGACGGCCGCGGCTCCCCCGGACGGGCGTAGCTCAGTTGGCTAGAGCAGCGGATTCCAAATCCGCAGGTCGTGGGTTCGAGTCCCTCCGCCCGTGTTCCCGGAATGCCGACCGCCGATTTCGGATTGCCGATTGACGCCAGGCACACCCGGTCCCCACCACCCGATCAATCGGAACTCGGCACTCTTCATCCGGCAATCCTGACATGGCGCTGCTCCGCTACAAACCCGGCCAAGGCTACTACACCCGGACGCTGTCCTTCATCTGGTTCCTCACCCTCGCCGCGTCGCTGGCGTTGTTCCTCTGGAGCCAGCTCAAGGTCGTGAAAGACAACGCGGTCTACTGGCAGGGCGGCGTCGTGATCGCCCTGGCGGCCGTGTTCCTGCCGCTGCTGTTCTGGCTGGTCAACCGGCCGAAGATCGCCGACTTCATGATCGCCACCGAGCAGGAGATGCGCAAGGTCAACTGGCCGACACGCAAGGAGATCATCGGCTCGACCGTCGTCGTCATCGGCGGCACGCTGCTGTTCGCGGCGCTGCTCTTCGTCGTCGACATCGGCTTCGCCACGCTCTTCCGCTCCATCGGCATCCTCAAGACCGGCGCCGACACCGACGGCTTCTGATACCCGCCCCCAAAGCCCCGAGCTCGTCATGACCGACGAAGACACCCAAGCGTTTTCCACAATGACCGACGAGAACCCTCCGATCGAGCCGGATCAGCCCGGCGGTGACGCTGTCAACGGAAGTGGCGGGGCGCCGGACGACCTCACCCCCGAAGACGAGCCCATGGTCTACCCGGGGATGAACTGGTTCGTCCTCCGCGTCGCGTCCAACAAGGAAGACTCCGTCCGCCGGACGCTGCTGCGCAAGGTCAAGATCGAGGGCTTCGACGGCGCCGACCCCGACAAGCACCTGGTCAACCGCATCCTCGTGCCCACCGAGAAGACCAAGACCATGAAGGCCGGCAAGCAGAAGGTCGTCGAGACCAAGCTGTACCCCGGCTACGTCTTCGTCGAGATGAAGCTCGAGCCGGACGGCCGCATCCCCCAGGACGTCTTCTTCCTCATCAAGGAGACCACCGGCGTCGGCGACTTCATCGGCACCGCGGGGCGCCCCTCGCCCATGTCGATCCCCGAGATCGAGAAGATGCTCAACGCGGCCAAGCCCGCCGAGGAGCAGCCCCAGGTCAAGATGGAGTACCAGAAGGGCGACCACATCCGCGTCACCGACGGCGCCTTCGAGAACATGGAGGGCACCGTCGACGAACTGCTCCCCGATCAGGGCAAGGTCCGCGTCATCGTCACCATCTTCGGCCGCGCCACCCCGCTCGAGATCGAGTACTGGCAGATCGAACGGTTCGAGGAGTAGTCAAGACCGTTTAGCGGCCGGCACGAAGTGCCCCGCGTCCCAACACCAAACACCCTCGAAGCCCCGCATGTCATTGCGGAGCTGTTTGTTTCACCATCAGGGTTTGATTGAGTTGAAGCTGCCCTTTGCGGGTGGGTTGTGCGTGTAGCCCTTGATGATCTCGACTTCGCGGCTTACCAGCTCATCTTTTAACTTTGACAAGCATCCAGACTTGGATGAAAACACCGTCATCCACTCGTCGTGGTCGGCGACGAGACACCACCTCGCGGGCAACGGCATCAAGACGACGTCGTACACGTCCCAAAGCAAAACGGCGAGCAAGCCTTCGATCTTGTCGATTCGTTTCCCAAGGTAACCGCTCGTGCCGCCCGCCGTCGCGGTGATGCCCAGTTGGTTGAACACCTCCACGGTTCGTTCGTACGGCGTCATGATCTGCACGGCCTGCACCATCGCCTCGGCCAACTCGGGCATCGTGTCGAACAACACCGGGACAAACCAATCCAGGTCATCGCGCGGCGTCTGAAACGTTAGGCTTCTCTTCCACTCTCGGTTGGTCCAGTGGTCCTGCTTCCATTCGCCGAGTTTTTGCCGGTCAAGCGTCTCCATCGCGTCGCGCTCAGCGCTTCAGCAACCGCCCGCGCCCGAGCGTGCCGGTGAACTTGCCGTCCTCGGCGACGACCTCGCCGCGCACCGTGACCAGCGCCGGCCGGCCGGTGATCTCGAAGCCCTCGAAGCCGTCGTAGTCCGTGTCCATGTAGTGGTCGGCCGCGGTGATCGGGCCGCGGTACGTGTCGTCCCATACCACGAGGTCCGCGTCGGCGCCGAGCTGGACGACGCCCTTGCGCGGGAACAGGCCGAAGCGCTTCGCGGCGTGCGTGCCGGCGACCTCGACGAAGCGGTGCAGGTCAAATACGCCGCTGCCGTGCGCGGGCGTCGCCTTGGTCCACAGCAGCGTCACGCGGTGCTCCACGGACGGGATGCCGTTGGGGATCTTCGTGAAGTCGCCGGCCGGGGGCTTGCCCATGTCCTTCTGGCCGACGAAGTCGAACGGCGCGTGGTCGGTTGCGACCGTCGCCACGTGCCCGGCCCGTAGCGCGTCCCACAGGTATCGCTGGTGCTCGGCCGCGCGGATCGGCGGGCTCATCACGTACTTCGCGCCTTCGAAGTCAAGACGCTCGGCGTAGGAACTGTCGAGCGTGAGATACGGGATCACCGTCTCGAGGTCGACGTCCACGCCGCGCGCCCGGAACGGAAGCGCCGCCTCGATCGCATCGCGACAGGAGGTGTGCACGATGTAGCCCGACGCGCCGGTCAACTCGAGGAACGTGCAGAAGTGGTGTACCCCCTCGGCCTCGACGCGCGGCGGGCGCGACGGTTCGTGCCACTCCGGCCCCGTCTTCCCTTCGCTGAGCAGCTTGGCCTGCAGTGCCGCGACCAAGTCGGCGTTCTCACAGTGCGCGGTCACCACGACGCCGAGCCCCTTAGCGAGCCGGCACGCCGCGTAGAGTTCGTCGTCGGTCACGCCGAGCGCGCCCTTGTACGCCAGGAACACCTTGAACGACGTGATCCCCTCTTTCACGATCTGCCGGAGTTGTTGCTCGGCCGCGTCGTCGTAGCGGGTCACGCCCATGTGGAACGTGTAGTCGCACGCCGACAGCCCTTCCGCCTTGCCCGCCCACAGCGCGAACGCCTCGGCCGGCTCGTCGTCGCGTCCGGGACAGATCATCTCGATCAGCGTCGTCGTCCCGCCGACCACCGCGGCCTTGGACGCCGTCTCGTAGGTGTCTTTGGCGTAGGTGCCCATGAACGGCAGGTAGATGTGCACGTGCGGGTCGATGAACCCGGGGAAGACGTACCTGCCAGACGCGTCGATCACACGGTCGGCGTTGACCTCACCGGGGTCGATCGACGTCGCGATCCGGGTTACCGTCTCGCCCTCGCAGAACACGTCGGCCCTGAACATGCTGTCGGCGTTGACGACCGTGCCGCCTCGGATGAGCAGAGACATGAATCGCTCCGATTAGTCGCTGACCAGGTCTTCGGTTTGCTTGACGAAGTCGTCGCCGTCCCACTTCTCGTCGCGGGTGATGCCTTCGGCTTTCGCCGCTTCTTTCTCGGCTTGTTTTGCGGCGACGGCGGCACGCTTCTTCGCCTGGGACTCGGCCTGCATCCGCACCAGCTCGGCGTGGGTCGTGAAGTAGGGCAGCGCGTGGCCCTTGAAGTCGTCGAGCGTCTCGAAGCCGTGCTGCTCCATGAACGCGATCAACTCGTCGATCATCGGCTTGACCATCTTGTAGCCGAGCTTCATCACGCCGGTGCAGACCTGGACGGTGTCAGCGCCGAGGAGGATGAACTGCGCCGCGTCGCCGCCGGTCTCGACGCCGCCGATGCCGGAGATCGTGCGCTGGCCATCGAACTCGTCACGGATGAGCGTCGCGATCTCCATGACCATCCGCAGCGCGATCGGGCGTACCGCGACCGACGAGTAGCCGCCTGGCGTCGTGTAGCCCTCGACGGTCGGCATCGGGCGCAGCGTCTCGAGGTCGACGCCGATGACGCTGCGGATCGTGTTGATCGCGCTCACGCCGTGCGCCCCGGCCCGCAGCGCGGCGCGCGGCGGCTCCTCGATGCGCCTGACGTTCGGCGTCATCTTCGCCCACACCGGGATGTTCGCCGCTTGCATCCCCCATCCCGTGACCTCCTCGAGGATCTCGGGGTCTTCGCCCATCGCCGCGCCCATCTTGCGCTCGGGCAGCCCGTGCGGGCAGGAGAAGTTCAGCTCGAACGCATCGACGCCGGCCGCCTCGCACCGCTGCACGATCTCGACCCAGGCGTCACGGTTGTATTCCTCCATGATCGACGCGATGAGCGGCCGGTCGGGGTAGGCGTCCTTAACCGCCTTGAAGTCGTCGAGCCAGTCGTCGAACGAGGTCGTCGCGATGAGCTCGATGTTCTCCCAGCCGAACACTTCCTTCTTATTCACGCCCGTGAGCTTGCCGTAGCGCGGCGCGACGTTGATCACCTTGGACGCGTCGAGCGAGACGGTCTTGGCGATGACGCCGCCCCAGCCCTCGTCGAAAGCCTTGCCGATGACCTTGCGGTTCGTGCCGGGCGGCCCCGAGCCGATCACGTACGGGTTGGGGAACTTGACGCCGTCGACGGTGGTTTGAAGGGTGGGCATAACTCAGCTCTTGTTTTCGATCTCGGCCAAGCACTCGTCCATCGTGGCGACGAGGAAGTCGGCGTCGTCGGTGGTCAGGCACATCGGGGGCTTAATACGCATCGTGTTGCCGAACAGCCCGCCTTTTCCGAGTATCAGGCCGCGCTGCCTGGTTAGCTCCATGAGGTCCGCCGCCTCGGTTGACGCGGGCTCTTTCGAGACGCGGTCGCGCACGAGCTCGACGCCGAGCATCAGTCCCAGCCCGCGCACGTCGCCGATCAACGCGTGCTTCTCTTGGAGCGCAAGCAGGCCTTGTTGCAGGTGCTCGCCGACGCGCTTCGCGTTCGCCTGAATCCCCTCGGCGTCGATGACTTCCATCGTCGCCAGTCCCGCGGCCATCGACACGGGGTTGCCGCCGTAGGTGTTGAAGTGGATGCGTTTAGTCATCGTCTCGGCGACGTCGGCGGTCGTCGTCACCGCGGCGAGCGGGGCCCCGTTGCCGATGCCCTTGGCCATCGTGACCATGTCGGGCTTGACGCCGAAGTGCTGGTGCGACCAGTAGTGCTCACCCGTCCGGCCGAACCCGCCCTGGACCTCGTCGGCGACGCAGAGGCCGCCGTATCTGCGGACGATGTCGTACACGACCTGGAAGTACTCCTTCGGCGGCACGACCGCGCCGCCGACGCCCTGGATCGGCTCGCCGATGAAGCACGCGACGCTCCCGGCGGTCTGGTACGCGATGACGCTCTCGAGATCCTTGGCACATTTCAGGTCGCACGACGGGTACTCGAGGCCGTAGGGGCAGCGGTAGCAGTAGCCCGGGTGTGTGTGGTGGATGCCCGACGGCTGGTTGGCTGGGAAACGCCACGTGCCGTGCGCGGTCAGGCCCATCGTGTTCGCGGTGCCGCCGTGGTAGCCGTTGCGCAGCGCGACGACGTCGTGGTGCCCCGTGAACTCCCGGGCCATCAGCACGGCCAACTCGTTCGCCTCGCTGCCGGAGTTGGTGAAGTAGGTCTTGTCGAGCGGCGCGCCGCCCGCGTTGGTTGGCATCTTGCTGGCCAACTTCTCGGCAAACCTCGGCAGCGTCGGGTGCAGGTAGATCGTGGTCGTGTGCTGCAGCGTGCCGGACTGCGCCTTCACCGCCTCGGCGACGTGCGGATGGCAGTGCCCGACGCTCACCGTCACGATCCCCGCGAACGCGTCGAGGTACCGCCGCCCGGCCTCGTCCCACACGTACTGCATGTTCCCCTCGACCAGCATGAGCGGGTCTCGGTAATACGTGAGCACGCCCGGGTTGACGTACTGCTGCCGCAACGCGAGCACCTCTTCGCGCGACGGGCCGGCGTACGGCGTCGGCGTGTGGTCGCACTGCGGCAACGCGATCGTTCGCTCGGTGGCTGAGGTAGAGGTTTGGGCGGGGGGATTCATGTCAGAGTTCTCCTGCCGGCAGCGGCGCGGGCTGCGCCTCGGCGTCGACGTCCCCCGCCTCGGGCACGAGCACGCCCGGCGCCGTCGGCACGACCAACCCCCGCACGGCCCGGCTGCCCGGGATCACGTTGTCCAGCACCAGCCCCAGCACCGCGGCGACCGCCATGCCCGTGCCCAACACGGCAACGAGCACGCTCGCCGCGTCCGCCGGGAAAGCCGCCTCGATCGTCTCCTTGCCGCCGGAATACTTCACGTAGAACGGCACGCTGATACCCATAAACAGGATGAACCCGCCGATGAACAGGTTGCGTTCCGAGTTGAGGTCGGCCTTAGCGAACTGACGCACGCCGACCGCCGCGATGAGCCCGAACAACGCGCAGTACAGCCCACCGACGACCGGCTGGGGGATCGCCGCGGCCATCGCGCCAAACTTGCCGAACAGCCCCAGCGCGATCAGCACGACGGCGCCAAGCTGCACGACGTAGCGCGAGCCGACCTTCGTCAACCCGATGAGCCCGATGTTTTCGGAGTAGCTGGTCGAGCTGAACCCGCCGAACACGCCGGTCAGCGCACAGGCGACGCCCTCGAAGCCGATGCCGCGCGAGATCTCGTTCGGGGTCGGGTTCTTGTCGGGAGAGCCTGGCGGGACGGCCATCGCCTTGCACGCGTGGTAGTCGCCGAAGCTCTCGATCATGGACGCCAGGTACCCCGCCAACACGGCGATCACGGCCCCGAGGCTCAGCTCCGCGACGCCCGGCACGCCCCACGGGAACAACAGCGTGTCCGTCCGGACCCACGGCAGCAGCTCCACCGCGCCGAGGTTCACGTGCGCCGACTCCCCCTCGGTGAACATGCCGACGCCGAGCCGGCCGAGCACGAAGCAGGTCGTAACCACCGCGATGATCGCCAGCAGCATCGGGAACAACGCGAACAAGCGCAAGTGGCGTGACAAGACCAGCGCGAACACGATCACGAGCAGGATCGTGGAAGCCGCGACATACCAGTTGCTCGCCGCCACCGGCGCGCCCGCGTCGTACAACGCCAGCCCGATTAGCATGATCACCGGCCCGATCACGACCGGGGACAACACCCGCCGGACCGCGCCCATCAACCCCGAGAAGCCGATGGTGGCTTCAACGATGCCACCGAGGATGATTGCCGCCGCGATCGACCGCATGCCCAGGGCGCCCGCGTCCTGCCACTGCGCGACAAGCGGGTCGAGCGTCGCCGCCGACGTGTCCCCGGCCACCACGGCCGACCAGTCCGGCGCCGCCTGCGTCTGCGTCGCCGCGACGATCCCGAAGAACGCCGCGAGGAAGGAGAACGACACGCCCTGCACGATCGGCAGCCGTGAGCCAAAGGTCGTCTGCAGCAGCGTCGCGACGCCCGAGCACAGCATGACGCTGGCGATCAGCAGCGCGACGTTCGCGAGTTGTGCGTCGGTCAGCGTCGAACGCACCGCCTCCGGCAACTCCTCCGGCACGGGCCAGAGCTGCGACCCGAAGATGAGCGGCACCGCCACCGTCGACCCGAACATCGTCAGCACGTGCTGAATGCCGAGTACCACCGCGCGGCCGAACGGCGGCTTATCGTCGAGCGCGTAGAGCAGGCGTGATGACGCGGCGGTCTGACTCATAGATTCTCAAAGCGCCGTGATCGCGTCGTATGTCTCCGGCCGGCGGTCGCGGAAGAACTGCCAGGTGTTCCGCACCTCGCGGATCAGGTCCAGGTCCATGTCGGCAACCACGACGTCGTCCTCGGTGCGCTTGTCGCTCTGGGCGATGAACTGGCCGCGCGGGTCGCAGAAGTAGCTCTGCCCGTAGAACTCGCCGGTCTTCCACGGCTCTTCCCAACCGGGCCGGTTGATCGCGCCGACGAAGTACTGGTTTGCCACGGCGTGCGCGGGCTGCTCGAGCTTCCAGAGGTACTCGCTCAAGCCCGCAACCGTCGCACTCGGGTTGAACACGATCTCGGCGCCGTTGAGGCCGAGGCAGCGCGCCCCGTCGGGGAAGTGCCGGTCGTAGCAGATGTAAACGCCGACCTTGCCGACGCGCGTGTCGAACACGGGGTACCCGAGGTTGCCCGGGCGGAAGTAGAACTTCTCCCAGAAGCCCGGGTCGCAGTGCGGGATGTGGATCTTGCGGAACTTGCCGAGGTACGTGCCGTCGGCGTCGATGACGGCGGCGGTGTTGTAGTACACGCCGGTCATCTCTTCCTCGTACATCGGGACGACCATGACCATCTTGTGTTTCTTGGCCAGGTCAATCATGAGCCGCGTTGTTGGGCCGTCGGGCACGGGCTCGGTGAGGTCGTACCACTTGGTGTCCTGCTCGGCACAGAAGTACGGGCCGTAGAACAGCTCCTGCAGGCAGCAGACCTGGGCGCCCTGGTCGGCGGCCCGAGCGATGAGGTCGACGTGCTTGTCGATCATCGCCTGCTTGACCTTCTGCACGCCGGAGGTGACGGGCTCACAGAGCGTGGCCTGGATCAGGGCGCCGCGGACGATTCGGGGCATGGCAACAGACTCCCAGCCGAGGGGATGAACGGGAAGGACAAGCGGGTCAGGGGACGAGCGGGTACGACGAAAGGGGGGTACGCAAGGCAGGCAACATCGCGTAAGTTAGCGGTTGGTGAAACCGACCGCCAGTGTTTTGCGCCGTCGGCGTGCGTCGCGGCCCGAATGACGCGGCGTGCTTTCGGGGCATCCCTGAACCGTTCTGATTGGTCTCCGTGAGTCCCGCCATGCCCGAAGTTGATGCCGCCCGTCTCGTCGCCGAGGTCCCACAGTTCGTGAACGGGGCGTGGTCGGTCGCGTCAGCCACGCAACGCGGCGAGGTGTTCAACCCGTCGACGGGAAAGGTGATCGCGTCGGTTCCGCTCGCTGGCGGATCGGCGGCCGACGCGGCCGTTGATGCGGCGCGGACAGCGCTGCCTGCGTGGGCCGAAACGCCCGCCGTCGAACGCGCCCGGCTGATGTTCGCGTTCCGGCAGCGGGTCGAGAATCACTTCGACGAACTCGCCCGCCTGGTCACCCGCGAGCACGGCAAGACCCACGCCGAGGCCCGCGCCGAGGTGCAACGCGGCCTCGAGATGGTCGAGTTCGCGTGCTCGGTCCCCGCGCTGCTAGCCGGCGACACGTTCCCGCAGCTCGCCAATGGCGTCGACGGCGAGACAAACCGGCACCCCGTCGGCGTGTGCGTCGGGATCACGCCGTACAACTTCCCGCACATGGTCCCGTTGTGGATGTTCCCGATTGCGCTCGTGTGCGGGAATACGTTCGTGCTCAAGCCCAGCGAGAAGGTGCCGCTGTCGTCCGTGCGCCTGGTGGAACTGCTCGAAGAGTCGGGGCTGCCGACCGGCGTACTCAACCTCGTGCACGGCGGCAAGGACATGGTCGACGCGCTGCTCACCCACGCCGGCGTCGACGCCGTCTCGTTCGTCGGCTCCACCGTGGTCGCGAAACACGTCTACACCACCGCTACCGCGCACGGCAAACGGGTGCAGGCCGCCGGCGGCGCGAAGAACCACCTCGTGGTCATGCCGGACGCGGAGCTGGATCAAGCCGTGAAGGCGCTCGCCGCGTCGGCGTTCGGCTGCGCGGGGCAGCGGTGCATGGCCGGAAGCGTCGCGCTCGCGGTGGGTTCGGTCGCGGATGCGCTCGTCGAACGCCTCGCGAGCCACGGCCGATCCATCGACGCCGCGCCGACCGACGGCAACGACGCCGCCGAGATGGGACCGCTGATCAACGCCGGGCACCGCGACCGCGTCGCCGGCTACCTCGACACGGCAACGAGGGAAGGCGCCACCGTCGCACTCGACGGCCGCGACCTCGAAGCCGCGAAGAAAAACGGTTCGTTCTTGCTCGGGCCCTCCGTTGTTGACCGGGTGACGCCCGACATGTCGCTGTGGACCGACGAGATCTTCGGCCCGGTGCTGTCGGTCGTCCGTGTCGAAACGCTCGATGACGCCATCGCCGTCGGCGACCGGTGCCCCTACGGCAACGGCGCATCGATCTTCACCAAGTCCGGCTACGCCGCGCGCGAGTTCAAACGCCGCTTCAACGCGGGCATGATCGGCGTCAACGTCGGCGTGCCCGCGCCCATGGCCTGGCTCCCGTTCACCGGGTGGAACCAGTCGTTCTTCGGCGACCTGCACATCCAGGGCACCGAGGGCGTGCACTTCTACACGAGGCAGAAGATGACGCTGACCCGCTGGTTCGCCTCGGCCGACGAGTCGCACCACGACCCGGTCTGGAAGGGGCAGAAGCCGCAGTGACCGTGGTGGTGCAACTCTCCGACCCGCACCTCGGCCGGATGCCCGAGCACGAGGAGCAGCGGATCGACGCGATCGCCGCCGCGGTGCGCGCCCAAGCCCCCGATCTCGTGGTGATCACCGGCGATCTCTGCGACGATGCGCCGTGCCAACCCGAGCAGATCACCCAGTACGGCAAGACACTGGTCGAGGCGCTGGCGTCCCTCGGTTGTCCGGTCGAGGTGGTGCCCGGCAACCACGACGTCGGCAACAAGCCAGACATCGAGAATGACGCGCTGACGGAAGTGCGCTACGACGAATGGCGGGGTGTGTTCGGCGACGGGTGGTTCCGTCGTAACCTCGGCGGCTGGTGCTTGCTCGGTCTGAACAGCCAGATCATGGGCAGCGGCTGGGACGCGGAACGCAGACAGCTCGCGTGGCTCGACGATCAACTCGAGTCCTGTGAGCGTTGTGTGGTGTTTCTGCACATGCCGCCGGACCTGCCCGCGTTGGTGGACGTAGTGGGCGAGAAGCGCGAGAACCTGCGCTACTGGCCGGTCGATGCCGAGCCGCGGGCCGCGTTGCTCGCGCGTCTCACCCGGCCGGCGGTGAAACTCGTCTGTTCCGGCCACCTGCACAACAACGCCGCATTCCCGCACGCGACCCCGCCGCGCCGATGGTGCCCGTCGCTGTCGTTCGGCGTCGTGATCTCCGGCGTCACGTCCGTCGTCAGCCAGGGCGAAAGGATCGGCTTCCTCCGGCACGAACTCGGCGAAGACGACGTGCACTCGACGTTCGTCGCGGTGGACCTGCCGACCACGCGCACGATGACGCTGTAATCGGGCGGTCACTTCGCGAACACATCCCGCCAGGCGCGGAACGTGTTGACGTGTGCATCAACGACTTGGTTCACGTCCTTCGTGTACCCGCCGGCCAACACCCAGGCGACGGGCAGGTCATGACGTCGGCAGAAACCGAACACGAGTCGATCGCGTTCGAGCAGATCCTCATGTCCTAAGTCCAGCGGCGAGTAAGGGTCGTCGCGCAGCGGGTCGGCCCCGGCCTGGTAGAGCAACACGTCGGGTTTCGCGTGGGGCGGGTCGTCCAGCAGCCACGGAAGCTCGCCCAACAGGATGCGTTGCAGGTGTGCGCCGTTGCTGCCGTTGTGCAGCGCGACGGACCGGTGGTTCTTGCCGTCCTCGTGACGCACCACGGAGACGTCGCGGTAAGGCGTGTTGTCGTGGTAATCGTTGCCGTAGACCGAGAGTTGACGGAGGTAAGGTCTGGCGGTGCACAGCGACGCGGTGCCGTTTCCGTAGTGCAGATCGAGATCGAGTACCGCGACGCGTTGCGCGAGACCCTGGGCAAGCATCGCGTCGGCTGCGATCACGAGGCCGTTGAATGTGCAGAACCCCTCGCCGTGGTCGGCGTGGCTGTGGTGGAACCCGGAGACGAGCGCCGCGGCGCAACGCGACCGGTTATCGGGGTCGCGGGCGGCGCGGGCGGCGGCGAGCAGGCCGCCGTTGGTCAGGCAGACGCTCGGGAACAGCCCCGGCGACCACGGGAACTTCTGCGACTCCGCCAACGCGCGCGGCCGGCCGGTTTTCACGGCGTCGACATACGTACGGGCGTGCACGCGCAGCAGTTGCGCTTCCGTCACGGGCTCCGGTTCACGGAAGTCGAGCCGCAGCGATTCGTCTTCGCGCAGTCTATCGGCCACCAGCCCGAACTTGCGGATCGGCATGGTGTGGTCGTCGCCGATGGGAGCGACGAATCCGGGGTGGAAGAACACGGGCAGCGGGGCGGGGTTGGTCATGCATCGCTCGACGGGGGCAGCAGGCGCACCGGGGCGTCGTGTTCACGCAGGTGTTCTAGTCGGGGCGAGACGGTTTCGATCGCCGCTCGAGCGAGGTCCATCGCGTACATGCCGTACAGCGACTCGACAATCCGGACCGCTTCATCGGCGGGGCAGGTTGGTTCCTTCTCTCGGCGGACACGTCGGACGACCAGCCGCATCGGCAGCGGCGTGTGTGCGGGGTCCTCGCCGGTAAAACACGGCTGCGCGTACCCGACCACGCCCGGGTCAAGCATGCGGAAACCCGCTGACTCGTAAACGCGTAGCCGACGGTGTTGGTCGTCGCGGGTGGCGGCATCGGCGTCCGGGTTGTGGGGTTCCATCTCGGCGACGAGGGTCACGCGACAGGGGTCGGCTCCCGTGTCGATCGCGTCGAGCAACGGCAATGTCCGCAGGATCGCGCCCAGGCCCCGGCCACGGAACGCGGGCAAGACCAGCGCGTGCGACAAGTGGACAACGGTTTCGTTCTCCTCGGTTACCGGATGAATCACGGTGTGGTCACGCACGGTGATCTGCGTGCCGGTTTCGTCGGTCATCGTGGCGAGCCGGTAGTGCAGCGTGTCGCCGGTTGCCGTATGACGCGCGACGCGCAGCCGTTCGCGGATCACGGGTTCGGGCTCCATTTCCCCTGCCGGGCCGAACACGTCGAACAAGGCGTCGTACGCCGAGCGAAACCGCGTGCCGTCGGGACGCGAGACATGCGACAGCACGCCAAAGCGTTCGGGCGGTAGCCACCGCGCGCGGTCGCCCGGCGCGGCGAGGTCTTGCCATGCTCCGTGCAATCGCGTCGACAGGTCGTGCACCTCGGCCATGATTCTGCTGAAATACTCGCATGGATTCCGCCGCCCTCCAAGCCCTGCAGCGCGACGACGCCGACCACCACCTGCACCCCTTCACGCCGCACCGGCAGATGCGTGCGTCCGGCACGCACGTCATCACCGGCGGCGACGGCGTCTACCTCGAAGACGCGACGGGCCGGCGCATGCTCGACGGCATCGCGGGGCTGTGGTGCGTCAACGTCGGATACGGGCGCAGCGAGATCGTCGACGCGGTCGAGCAACAGATGCGGCAGTTGGCGTACTACTGCTCGTTCTTCAACTCGACGACCGAGCCGGCGATCCGCCTGGCGACCAAGCTCGCGCGGCTCGCGCCCCCCGGGTTGGGGCACGTGTTTTTCACCGGCAGCGGGTCGGAGTCGAACGAGACCGCGCTCAAGCTCGTGCGCGGCTACCACATCGCGCGCGGCCAGCCGCGTCGCACCAAGGTCATCGCTCGGCGGTACGCGTACCACGGCGTCGGGCTCGGATCGACCTCGCTCACCGGGCTGGACACCTGCCTCACGCCGTTCGGCCTGCCGCTCCCCGGATTCCTGCACGCGCCGGCGCCGCACCGCTACGAGGACCCGGACCCCAAGCGTCGTGCGATGTCGCCGGAGGATTACGGGGCGTGGTGCGTGGACGAGACCCGCAAGCTGATCGAGGCCGAGGGGCCGGACACGGTCGCGGCGGTGTTTGCCGAGCCGGTGCAGGGCGCGGGCGGCGTGATCGTCCCGCCGGCGGGGTATCTGACGGCTTTGCGGGAGTTGTGCCGGGAGCACGGCATCCTGTTCGTGGCGGACGAAGTGATCACCGCGTTCGGCCGGTTGGGCGGCTGGTTCGCGTCTTCAATGTGGAGCCTCGAGCCCGACCTGATCTCGACCGCAAAGGGTTTGTCGTCGGGCTACCTGCCGATCGGCGCGGTGATGGTTCGCGACGAAGTCGCCGAGACGCTGCACGACGCGGGCTACCTCGCCCACGGCTTCACCTACTCCGGGCACCCGGCGACGTGTGCCGCAGCGCTGGCGAACCTCGGAATCATCGAGCGCGAGAACCTGGTGGGCTACGTCGCCGACGACATCGGGCCGTACTTTCAGGCAAAGCTGCAGGCCTTCGCAGGCCATCCGGCCGTGGGCGAGGTGCGCGGCTTGGGGTTGATCGGCGCGCTCGAACTGCTCGACAACCGCGGGAAGGTCGAGGGCCCGCTCGGCCCTTGGTTCGCCGAGCGGACGCGAGAGAAGGGCGTGATCGTCCGTGGGATCCGGAACCTGATCGCGGTGAGCCCGCCGTTGGTGATCACGAAGCCTGAGGTGGATGAGTTGTTCGCCGCGGTGTCGGCGACGCTGGACGAGTTGGCGTGACGCCCGCTCCGATTCAGTCGGCGGCCGACACCTGCTGGTAGTAGTTGCGGGTGTCTTCGCGCAGGCCCCAGAAGTTGATCGGGGTGATCGTGCCGAAGGGCGGGTAGGCGCGGACGCTGCCGTCAGCGAAGGCGTAGTTGGAGTTGCCGCCGCGCCCGTTCTTGCCGCCGTGGCGGGACTGCTCGAGGTCGTCGAGGTTGTCGGGCGTCTGGTCAGCGTAGATGTCGACGTAGAAGCCGCGGAACTCGGGGCCGGAGATCTTCTCGCCCATGATGGCGGTGGTGCTCGGGTCCTTCATGCCGTAACGCTTCATCGCGGTCTGGATGCCGTCTCCCTCATCCGGATCGACGCGCTCAGCGAGAGGAATCTTGAAGTCGTTGAAGCCGTTGAACATGTAGCTGCGCTGCATGCGGTCGAACCAGCCGACGCCCGGGAAGCCGGCGCTGGGGCCCGCGGGGTCTTCGTCGCTGGGGCAGAGGTAGACCGCGACGGCCGGGACGTTGCCGCCGCCGTCGGGGTCGTCGTCGAGGCCGACGCTCTGCAGCAGCGAGGCGAACAGGGCGGACCACCGGCGGGCGTTCGTGTCGGGGCTCGGCGGCTCGGGGAAGCCGGAGAGGTTCGGGCTGCTCGCCGGGTCGCCGCCGCGGGTGGGGTAGGCGCCCTTGAAGTCGTTGGCGTAGATGTCGGCGATCAGCGCGACCTGCCGCAGGTTCGAGCTGCACGCCACCCGTCGGGCGGTCTCGCGGGCGGCGCCCAGGGCCGGCAGCAGGATCCCGATGAGCAGCGCGATGATGCTGATCACGACCAGGAGCTCGATCAGGGTAAACCCAGCCGCGGATCTCACTGCCGCGCCGCAACGCGGGAACGTTTCTCGTTGCCGGGGCGTGCGGCGGTGGTTTTCGCGGTTTTTTGTCGCTCTCATGGTTTATTCTCCCGGGGTCGCCCCGGTTTCCGAGCATAGTTTCGGTCGGCGCGCCTCTTCAAGGATAAAGACGGGGCTGGAGTGCAGATATGCAGAAACAGTGGGTCATTCTTGGCGTCGTGCTCGCGTTGGTGTTGCTCGTCTACGGCTGGGTGTTCTTCGGCCCGGGCCCGGCGCTGGAGATCGAGACCATGGTCACGCCCAAGGGCCCGATCTTCACGCTCAACGGCCGGGTGGAGTTCTACGAGGTCAAGGTCACCCAACCGGGCGTTACCGACGAGGACGGCGAGCCGACGCTGCTCTGGCACCTGGTGCCGCGGGACGTGGAAGGGGTCGACCCGCCGGAGGTGATGGTCGTCAGCTACGGCGAGCCGCGGGGCCTGGGGCTGCGCCCGGCGAAGGGGACGCGTGGCCGCGGCCGGGCGCTTGAGGCGGGGGGCAGCTACGTGTTCTGGGCGGACACGAGCGGCGGCGAGATCGAGCAGCCGTTCACAATGCCCTGATGCCAACAGCCGGTCGCTCCGCGGTGCTTTTCGATTCCTCTCCCGTAGGGAGGGGAGTCAGCACACTCGGATCGAGTCGAGGCCGAGCAGCTGCCCGAGCTTCTCGATACGCGTTGAAAGGTGGCCGACGCCGACGGCGCAGTGGTGGGCCGGCCCGTGCACGTTCCACTGCTCGACGAACACGCGGGCGCCGATGCCGAAGCGGTACCGGCTGTTGGTGTTGCCGATCTCGAGGATCGGGCCGTCAACCGTTTCGCCCTGGGCGTGCAGCAGCGCGACCGAGCCGTCCCGGCGTTGGATGACCGAGAGCAGCGTGACCGGGCCGTGCTTCACGGACATCTCGACGGAGAGGCCGCGCCCGACCTTGCCGTGGTAGACCTCGAGGGGTCGCACTTTCGTCTTCCCCTGCGCGATGCCGGTGTGCCCGGGGCCGTCGTGGCCCATCAGCACGACGTCGTCGTCGAAGTCGACCGCGTAGTACTCGGTGAACGACCCGCCGGCGCCAAAGGTGTCCATGATCTTCATGGCCTGGGCGTTCTTGATCTCGAACTCGCCGGCAACCGGGACACCGTTCGCGGTCAGCAGCGACGTGCCGAGGATGATCGAACTGATCACGTCTTCGTGCTCGTGGTCCGGTACGGAGTGGTAGAAGTACGCCATCGACCCGAGCCGGTTTTGCTCGACAAGCCGGTCGAGCGCGACGCTGGTCTTGGCGGCCCGTGCGAGTTCTTTCGGGGCACAGTCGGGCTGCACGTCGAAGTGCTGCCGGAAGTGCTCGACGCGTTTCGTGGCCTGTTCGTCCGTGACACCCCGGCGCAGCTCGGCGAGCTGGTCGATCTCGACGATCTCGACGTGACCGCCGAACGCCGCGAGCTGCTGCGTGAAGTCGGAGTAGATGTCGAGCATGCCGTTGTAGTAGTGCCCCATGACCCCGAGCCGGTTGTGGGCCATGACGTTCGCGACGCGGGCGGCCTCGATCCAGTCGGACACCTCGTCCCAGCACGGGTCGCTCTCGTCGAGCACGCCCGTGACCTGGTGGAAGTCGACCCCGGCCCGGTTGAACACGTTCGCGATCTCCGGCACGGGGCACGCCGCGCAGTACGCCAACCAGTCGCCGGTCATCTTCGTGCGGTCGCCCAGCCGGTTGAACGTCGCGTAGTCGATCGCGGCCTCGGGCTGCAGGTTCAGGATGACCACGGGCACGTTCGCCCGCCGCACCACCGGCAGCACCGTCGACGACAACGCGTACGTCGTGACGTGGAGAAAGATCACGTCGACGTCTTCCTGCCGAAACTTGTGCCCCGCGTCGAAGGCCTTGTCGACCGTGTCGATCAGCCCGAGGTTGACCACGTCGACGCCCGGCCGGGCGAGGCGCTGCTCGGTGACTTGCAGGTAGCCGCGCAGGCGGTCTTCGAGGCCCTCGAACTGCGGCCAGTACGCGTCGAGCCCGATGCCGAACAGCCCGACGCGGACGGGGGTGGGGTGCAGGTGTTGCATGAATCATGGCTCCGTCAGAGTTCGAACCGTTCGACGCGTTGAAGGCGTTGCGGCGTGCCGTCGTCGGCGAAGGTGACCGGCTCCCAGTGCTGCAGGTCGTGGCCCTTGATGCCGTCGGGCCGGGAACCCCAGAGGTCGCCGAGCCAGAGCCAGACGGTTTCGGCTTGTTTGCCCGGTGTTGGGAGCTCGATGATGTCGGTCTGCTGTGCGGGGACGATCACGTTCCCGTCGTTGTCGCGGTTCATGTCGGTGAGCAGCGTCCACGGGCCCATCGGCGAATCCGCGCGGAACACCTTTGCCCCCGCGCCCTCCGGGCAGAAGCAGCACGTGTTGCCGAACACGGCGTAGTACTTGCCGTCGCGCTTGAACATCGACGGCGCCTCGACGCGCGTGTCGAAGATCCCGCAGTTCTCGCCGGTGGAGGCGGTCATGTCGCCGTTGAGTCTCTCGACGGACATGCCGTGGTCGCCGTCGCCCTGGTCGGGGATGGAGGTGTAGATCAGGTAACCCGTGCCGTCGTCGTCGACGAAGGGAAAGTGGTCGCCGGGCTGCGGCTGCGTGACCTTCGCGTCGGGGTTGACTACGGTGTACGGCCCGGCGGGCGTGTCCGACGTGGCGACGCCGAACTGCCCCTCCCACAGCACCGGGTACCAGTTGAACCACAACACGTACGTGTTCGTCTTCGGGTTGAACGACACGTAGGGCCGGTAGCACACGCCGTCGAGCGGCGCGGTGAGCAGGTCGCCGTGATTCGTCCAGGCCTGTAGATCGGGCGAGCTGTAGACGACGTAGCGGTTGGTCTTGACGAAGCCGTCGGTGTCGCCGTATGCGGTGCCGTACCAGTAGTACCGGCCGGCGAAGTAGCGGAGGCAGCCGTCGTGGCAGTCGATGACGTTTCCGTCGGTGCCGACGCGGGGCGTGGTGTTCTGGATCGTCGTGGGCATGGCGCGTTCCAGGCGTGGCTGGAGTCAAAGACGGTAAGCGGCCACTCTGCCGTTACAACTGTTCCCACGCAACCGGTAGTTCGTGACGCAGTTTTGCGGTCTGCTGTGCGGCCCGGTAGCATCACCCGCGGATGGCCCTTTGATGTGGGCACGCGGCGGTTCCGCCGTGGGATGACCGGCTCGGTTCGATTCAGGTGTGTTCTCCTCCGGCGCCGCGTCCGCGATCACCCGATCCGATTGTTCAACCAAACCAAGGGAACAAGCATGGCTGTGCAGCAGGTGGACCCCGCCGTCGCCGAGGCGACCCGGCGGTACTGGCGGGCGAACGTCGCCGTGATGACGGTGCTGCTCGCCGTGTGGGCGTTCGTCGGGCTCGGCTGCGGCATCCTGTGGGCCGACTGGCTGAACCAGTGGGCGATCGGCGGCGTGCCGTTGGGCTTCTGGTTCGCGCAGCAGGGCAGCATTGCCACGTTCGTCGTGCTGATCCTGGTCTACGCGGTCACGATGAACCGCCTCGACGCCCGGCATCACCGGGACCTCGAGAAGGCGGGGCTGTTGCCGAATGGGAACGCCAAGCCGCATGCGGCAGCGGCGAGCGGCGCGGGGGAGAGGGGTGACCAATGAGCATATGGTACGCCCCGACGCTCGCCGGTTTGTTCGGAATGTCCGACCTCAAGACGTGGACCGTCGTCTTCGTCGTCCTCACGTTCGGCCTGTACCTCGGCATCGCGTGGCTCTCGCGCGTCCGTGACACCAAAGGCTTCTTCATCGCCGGCGGCGGCGTGCCCGCGCCCGCCAACGGCATGGCGACCGCCGCCGACTGGATGTCCGCCGCGTCGTTCATCTCCATGGCCGGGCTGATCTCGGGCATGGGCTTCGCCGGCGGCGTCTACCTCATGGGCTGGACCGGCGGGTACGTGCTGTTGGCTTTGCTGCTCGCGCCGTACCTGAGAAAGTTCGGCCACTTCACCGTCCCCGACTTCATCGGCGACCGCTACGCGCCGCAAAGCTTGACCGCCGACGCGCGGGTCAATCCGGCACGTCTGATTGCGCTGCTGTGCGCGATCTTCGTGTCGTTCACCTACGTCGTCGGGCAGATGAAGGGCGTCGGCGTCGTGTTTTCCGGGTTCCTCGGCGTCACCCCCGCGACGGGCGTGTTCATCGGAATGGCGATCGTGTTCGTCTACGCCGTGTTCGGCGGGATGAAGGGCATCACCTGGACGCAGGTCGCTCAGTTCTGGGTGCTCATTACCGCGTTCCTGATCCCCGCCGTGGCGATCTCGCTGAAGCTGACCGGGCAGGCCGTGCCGTCGGTCGGGCTCGCGTCGACCGTGCTCGAATCGGTGGACCCCGCGCGCCCATACCTGCTCGACAAGCTCTCTGGCATCAACGAGCAGTTCGGTTTCGCGAGCTACACGGAGGCGTACGGCGAGAACGCGGGCAAGTGGAACAAACTCAACGTCTTCTGCGTCTGCCTCGCGCTCATGGCGGGCACGGCCGGGCTGCCGCACGTCATCGTCCGGTTCTACACGGTGAAATCAGTCAAGGCGGCGCGCTGGTCGGCGTTCTGGGCGCTGGGCTTCATCGCGCTGCTGTACCTGACCGCGCCGTCGGTCGCCGCGTTCGCCCGGTACTACATGGTCGACGACATCGCCGGGCTCAACGGGAAGACGGCCGAGGAGCTGCCCGAGTGGTACCACAACTGGCACAAGACCGGCCTGATCGCGTGGGTCGACTTCAACGGCGACGGGAAGGTCGCTTTCACCAACAATCTCACCGACAAACCCGTCGAGAACGGAAACGGCGGCGCGGTGATCGTCCCGAATGAGCTCATGCGCGTGGGCAATGTTCCCGCGTCCATCCGGGACGAACTCCTCGCCGACCCTGCCGGTTGGGTTGAAACCAACGGACAACTCACCGCTGAACAACAAGCCCGACTGGCCGCCGTGACAGCGGCGATCGCCGAACTCAACTCGTTTAACGACACGGCTGTCGAAGTGCCCGAATCAGTCCAGAAGCAGCTCGATGTATTGCCGGAGGAGCAGAAACAGCAGCTGGAACTGCACCAAGCAAGGACGCAGCAAGACTCTCAGGTCTTGATGTCTGTGCACGAAGGCGAACTTGCTCGCCTTCGTGCACAGCAGGGTGTCGCCGCGAAAGCCGAACTCCTCAAGCTCGGCGCCGCGCACCACCCGGACCGGGACATCATCGTGCTCGCGACGCCGCAGATGGCGCAGCTGGCCGACTGGGTGGTCGCGTTCGTGATTGCCGGCGGGCTCGCGGCGGCGCTCTCGACCGCGTCGGGGTTGCTGCTGGTGATCTCGTCGTCGGTCGCGCACGACCTGTACTACAAGGTGATGAACCCGCAGGCGTCGGAGGCGCAGCGGTTGCTGGTCGGGCGCGTCGGTATCGCCGGGGCGGTTCTGGTAGCGGGGTACTTCGGGATCAACCCGCCGGGGTTTGTGGGCGAGGTCGTCGCGTTCGCGTTCGGGCTGGCGGCGGCGTCGTTCTTCCCGGCGATCGTGCTGGGCATCTTCAGCAAGCGCGTCGGCACGGTGCCGGCCGTGGCGGGGATGCTCGTGGGCATCGGGTTCACCGGGTTCTATATCGTTTGCCAGAAGGCCGACGTGATCCTGCTCAACGCGGAGGTCGCCGAGGCGTTGCTCGGCCCGGCGGGTCAAGGCCTGCGTCAGCCCTGGTGCTTCGGCATCGACGCGCAGGGCATCGGCACCGTGGGCATGGCGATCAACTTCGTCGTCACGCTGTCGCTGACCGCGTTCACCAAGCCGCCGTCCGCTGCGACGCAGGCGATGGTCGAGTCGATCCGCGAACCCGAAGGCGTCGGCCCGGCGCTCGAGATCGAGACCGCGCCGGGACACTGAGCCCGTTTGCTGTTATTCGTCGGTGTCGTCGTCCTCGCGCTGCCGTGTGGCGTCGCCGGAGACGACCTGGACCAACACGGTTTCTCCGGCCTTGACCTTCTGGCCTTGTGTGACCTGCACCTCGGGCTCAAGGGACACGGGGATGTAGAGCTCGGTCGTCGAGCCGAGCTTGATGATGCCCATGCGTTGGCCGCGTTGCACGACCTGGCCCTCGCGTAGGGCGTTGTGGATGGTCCGGGCGAGCAGGCCCGCGACCTGGCGGACGGCGGCGACGGCGTGGCCCTTGCCGGGGTGGACGAGCAGCGTCGTGGTCGACTCGTTGTCTTCGATGCTCTGCGGGCTGAGGGTGTTGCCGTGCTTGCCGGGTTGGTGCGTGATGCGCTCGACCTTGCCGTGGCAGGGGGCGCGGTTGAGGTGGACGTCGAAGACGGACATAAACACGCGGACGCAGGTCGCCGGGCCGGCGAAGGGCTCGAAGTGGTCGACGTGGTGGATGGACGAGACCCGGCCGTCGCAGGGCGCGACGACCACGCCGCGGTGGCTCGGCGGCTTGCGGACGGGGTCGCGGAAGAACAGGAGCACGGCGATGGTCACCAACACCGTGACCGGCGCGGCCCACCACCAGCCGGCGACGAGCGCGGCGACGGTGAGCATTACCCCGACGATCAGAGCCACCGTCCATTCGGTGCGGGCGTATCCGCTGAGCATCGCGGAATGATAAACGCCTCGTCGGGGAAGAGGCGTTGCGGGGGTTCGTTTTGAGCGTCGCCGGTTTAGCGCCGTGCGCCCTTGCCGACCAACAGCCCGATGCCGCCGAAGAGCAGGGCAGCGACGACGAGGCCGATGGTGAGGAACATGACCTGCGAGTTGCCGTTGCCGTCGATGAGCAGCGAGGTGAGCTGGCTGCGGTGGCCGAGCACGGCGGCGACCGTGACGACCAGCCCCGCGCCCAACGCGAGCAACGCCGCGAACAGCAGCCCGGCGGAGAAGCCCGAGCCGACAGGGTCGTACTCGTCGGCGGCGTAGGCAGCGGTTCCCGCGGCGGCGGCGCCGGCGGTCGCGGTGGCGGGGGCGTCGAAGATGGCGGACTCGCCGCCGACGGTCCCGCCGATGCCCGTGCCGCCGAGGTGTTCCAGCCCGGACGGGCCTTGGCTGCCCGTCTCCATGGACATCGCGCCGTCGAACACGCCGGAGCTGCCGACGGAGGACTCCATCTTGAAGTCGGCGTTGGAGCCGGACCCGTCGCCGCCGGGGTAGATCTCGTCGAGCAACTCGGCACCGAGCGAGGTGTCGTCGGATTCGCGGGTCAGGTCGAGCAGGCCCGAGCCCGAGCCGACGGTTTCGAGCGCGAGCTCTTCGTCGTCGTCGCCGGGCTCGGCGCGGTTGGTGGTCACCTGGGTCTGAGCCATCGGGTCGGCGGGTTCGATCTCGCCGGCCTCGAAGACGGAGACGCCGGAGGCTTCACGGGGGTCTTCGTCCTCGACGTCCTCGTCGATCTTGGTGTCGCCGGAGTCGTCGAGCAGGATCATGGAGCTGCCGGTGGCCGAGGCACCGAGCCCCGAGTCGCTGGAGAGCGGGATCGCGCCCGAGCTGCCCGAACTGGAGGCCAGGCCATCGACCTGGTCCCGCTTGAACATGAGCTTGTCGCGGTCGCGGAACTGCTGGAGCTTGCCCTCGGCGGCCATCTCCTTGACGGCATCGGGGCTGATGCCGAGCTTCTCGGCGGCTTCGTCCAGCGTGTAGAACATCTTCGCCATGAACAACGCTCCGGGGTGTGTCCGGGGTGGTTTGGGCCGGGCTCCCCGACCGCAACGATGATTGTAAGTCCCGCCTCCACCGGCCACAAGGCGCGTTGAACCGGTCCCTGAACGCGGGTCCGTCGGCCGAAATCAGACCCGTCTCCGCCGTATCCTGCCCGCCCATGCCTCTGCGTTACGGCTTGATCGAACCCGTTGACCTCGGGCTGCCCCGCCTGCCCCGAACCCTCGAGGGCCTGCGCATCGGCCACGTCTCCGACCCCCACCCCCGCCGGCGGCACCGGCCCCAGCCCCGCAAACGCCTCCACGACCTCATCGACCAACTCGCCGCCCACCGCCTCGACCTGCTCGTGCTCACCGGGGACTACGGCACCTTCCCGGACGACGCCGAGGCCGGCCTGGGGTTCCTCCGCCTGCTCGTCGACCGCGTCAAGCCCGCGCTCGGGACGTTCGGTGTGTTCGGCAACCACGACCACCCGCCCCTGGTCGAGGCGTGTCTCGACCCCAGTAAACCCGCGGTCCCGGAGATCACCTGGCTGGTCAACGACGCCGTGCGCATCGAGCACAAGAACACGCCCATCGACCTGCTCGGGGTGCACGCTACGAACACCCGGCTGCCCGACGCGACGCAACTCGCGCTGAACTACGCCGCGTTCTACGACGAGCTTGGCGAAACCCAGCCCGCGCCCGACGACTCGGACCGGCCGTTCCGTTTGCTGTTGTCACACTTCCCGCGCGTGTTGCCGGCGGCGTCCGACCTCGGCGTCGACCTGCTGCTCACCGGGCACACGCACGGCGGGCAAATCCGGCTGCCGTGGGCGCAGCCGTTGGAGAACTCGTCGCCTTTGCCGCTGCGCCTGACCACGGGCCTGCAACGCCACGGCAACACCGCGGCGCTCGTCTCGCGTGGTCTCGGCGAGATGACGATCCCGATGCGTGTGTTCTGCCAGCCGCACGCGCCGCTGGTTACGCTCCGTCGGCAGGCCCTCATGGGTAACACGACAGACCGCAGCGTGCGCCTCTGGCACTGGTAGCGCAAAGTGGGGAACAAGTTGGGGCCGCACGCCCCTGCTTCACTTGTCAAAGAAAGAGCCTGCGACGCAGCGATCCCGTCGGGCCACCCGCGTTCGGACGGGACTCTTCGGGATCACTTCGCGGAACGGCGGAGGCGCCCGGCGGGCAACGCGGTGAGTCGGTCGCGGCGGACTGAACGAGGGACACGATCCGTTCTCCGAGATCGCTCGGGTCGTTCAGCCGGCCGACGGTCGCAAGACCACGAAACGCGGGCCCGGGCACGTCGCTTACCCAGAAGCAAGACCTTCCGGGGGTCCGTCCGGCGAGGCGTCGCCCCACCCGCCGCGCTCCCCGCGGGGGCACCGGCTCTACCCAAGGCCAAGGTTGCGTAAGTATGCGCAGAACAGTGCTGTCAAGCCTGTGCAGTTGCGTGAGTTCCGCCGCCTTGCGCAAGCTCGGCCTCGCTCAAATCGTTAGCTGCTAAGTGATCGCGAATCCAAATGTGGGTGATATCACTTTGGGAAGCCCTCTCGGGAGGGGCCAGAAACTTGAAACCGGGTACGTCGTTCCGACTCTGGCTGTTCCCGCCATAACGTTGATGTGTACCCATACCCGAGATCTGCCACTCGGTTGCGTTGTAATTGATAAGAATCTCTTCGCCGACTGTAATAGGGTTGAGGGCATACAAGTTAAGGCCTCGAACCACTGCGTTAGGTGAGTATGAGTGATTCAAGAAACGCAAATCACAACCACTAGAAGAAAGATCAAGGTGTCTGTTCAATCCTACTTGGAGCGTATGTTCGCCCGGCTGTTGCCTGACAGGGCCATGAAAGCGACCGAGATACGCCCCACGATTAATGCTCTTGATCGCGACAACGCCGTTGCCATCGATGACGGAGGCATGTTCAGATTTGTTAAGAATCTCCCACAGTTCACCCGCGATGCAGGCTCTGCCACAGAGCTCATCAAGTGCTGAAACAAACGAGCTGCCAAAGCGAGCCTTGTGCTGTTCACGGTCAAGCCAAGCCCGATGAAGCTCGTAAAACCGACTGATTGTCAACTCGAACTGCTCCCAGTCTTTTCCTGATTGGCTGTATTGCACGAAGCAATCTTCCGCCAGAGCCCAACACATCCACGCATGAGCGTCGTAGGGCTTCGGCTCGGTAAACACATCACCGAACCTCTGCATTGTCGTGTGCTCTGGATTCAGAAACTCCGGATTTGCGAGCACCTGCTCGTGCAGTTTGTACCAGACTTGCGAGAGGTGGATATAGAAGCTTTGCCGTCTAGAGCGAAAGTGTTGATATACCCTCCAACCAAGTGTGAAAACGCCCACACCGAGAAGAATCACTGTCACGTATTGAGCGAACGCAGAAGGTGTCTCGCCAACGCTTTGCTGTAAAACAAAAAGTGGTGTCACGACTTGGCCTCCGTGCGATCCACTGTCCCTCACCGATAAAACGCCAGCGCCGGCACCGCGCCCGGGTTCTCGGGCGGGTCGCCTTCCTTCTCGCACAGCAGCCAGTGGTTGGGTTTGACTTCGTGGAGCTTGGCGTGCGGGCCGCCGTAGCCGCCGACGGGGTTGAGCGTCGGGTCGTGGGGTTTGACCGTGTAGCCGGCGGGCAGGTCGTCGGGCAGGGTCGCGCCGTCCATGACGTTGGGGAGCCGGCCCTGCTGTCGCCCGAGCACGGGCATCGACGCGAGCAGGCCGCGGGTGTACGGGTGCAGCGGGGCGTTGAACAGGGTGCGGACGTCGGCGACCTCGACGACCCGGCCGGCGAACATGACCGCGACGACGTCGGCGTTCTCGGCGACGACGCCCAGGTCGTGCGTGATCAGCATCACGGCCATGCCCTTCTCGTGTTGCAGCTTGCGCAGCAGCTCGAGGATCTGCGCCTGGATCGTCACGTCCAGCGCGGTCGTGGGTTCGTCGGCCAGCAACAGGCGCGGCTGACACGCCAGCGCCATCGCGATCATGAACCGCTGCCGCATGCCGCCGGACGCCTGGTGGGGGTAGGACCGCAAGCGCGACAAGGGGTCGGCGATGCCCACGTCGGTGAGGGCCTTGGCGGCGATGTCGGTCGCCTCGGACTTGGTGACGTCGCGGTGGAGCGTGATGGCTTCGCGGATCTGGTCGCCGACAGTGTAGACCGGGTTCAGGGAGGTCATGGGCTCCTGGAAGATCATGGCCACCTGGTTGCCGCGCACCCCCCGCATCTGGCTTTCCGAGTAGGTACGAAGATCGACGTAGTCCGAAGACGCGTCGTCTTGCTGCCAGAGGATCTTGCCGCCGTCGTACCGCCCGGGCGGGGTCGGGATGAGCTGCAGCACGGACAAGGCCGAGACGGACTTGCCCGAGCCGGACTCGCCGACGACCGCGAGGGTCTGTTTGGGGAACAGCGTCATCGAGACGCCGTCGGCGGCCTGGACGCGTCGGCCGCGGTTGGGCGCGGGGAAGCTGACGCGGAGGTGCTCGACGCGCAGCAGCGGGGAAGTGGTTGCGTCGCCGGTGCCCGCGGCTTGCGCTTCGGGAGCGAGCGCCACGCCGTCGCTTGCGGGGGTGGCGGTGGGTGGGGGCGGGGTCATGTCACACCTCGGAGTTTGGGGTCCAGGGCGTCGCGGAGGGCGTCGGCGAAGATGTTGATCGCCAGCGAGACGCCGAAGATCGCGGCGGTCGCCGCGGCCATCTGCCACCACACACCCCGCGACAGCTCCAGCCGGGCGTCGTCGATCATCCGGCCCCACGACGGCTCGTCGGTCACGCCCAGCCCCAAGAAGCTGAGGATCACCTCGGCGTGGATGAAGCTCACGAACGCCAGCGAGAAGTCGATCAGGATCAGGTGCGTCACGTTGGGCAGCACGTGCCGGAACATCATGCGGGTCTTGCTCGCGCCGAACGCGCGGGCGGCGGTGACGTAGTCGCGGTCCTTGTGCTTGATCACCTCGCCGCGGATCAGCCGGCAGACCCCGACCCAACTGGTCAACCCGATCGCGAGGTAGACGGACGGCATGCCGCGCAGCTCGTAGCCGAGGATCGACTTGTCGCGGAGCACGAACGCGAACGCCATGATCAGCAGCAGCCCGGGGATCGCCGTGACCGTCGAGTACAGCCAGACGATCAACTCGTCCACGAACCCGCGGAAGAACCCGGCCAGCAGCCCCAGCGGCACGCCGATCGCCAGCGCGATGACGCAGCCGAGCGTCGCCACCGTCAGCGAGATCTTCGCGCCGTAAAGCGTCTTCCGCCAGACGGACTGCCCGAGGAAGTCCGTGCCGAACACGGCCTCGGCGCCCGGCGCCTGGTACCGGTCGGCGATTGCTTCGTT
>JANQPR010000043.1 GCA_028285385.1 Phycisphaera sp.
CCGACGGCACGAGCCGGGTCACCGCGCTCGATCGGCCGGGCGTGCTCGCGCTGGCATCGCGGCACGCCGATCGGCTCGGGCTGAGCGACCGCTTCACCGCCCTGCCCGGTGACTACCACGCCGTGGCGATCGAGCCCGAGGCGTTCGACCTTGTCACGCTCGGCAACATCGCGCACCTCGAAACCGAAGCCGCCCTTGGCTCACTGTTCTCACGCTTGGTCGACGCACTGCGCCCAGGCGGGCACTTGGCGATATTGGACGTGATGCCCGGCCGCGCGGAGGCCGACCTGCAACGCACGCTTTACACGCTGGGCCTGGCGCTGCGAACGAACCGCGGCCGACCGCACGAGCCCGCGGTGCTACAGCAGCTCTGCGGTGAAGCGGGGCTGAGCGCGGCGACGACGCAGGTCTTCGCTGCGCCACCGGGCGTGATGGGCGTCGTGCTGGCCCGGAAACCCTGAATGCGGCAACCAACGCGGGTGCAAACCGACGCAGCGTGGGCTGCCGTCGGTTCCCATCACCTCGGTGTCTGGTGGCAAGTCCCGGGCAGTGGAGCCGAGGGGGATCGAACCCCTAACCTCTGCATTGCGAACACAGCGCTCTCCCAGTTGAGCTACGGCCCCAGGTTGTCGTCGGCGGCGGTGTTCCGCCGAGCAAAGCATTGTTGTGGCGTGATACGCCGCGGTCAAATCCCCACGATCCTGGCCCGACTCGGCCCGCCGACGCCCATGCCGGTTGCTTCGTCGGTTCAAACGGCAAACCGTGTGAACCACACGACTTCCGGCGGCGTAGTTATTGCACCCAACGGGTCACAACCCTTGACCCCACCCGGGTCGCGCGGCACAATCCGTGGATGGTGCTGCGATCGCCGTGGGCCTCGGCCGCCCATCCGTTCCCTCATCGGCCGACCCACCCCCACCGTCCAGCCCCCGACAACCCGACCTCGACCCACAGTTGCCGTCCGTCCGTGCCGCGACCCGTTCGTCACGGCCGACACGGCATCCCGCCGTCGCGGTAAGCCCGAATGTGCGATGATGCGGATTCGCGACGCCTGACGCCGCGGGCCGCCAATCCCAAGCGTTGCGTCGGCCCGACGTGGCCCTGACGGACGCGGCCCCACCAACGCGAACTGTCCCGCCCGATGCCACGGGCGACAACCCCCCACCCCTTCCTCCTCGGACCTCCCGCCATGGCCAAGAAGAACGAAAGCTGGGGCATCGACATCGGCAGCAACGGCGTCAAGGCCGTCAAGCTTGTCCGCAACGGCAGCGAGGTGCGCATGGAGCACTTCGACATCGTGAAGTACAAGGAGGTCCTCACCGCGCCCGACGTGGACAAGGACGAATCCATCCAGCTCGCCCTCGACGAGCTGCAGCAGAAGTACGGCTTCGAGAACGCCGCGATCACCGCTTCGGTCCCGGGGAACATGGCCTTTGCGCGGTTCGCCAACCTGCCGCCGGTCGAGCCCAAAAAGATCCCGGACATCGTCAAGTTCGAGGCCCAACAACAGATCCCGTTCCCGATCGAAGAGGTCGAGTGGGATTATCAGGTCTTCGCGGAGGAGGACTCGCCGGACGTGAAGGTCGGCATCTTCGCCATCACCAAAGAACGGGTGATGCAGTTCTTGTCGAACTACCGGGCGATGGCCATCGCGGTCGACGAGCTGACGCTGTCCCCCGTGGCGGTGTTCAACGCCTTCGCCCACGAGATGGGTGACGACGCCGAGGGCGGCACGGTGCTGCTGGACATCGGGTCGGTGTCCACGGACGTGATCGTCATTGAAGACGGCCAGATCTGGCTGCGCACCCTGCCGATCGGCGGCAACAACTTCACCGAGGCGCTGGTCAAGCAGTTCAAGATCAGCTACGCCAAAGCGGAGAAGCTCAAGAAGGAGGCCGCCACCAGCAAGTACGCCAAGCAGATCTTCCAGGCGATGCGGTCGGTGTTCGCCGACCTGGTGCAGGAGGTGCAGCGGTCGATCGGCTACTACCAGTCACTCAACCGCGACTCCGAGCTGCAGCGGATCATCGGGCTGGGCTCGACGTTCAAGCTGCCGGGCTTGCAGAAGTTCCTGAAGCAGCAGCTGCAGCTGGATGTCAGCAAGCCGCAGCCGTTCAGTGCGGTCGAGTTGGACGGCAAGCGGGAGTCGGACCTGGCCGGGGCCGCGGGTCAACTCGCGACGGCGTACGGCCTGGCACTGCAGGGGCTGCGGCTGGAGAAGGTGTCCGCCAACATCCTGCCCGACCACATCCTCCGCGCGCGGCTGTGGAAGGCGAAGCAGCCGTGGATCGCCGCCGCCGCCGCCGCGGTCGCGTTGGCGTCGGGGGCGTACGGGGCGAAGTACTTCGTGGACCGCGCCACGTTCGAGGACGCGGTGGCCTCCACCGAGAACCTCATCCGCCAGGTCACCAACCAGGCACGCGGCTGGGAGAGCAAGGCCAACGAGGTCATGGTCGGCAACCCGCTGCAGGGCATCGCGAACTACCGCCTGGTCCTGCCGATGCGCGGGCTCTACGCCCAGATCAACGAAGACATCGCCGCCATGCTCGCCAGCGTGAACCCGCAGGCCGCGCTGCTCGAAGGCGACTACGACGCGATCAAAGCGATCGAACGCAACCAGCGCCGGCTGCTGCGGATCGAGTCGATCGCCGACCGCTACGTCGCGTTCGCAGAGGAGGTCGAAGAGGAGGAAGTCACCGACCCTTGGGCCGGCGGGATGGGCATGGGCATGGACGGTATGGGCATGGGAATGGGAATGGGCATGGACGGCGGCATGGGGATGGGCATGGGCATGGGGATGAGCAGCGGCCCGGCGGCGGCGGGCGACGTGGCGGCGCTCATCACCGACGGGCAAAGCAAAGACTTCTTCACCGAGGAGTCCCGTCCGAAGCTGGAGGTCGTCGTCCGCGGCACCACGCCGTACTTCAACCCGTCGCAGCTGCTCAACTCGACCGTGATCCAGTGGCTCAAAGACAACGCCGACCGCCCCGGCGCTCCTTACAGCATCGAGCTTGACGAGAACCCGATCCCGTACCTCCGACCACTGCCGACCGATCCCAACCGTCGGGTCGGCGGCGGCATGGGCATGGGCGGCGGCATGGGCATGGGCGGCGGCATGGGCATGGGAATGGACGGCGGCATGGGCATGGGAATGGGGATGGGCGGGAACCGGTCGCGGCTCAGCGCAGGGTCGCTCGAGGCGATGCTGCCGCAGAACCCGCTGGCCGAAGAAGTCCCCGCGGGCGACCACGAGTTCGAGTTGCGGTTCACGCTCGTGCTCAAGAACCCCAACGCCGCCGCCGAAGGGGAGACCCCCGAGGGCGAATCCCTCGACGGCATCGACGAGACAACCGACCCGACGGCCGAGCCCGATCAGGCGCTGAGCCCCGACGGCACCGAAGACTCCGAGCCCCCGAATCAACCGACCGCCCCCCCCGCCAGCGCCGACGCCGCGCTGCTCAACGACCCCACTGACGAGGTGAACTCATGAAGGGCGCCATCGCCTGGCTGAAGTCGAACCCGCTGACCGTGATCGCGGTGCTCGTGGTGCTCGGGGCCGGGGCCTTCGGGTTCTGGGTGTACCAGCAGTCGACCGCGCTCAGCGACGACATCGCGGAGTACAAGAAAGAGGAAGACAAGATCCGCAAGTTCACGCGGAACTCGGTGACGCTGCCGCCGCGCGAGCTCGACGCCGCGCCGCAGGACGTCGGCGGGGTCACGTTCAACGAGGCCTTCGTCAACCGGCTGCAGGAGATCTTCGCCGACGTGTCCGGCCAGGCCCAGCGAACCAGCGAGGCCGTCGGCTCGGTCAACTTCGCCGGCAAGGCCGAGCTGATGCCCGGGTTCCTGCCCAACGCGGCCGGCGACGTGTTCACCTTCCGCGGGGTCTACCGGGACGCGACCGCGGCGCTGCTCAACCCCGCGATGGCCCAGGGTGTCTCGGAGCGCATCGGCGCGGAGGTCGCCACGATCAACGCCGGGCTGCCCCCGACCGACGAGGAACTGGCGGTACGCGTCGAGGCCATCGTCCAGGAAGGCCGGCAGACCTACGGCGACACGATCACCGA
This sequence comes from Phycisphaera sp., assembly GCA_028285385.1. Classification (GTDB taxonomy): domain Bacteria; phylum Planctomycetota; class Phycisphaerae; order Phycisphaerales; family Phycisphaeraceae; genus CAZIXN01. The sequence goes on from JANQPR010000043.1 coordinate 4,068, forward strand.
AGCCCAGCAGAAGCAGCTCGAAGCCGAGCAACGCCAACGCCTGCTCTCGATGCTGCTCGGCCGGGCGCAGGAGCTGCACCTCTACGCCGACCCGCGCATCGGCGACGCGGTCCAGCTCAACCCCGCGTTCCCGCTGTCGGTCCGGCCGTGGATCTACGCCGGCGGCCGCGTCCCCGAGCCGCACCAACTCTGGGAGTCTCAGCTCGAGTTCTGGATCCAGTCCGACATCATCCGCGCCCTGCGCCTCGCCAACCGCGTCGACGAAGTCGTCGGCACCGACGAGAACGGCAATGAGATCACCGGCAACGTCATCAACGGCGCGGTGAAGCGTCTCCTGCTCTGTGAAGTCCTGCCAGGCTACGTCGGGCTGCACACCACCGGCGCGACCGGCACCCTCGACCCGTCCGGCGAAGCCCGCCGCGGCGTCACCCGCAACACCGGGCTCGACCGCGGCCGCTCGGCCCCCGCCGCCCTCCTGCCCCCGCCCCCGGAAGGCGCCCCCGTCGCCCCCGAAGCCGCCGTTACCGCCAACTACCACTTCGGCCCGACCGGCCGAGCGTCCAACCAGGTCTTCGACGTCCGACACGTCCGATTGCTGCTTCACGCCGACTACCAGAAGCTCCCGCAGCTCTACCGCGCCCTCGGCCAAGTCAACTACATGACCGTCGTGGACCGACGCATCTACGGCCTGGACGAGTTCGACTTCGGCACGCTCGGCGGCCCGTTCCTCTACGGCCCCGGCGACATGGTCGAGGTCGAGGTCATCGTCGAGACCCTCTGGCTGCGGTCGTGGACGTCCAAGTTCATGCCCGAGACCGTCCGCACCTACCTCGGCGTTCCCGACCCCAGCACGCTGACCGCCGACGCCGGCTGACCCAACCCGATTGCTTCACCGCCGCTCGCACCCTGCGGCCCCCGACGGAGTGTCACCATGAACCGCGACATGGGCTTCTTCACCAAGCACGCCGAGAAACTCATCCTCGGCCTGGCCATCCTCGTCCTGCTCGGCGTCGGCGCGTACGCCTGGCTAGGCGTCTTCGGCGAGCTGCACGAAGACCCCGGCAAGGTCAAGCAGCGCATCGAGGAGGCCGCCACCCAGGTCGAGGCCCGGCTCGCCAGCGCCCAGACCAATCTGCCCGGCCGGGACGAGTACGTCGTGCCCGACTACGCCTCGGAGTTCGCCGACCAGTACAACACGCCCGTCACCGAGGCCGACGAGCTCGCGGTCAAGCTCGAAGGCCCCGGGTTCCCGACGCTCGAGGGCGTCGGCGAGATCGGTTACGAAGCGCTGTACCTCCCGACCCCGCCGGTCGCGGCGTCGTTCAGCCTCAAGACCAAACACGCCGTGCTCGCCTCGCCTAACGCGGTCAACGACGCGCAGCTCCAGGAGATGCTCGTCGAGGTCCGGCCGATTGTCGACGCGCCCGAGTCGGGCGACTTCCAGTACGTCTCGGTGATGGCCGAGTTCCCACTGCGCGATTGGGCCGAGCGGGTCGACGCGGTCGACCAGCCGGCGCTCAACCAGATCCCCGACAACGTCTGGTTCAACAAGCTCGGGATCGCCGCCGTGTACCTGATCCGTGAAGAACAGCTCGCCGACGGCTCGTGGGGCAACCAGACGGTGATCGACCCGCTGCCCGGGCAGCCCGCGTTCATGCCCGAAGAACGCGTGGAACCCAACCCGCTGGCGGCCGGCGAGGCGCTCGAGTTGGCGCTGGGCCTGCAACCGGACATCACTCAGCCGATGTTCCCGCCGACCGTGCACGAGGCCTGGACCCCGCCGACCGGCCGCGACCGCATCCTCTCCGCCGACGAGAAGAAACAGCTGCAGGACATCGAGAGCGACATCCGCCGGCTCGAACGCCGCCTCGACCAGCTCACCGGCGTCGATCGCCGAGCAAACCAACGGCAGCGCGGCGCCGCACAGCGGCGGCCCCAGCGCGGCGGCGGGGACGACATGGGCGGGATGGGCATGGACATGATGGGCGGCGGCGCCGGAATCCGTCGTCAACCCCGTGACGCCGGCCGCGACCGCGCCGCTCAGCAACGCGATCGCGAACAGGAACAGATCCAGAAGGTCCAAGACGAGCTGCTCGAAGCCCAGCGTCAACGGGCCGAGTTGCTCGGGCTCGACGAAGACGAGGCCACCCGCGGCTTCATGAGCCGGGGCCGCACCCGCATGGGCATGGGCATGGACGCCGGGATGGGCATGGACATGGGCATGGGAATGGGAATGGACATGGGCATGGACGGCGGCATGGCACGGGGCAACATGGCCCGGCAGCGCAACCTCCAGAACGTCCGCGGCGGCCTGGCCGTCGGCGCCGGCACCGCGGAACGCCTCGTCGACCAGGTCCCCGAAACCATCCGCATCTGGGCCCACGACCTGACCGTCCGCCCCGGCAAGACTTACCGCTACAAGCTCGTCGCCGCGGCGATCAACCCGCTGTTTCAGTACACCCGCATCGACCGCCAGCAGCGCAGCGAGAACGAGTACAAGCTCGCACTGGCTCCGACGCAGTCCGAGATCGACGCCGCCCCGTGGACCACGCCCGTCACCATGGACCCCGAGGCGTACTTCTTCTTCGTCCGCGGCAACGCCGACCAGGACCGCGCCACCATCGAGGTCTGGAAGGTCTACGACGGGCAGTGGCGGCAGGGCGAGTTCGAAGAGACACCCGGCAACCCGATCGGCGGCAGCCAGCGCGTCGAGTTGCTCAACGGCCTGCGGCAGACCGTCGACATGGGCGTCGGGTCGGTGCTGCTGGACATCGACACCGTCGAGGTCAACAACACCCCGCAGGTCCGCATGGTGTACCTCGGGTCCGACGGCCAGATCGCCAGCCGGCTGCTCCGCGAAGACCGCGGCTCGCTCAAACGTAAAGAGCTCGAAGAGACCGCCGAGGAGACCGCGAACCTCCGCCAGCCGCTCGCCGTCCGGCAATGAGGCTTGCGTCGCCCGTCACATCTACACCAAATAAAAACCGAATGAACTTGACCTGAAACCGGATAGTTTTCCTAGCCTTCGAAGAAATCCCGCGCTATAGTTTTCCTAGCTTCACACCGGATCAATCGAGACTAGGCCGCCGATCCGGTTAACCCTGATTCTCTCTCCTCCCGTCCACGCCCGTTGTTCCAATGGGCGTGGGCTTTTGTATGGAGTGATCGGCGCGTCCTGGTCCAAGCACGATTCGCCCTCGGCTTACACACGGACCACGGGCGACTCGACGCTACCCGCGCACGCCGAACACCGCGACGGCGCACCACGCGTTGCCGATGCGGTCGGTGATCGACAAGCCGCGCACCGCCGGGACCTGCACGGGCAGCCCCTTGCGGACGCACCGCTCGTGCCAGGCGAGGATGTCGTGTTCGGCGACCTCGGCGTCGGCGGTAAACAGCACCAACGCCAGCCCCGCGTGCCGGATCACGCCGTCGTTCCACAGCTTGGTTACGTCCTTCGTCACCGGGTTGAGCAGCTCGGCCGAGTAACGCCGGAACGCCCCGCCGGTCTCGAACTGCGCGACGGTCTTCACTTCGAGCCAGTACGCGTCCTCGGCGTCGCACGCCTCAACCGTGTTGAAGATCGTGCCCTTCAACTCCGGGTCGCGCAACGGCAACCCGCTTGGCGTCAGCACCAGGTCACAACGCAGGCCCTCACTCTTCTTCCGTTTGGCCCAGTGCCCGGGGTAGCGCTGCTCGGTCAACACGCCCCACTCCCCGGGAGCGCCTTCGCCGGCATCGCCCTGCCCTTGAAGCGCTTTTTTCAGGATCGGGTGCAACCCCAACTCGTCCTGGGCGTCGAAGCCGTACACCGCGTGCTCGGCGTCATCCGCCATGGCCCGCCGCTTGAGCCCAGCTTCGAGGGCGTCGGCGATCTCGGCGGTGGACCAGCACGTCGTCATCGCCCGGGCCACGATAGCCGCTCGGGCAATCCCTGACCGGCCAGGCACTCACGCCGCTCACCCGATTGGCCCATTCATCGCCCCCGCCGTGATCCACCGATAGACCCAAGACGGTTTCTTGACCCCTTCCCCACGGAGAGACCCCATGACCACACCTTTCACGACCGGATTGGCCCAGGCCACGTCCTGGCTGGCGACCCTCGCCCAAGACGCCGAGCAGTTTCAGTTCGACTTCGAGGGCGGTGAAGCCGCCGCCGCCGGCCTCTTGCTTGTCTTCGTTGGCGTCGGCCTTGTGATCGGCATCGCGATCGCCATCGTCATCGCCTTCCTGTTCTGGAAGCCGTACTCGAAGGTGCCTCAACAGTTCCAGACCATCTCGCCGGGCCTGATCTGGCTGCTGGTGATCCCGCTGGTCAACATCGTGATGATGTTCATCGTCGCGTTCCAGGTGCCGCCGGCGTTTAAGGCGTACTTCGACTCGATCGGCGATCAATCCGTTGGCGACGCCGGCAAACAAGTCGGCATGTGGTGGGCGATCTGCGCGATCCTGTCGATCATCCCAATCCTTGGCATGCTAGCCGGGCTCGCGTCGTTGGTGCTGCTCATCCTGTTCCTCGTCAAGCTCTGGGGCATGGCCGGCAAGATCCCCGAAGGCGGCGCCGCACCGCCGCAACCGGCGGTGTGACCGCCTGGACGGAGCCTGATCGGCCGACGCCCAATCGCAAGCCAAAACACCTCACGCCCACGCTCCCCGAGCGTGGGTTTTTGCTTGGGTCTTCGCGCCGCCACGACTGGGTTTCCCAGCTGGATCGACCGATACCCCACGCATGGACGATCCCGCCTCAACGCCGCCGGCCCCGACGCCGTCCGATATCGCCGAGGTCCCGCCGTGGGAGCAGTGGCTGGAGTTGGTGCCGTGGGAGCGTTGGGGCTTCACCGCCGGAGCGGGCGCGGCGTCGGCGATCCTGCCGATCGTGATCGGGCTGCTGATGGCCGCCGCGGCGTACGCGCTGATCGCCTCGGTCTTTGCCCTGCTGGTCTGGCTGCCTTACCGCCGGCTCCCCCGCCGGGACCGCTTGATCTTCGGGGTGTCGATCTGGCTCACCGTTGTCCCGGTGCTCGGGCTGCTGTGGAACTTCCGCGTCGTCGCCAAGGTGCCCGCCTCGTTCCGACGGTACTTTGAACGGCACCCCGACGCGGTGGCGTCCGTCAGCGTGGGTGATGGCGGGCGGGGCTTAGGGTTGGGCTACGCCATCTGCGCCGTCCTCGGCGTCCTGGCCCCGTTCACGTGCGTGTTTTCGGCGTTGGCGTTCCCGGCCCTGATCGCGTCGCTGGTGCTCTACATCCTGTTCGTCGCCAAGCTGTTCGGGCTCGCCGACCTTGTCCGCGACCAACGCCGGCGGGACACCGTCCCCGACAGCCAGCCCGCACCCGCCATCGCTTAGAATCAGTGGATGGTTCGTGAGACCAGTCCATCCCCCCGCAAGCCCGTTGTCGGCGTGACCATGGGCGACCCGGCCGGCGTCGGCGCCGAGGTGATCGTCAAGGCCCTCGCCGACCCCGCGGTCCGGAAGCGCGCCCGGTATGTGGTTTACGGCCTCAACGAGCTGCTGACCTACGCCGCCGACCTCGCGGAGATCGAGCCGTACTGGCACCGCCTGCAGCACGACTCGCCCCGGGCCGAGCACGCGTTGGTCCACGACGTCGTCGTGCTCGACTACGACGAGTTCGGCAGCCTCGGCTTCTTCGACGACCCCCGGCCGTCCCGGCCCAACGGCGTCGCCTCGCTGCGGTTCCTCGACGACGCCGTCGCCGCCACCCGCCGCGACACCCACGACGCCGGCATCGACGCGCTCTGCACCGCCCCCATCGCCAAGGCGTCCTGGCACCTGGCCGGCACGAAGTTCCCCGGGCACACCGAGCTGCTCCAGCACCGCACCAAGGCCAAACGCGCCGCCATGATGTTCGTCGGCACGGAGCCCGATGGCACGCCCATCCGCACCGTCCTCGCGACCATCCACGTCGCGCTCATGGACGTCCGCAACCTGCTCACCATCGGCTGCGTCTACGACGCCATCGACCTCGCCCACGCCGCGCTCGTCGGGATGGGCGTGAAGGACCCCCGCATCGGCGTCTGCGGCCTGAACCCCCACGCCTCCGAGAACGGCGCCTTCGGCGACGAGGAACGCCGCATCATCACCCCCGCTATCGAGCTTGCCGTCAAACACGGCATCGACGCCCGCGGCCCGTTCCCCGCCGACACGCTCTACACCCAGAAGCAGCGCCAACGCTCCGACCTCACCGTCGCGATGTACCACGACCAGGGGCTCATCCCGCTCAAGATGCTCGCCTTCGACAACGCGGTGAACACCACGCTCGGTTTGCCCATCATCCGCACCAGCCCCGACCACGGCACCGCCTTCGACATCGCCGGCAAGAACCAGGCCGACCCCGGCTCCATGAAGGCCGCCCTCCACCTCGCCGCCGACCTCGCCGCGGCGAAGCTGCGCGAACAACCCGCCAGCGCCCGCGAAGCGAGCTGAACGATTCGACGCACAAGCTGTTGCCAGGTTCTGCAAAGCCGCTTACTCTCCTGGGTGCGAATTCCGGAGTAAAGATATGTTCGTGCATTGGCGGTTCACGTTGCTGCTCAAACGGGTAGTGGCATTTCTCTCCCTCCTAACAGTTTGCTGGACAGCGTCTGCGTCCATCACGCGGGAGGTCGCATTACGGATCGAAGACCCCGTCCCAAACGAGCAAGGCCATTTTGGCCGCGCTATTGCAATAGATGCAGATTACTTGGTCGCAGGTGCACCACGCAGGCGTGACAACGGTGTACAGTCTGGTGTGGCCTATCTGTTCGACCCTGTCACCGGGGAGTTACTTCGGACACTCCGTAGCCCTGACCCCCACATGAATGATCTGTTTGGGTCATCCGTGGCCATCGATGGCCACCATGTCTTAGTTGGGGCGTTTGGACAACAAGCCGTGGAGAACAGTATTGGGCAGGCGTATCTGTACGATGCACGAACGGGAAACCTGCTTCACACGTTCGAAGACCCGAGCCCGACTTTTGAAGATAAGTTTGGCTTAACGCTCGACATCGAGGGGCAAGTCATTGCCATCGGGTCCATCGGACACGACTCTCACCTACAGGAGTCGGGAGAAGTCCACCTGTTTTCGGTGGATTCGGGCAATCTCCTCAAGACGATTCTTCCTCCCCTGCCAGCATATGGCGGGGAGTTCGGCACGGTAGACCTCGCGGACAACCGCCTCGTTGTCGGAGCCCCCGGTGGGATTGCCAGCGCTTTGTATTCTGGACGGGTACACGTTTTCGATCTCGACACAGGCGCGGCTCTTTCGGCGGGTTTTGATCCAACGCCCACTTTCGGCGACCTATTTGGTATTGAGGTATCACTCCATGGCCCACATATTCTTGTATCGGATGCGTTTGACGACACGCTCGGCAACCGCACGGGTCAAGCGCACATCCTTGATGCCACAACCGGCGCACTCTTGCATTCGTTGAATAACCCTAACCCGGACGAACTCGACTTATTCGGAGATGCCGTCGTACTGACTGATGAGTTGGCTGTTGTTGCCGCAAGCTGGGACGACACCCGCGGTCAGGACGATGGCCAAGTCTATCTGTTTGACGCGATGACGGGCGCTCTGCTCCAAACACTTTACGACGATTCCGCAACACCAGGCGGAAAGTTCGGTACATCGCTCGCGATTCATGGTGACCGGCTCGCGGTTGGCAAACCCTACGTCCACGCCGCTGGTGTCGCGGAAGTCTTGATATACCAAGTCCCCGAACCGTCCATCACCATGTATTTGCTTCTGTTTGCTACCGCGTCAATGCGATCGAGGATTGTAAGCATGACCATGCACGGGGATTGAACACTCGCCCCTTGTAAAGCCGGTGCCCCCACCGCGGCGAAGCTGAATGCCGAACCCGCCAGCGCCCGGGAAGCGAGCTGACCCGTTTCGAATCGTTTATCTGCGGCAGACTGACTACAGACCGAACGGATATCTCGGGTAAATACAGCGCATCCTAGCTGCACCGCCTCACGGTGCCGCCCCCGCGTCGCAGCAACGCCCCGCCCACCAACAGCATCACCGCCGCCGCGCCTGGCTCGGGCACAGGCGTCAACACCAACTCGAACGCGATGAACGCGGCACCCGACGCGTCATCGCCATCGTGGCCGGCGTCGACGATCGCCGAGATCGAGAACTCACCCGCCGGTAACTCACCCGTCGCCATGTAGCCCCGGGAGATCGTCGCCTGCACGTCGGTCAGCCCCGAGCCGTCCGAGAAATCAATCGGGAACGTGTACGGCTCGTCGACCGCAAACCGCGTCGCCCCGGCGTCGTTCTGACGTATATCGAAAACAACGTCGCCCAGGAAGCCGGCGTACTGCCCACCCAGGCCGTCGAACGCGAACGTGCTGCCCGCAGACTCGTCGCCACCCGCGTTGACGCCGTAGCGGATCTCATACGTCAACGGCACGTCCGTCTCAAAACGCCAAGACAGGTCCGACGCGGTCCGTGCGCCGCGAACCGTGCTGAAGAACGAAAAATCCTGCGACGCAGAGTTGCTCGCCGTGAGCAACGCCGCCACCCGCAACCCGCCGCCTGACAGAGACTGAATCACCGACGACTGACCGGCCGCGCGTTGCTCCGTGTAGCTGTCCGGCGTCCCGCTCTGGTCCACCGTGACGGTCTCGGTCTCGCTCAACGACACCGACAACTCGCTGCCGAACGGTGCCGGGTCGGTGTCGATCTCACGGGGCCCGACCCGGAAGTCGGGCCCGGCGGTCAGGTCCACCCGCCGAACATCCTCAATCAACCGGATCGGTTGGGCTATCGCAGCCAGCGACCCCATGCCGATGCCACTCAATACCCCTATCGACACCAAAACCCGGACCAACCGCTGCGAACTCATCACCTAACCTCTGCTTTCTGAAAAGAGCTTCAGCAACCTCTTCGCCCATAGTACGGTCTACATCAGGAATTTCCTTAAATCTACTCGTATTTTTCCGGTTTCTGCGCCAAAAACTGCGTCCTGGCCCCCGGGTAGAGCCGGTGCCCCCGCGGGGAGCGCGGCGGGTGGGGCGACGCCTCGCCGGACGGATGTTGACGTGCCCGGGCCTGCGTTTCGTGGTCTTGCGACCGTCGGCCGGCTGAACGACCCGAGCGATCTCGGAGAACGGATCGTGTCCCTCGTTCAGTCCGCCGCGAATGACTCACCGCGTTGCCCGCCGGGTGCCTCCGCCGTTCCGCTTTGCGTCCCGAAGAGTCCCGTCCGAACGCGGGGGCCGGACCGGTTGTCGGGGATCGGGTCTCGGCTTCGGTTATGCGCCGAAGCCCGGCGCCCGAGACCCGACGCCCGGCCCCAGGCTCTTTCTTTGACAAGTGAAGCAGGGGCGTGCGGCCCCACCTCGTGTTTTCTCTGCCGAATCCCGCGGGGAATGAACGCGCGCTCGGTCTCAGGCCGGCCTTGATGATTGGTTTTTGTTTGGTATCATGCCGGCGTGAGTGACACGCCCCCGCCAACGCCCGATCCTGACTTCGACGCCGACCACGGCCCCGAACCGGTCCCCGGCGACCACGACTTCCGGGACGCCTTGCCGAGCGGCCCGGCCCACCGGCGCGGCGCAGGGCTGAACCCCGGGAACCGCTTCGAGGCCAGCCGCGTCCACGTGCTCGGCGAGGAGATGGACCGCCAGGTCCTCGAGCACCGCTGGGAGCAGGCCCCCGGCACCGGCCACGGCATGTTCGCCGACGAGTTCGCCAAACTCACGGGCGGCGTCACCGATCCACCCGAACCCGAGCTGTTTGACCCCGACTCCTCATCCGCTCACGCCGCGTCCGACCCTCCTCCGAAATCATCCACACCGACTGACGCTTCGGCCGACGCTTCCGGGGGCGTGGATGGGGGGAGGGCGGCGCCGGCCGTGGGTGAGCCGAAACAGAACAACCACAGCGACGAGAAGCCGCGCGTCGTCCGCGTGCCGTTGACCGTGTTCACGGACCGGACGCAGACGATCATCAACCGTGTGAAACCGACGTCGGACGTGCCGTTCGACTGGACGGTCAACCCGTACCGCGGCTGCGAGCACGGCTGCATCTACTGCTTCGCCCGGCCGTACCACGAGTACCTCGGTTTCTCGATGGGCCTGGACTTCGAGACCAAGCTCGTCGCCAAACACGACGCGCCGGACCTGCTGCTGCGAGAGCTCGCGAAGCCATCGTGGCGGGGTGAACCGATCGTGATGTCGGCGATCACGGACATCTATCAGCCGATCGAGAAGGAGCTCGAGTTGTCGCGCGGTTGTTTGGAAGTCATGGCTGGCTGCAACCAGCCCGTGAGCACGATGACCAAGAACACGCTCGTGCTCCGCGACACCGACCTCTGGCAGAAGCTCGCGCACCGCAACGCCGGGCGGGTGACGGTGACGCTGGTGACGCTCGACGCGGAGTTGGCGGGTCGGCTGGAGCCGCGGGCGTCGCCGCCGATGGCAAGGTTGCGGGTGATCCGGGAGTTGACGAAGGCGGGCGTGCCGGTGAGCGTGAACGTCGCGCCGGTGATCCCCGGGTTGACGGACCACGAGGTGCCGGAGCTGCTGCGGGCGGTGGCCGACGCGGGGGCGCGGCGGGTGGCGTGGGTGCTGCTGCGGCTGCCGTACCAGTTGAAGGACCTGTTCCTGGACTGGCTGCAACGCAACGTCCACCCGGACCGGGCGCGGAAGGTCGAGTCGCTGATCCGGCAGGCCCGCGGCGGCAAGCTGTACGACGCCGGGAAAGCGAGAAAGGGCGGCACGCGGATCGACGACCAGACCTCACGCATGGTCGCCACCCGAGAAACGCCGGCCGACCGCCGCCGCGAAGCCCGTTACGGCGAGGTCACCCTGGGCACGCGGTCGCAACGCGACGCGGCGAGCCAGCAACGCCGGACGGGGAAGATCGTTGGCCACAACCGACGCCGCGGCGAAGGCGGCCGCGTCGTGCAACTGAAGCAAGTGTTCGACGTCTACTGCCGGAAATACGGTCTCAACCGTGACATCCGGCCGCTAACGCGCAAGCACTTCCGCCGTCCGTCACTGCACGGGCAGTTCGACCTGTTCGGCGGCGCGTAACCGTGGTGCTGTTGCCTTGCGACTCAATCGAGAAGCCGACGGCGAAACAGGCCTGCGGTCAGTAACAGGGTCGAGGCTGTAACGGGCTCGGGCAGATAGACCAGGTTGATGGACACGCCGTGGGTCGCGAAATCGAGCGACGCCTGGCCGAAGCCTTCCCGGCCGATGAACTGGCGTTCTTCAAACATCGTCTCGAGTTCATCAATCGAGATCGCGGTCGCGAGGATGTTGCCCAGCGAATAGACGCCCGGCTCGAGCGCGTCGCCCCAGTACACCAAATCGTCGTTGACGGACGGGAACCGCGTCATGCCGGAGACCTCAGAGGCGTGTTCGACCCTGAGGCGTGGGTCGGACGATTTCAACCACAAGCTGGCGATGTGCCCGCTGTTGGGGCCGGTGGTGTCGAGGACCAACTCGCCGGACCACGGGTGGTAGATCAGCGTCGCTTGCTCGGCCCACTGCAGCGTGTCGGGGTCGACAAGGTCCCAGCGGTTGTCGAAGGGCCGGCCCGGGTGCCCGTAGATGAACTCTGCGGGCGGAGGGTTGCCCTGGCCGATCGCGTCGGTGTAGCCATGTTGCCCGTAGTATTCGTCACGCAGGGCCGGGTCGTGCGTGTCGCCAGTAAGGCCGTACCGCGCAAACAACCGCTCCCATGTGTACGCCGTCAACCCCACGGGGAGGATGTCGCCGAGCGTGTGGAGCCCGCGGGCCGGCTGCCCGATCATCTGGTCTGTGACCATCGCGGGCTTGTTGAAGAAGTAAGGCGAGTTCGACAGGCGTACGAAGTTCTCGTTGCGGAACCGCAGAGCCATGATCTCGTCGGGCACATGTTCGACGATGCTGGGCACCAAGCCCGCTGGGAGATAGAGGCTGATCGAGAGTAGTTCGTTTGACCGCGTCTGGGTCGTATCGAAGGACACGTTCCCGGTCTCCGGGTCGTAGAAGAACTTCACCGTTGCGGCGGCGTCCGGTGCCGCGAGTACAGTGATTAGCGACAACAAGGCGGCGAGACCGGGGCAGGCAAAGCGGCAAAGCATCGGTTGTCTCCCGAAAGGCCGGCCGTGGCCGGCGAGTGGCGGCACACCCTTGAACTCGTTTAAATCATACCTTCGCGTCCTTGTTTTTCAAAGGCCGCTTCAATCGCCGATGGCCACTCGGGCCCTGGATGCAGGGGCGCTGGCCGGGCGTGCCCGTGAGCATTGTGATCGCGATCTGAGGTTGGCCGGCCACTGTGCCCTTGGGTTGTCGCGGGCGGTGAAGGAAGGGCACGGGACCACACGCCAGACCCGCTAGCGCGGCGAGGGCGGCCGCGTCGTGCAACTCAAGCAGGTCTTCGACGTCTACTGCCGGAAGTACGGTCTGAACCGCGACATCCGGCCGCTGCCGGGGAAGTATTTTCGGAGGCCGTCGTTGAATAGGCAGTTTGATTTGTTTGGTGAGGACTAGAGAGTGACCCGGGAGTGACGACGCCGGCAGAGCGTAAGAAGCAGGCCGCTAAGTGTCGCAACCACCGCCGGCTCGGGCACGATCACCGTGTCGAACGCGACGCCCAGCGTCTCGAAGTCGTAAGACGCGCCCTGAAACCCCTCGACGCTCATGAACACGGCGTGGGCGAACAGGTCGTCGAACTCTTCGGCAGTCAGACTGGTCTCGAGGATCTCGCCCAGCGAGTACAGGCCCGGCTCGATCGCGTCGGCCAAGATGCTGATCGCCCCGGGGACCAACAATAATGGCGGCGTCGTGGTGCTCTCCAGCGGGGTGAAGTTGTCCTTGCGGAAGCCGGTGTTCTCGGCGTCTTCGAGGACGAGCCAGATGCTGGTGATGTGCCCGCCGTTGGGGCCGCGGGTGTCGACCAACACCTCGCCGTTCCAGGGTTGGTACAGCAGCTTCGCCTCCGTGGCCCACTGCAGCGTGGCGGGGTCGACGAGGTCCCAGCGGTTGTCGAACGGGCGGTCTGGCGCGCCGTAGATGAACTCGGCCGGGGGCGGCGCGCCGCCGCCGAGGACGTCGGTGTAGGAATGGATCCCGTACCAATCGCCGGCAACATCGGGGTCGTGCGTCGAGAAGTCCCCGGTGAACACCCCCGCGAACAGCCGGTCCCACACCGACTGGGGCAGGTTTGGCGGCAGGATGTCGCCCAGCGTGAACAGCCCGCTCACCGGGTTACTCAGCATCAGATCCGAAGCGATCCAGCCGTCGAAGTGAAAAAAGCTCGACGACGACAGCCGGACTTGGTTGTCACGAAACCGGACCTCATCGCCGGAATCCAGCGCGGGGTTGCGGGGGGTGTTCGCGTTGTTCCGGCTCATCCAGTAGGCGAGGTTGGGGCTGGGCAACTTGAGGTTGTACGAGATCAACTCGCCGCTGCGGGTCTCGGTGGTGTCGAGCGACACGTTGCCCGTCCCCGGGTCGTAGAAAAACTTCAGCGTCGCGTCGGCGTCAAACGCGGCAAGCAGGGCACAGAAGCACCCCACGACGGAGTAGACGCGGCGGGTCGAGCGGTCACGCATGTGTTGTCTCCCGAAAACACGGCCGACGGTCGCGGCCGATACGGCGCGAGGCCACCCCTGGACTCACATCACCGTACTCGGACCTCCGGCTCTGGCAAAGTGGTAAGGCCGGGATTGATCGAGTCTTTCGGAGTTACACGACTTAACGCAGCATCGGCACGAGTGGGGGCCTGCCACCCCGACAGGCGTCGCGCTGGATCGGCTGCCGGGTTCGGGCCGATAGAACGGGTTAGGGGGGCGTGAGCACGGTGTCGTTGGCACCGGGCTTGCGGGAACAGGGCGGGTGCGTTCCGCGTATTACCCGGTGAGGCGTGCAGGTTGCACGACGCGACGCCCGCCGCGGCTCGGCCGGACGCTCGGCCGCGGCGTACAATCGGGACCGGAGTGAGGCACCGGGTGATGTTCCCGGCTCGCGCCTCCGGCGGAGAAACCTCCAACCAACTGCCACCAGAAAGCCAACTATGTTCGAACGCTTCACCGACCGCGCCCGCAAAGTGATGGCCCTGGCCAACCAGGAGGCCCAGCGCTTCAACCACGAGTACATCGGCACCGAGCACATCCTGCTCGGGCTGGTGAAAGAAGGTTCGGGGGTCGGCGCCAACGTCCTGAAGAACCTGGACGTGGACCTGCGCAAAGTGCGGCTCGAGGTCGAGAAGCTCGTCAAGAGCGGGCCCGACATGGTGACCATGGGCAAGCTCCCGCAGACCCCGCGGGCCAAGAAGGTCATCGAGTACGCGATCGAAGAGGCGCGCAACCTCAACCACAACTACGTCGGCACCGAGCACCTGCTGCTGGGCTTGCTGCGTGAGCACGACGGGGTCGCGGCCCAGGTCCTGATGAACCTCGGGCCCAAGCTCGAGGAGGTCCGCGAGGAGGTGCTGAACCTGCTCGGGGCGGGCGTGGAGGGCGCCGAGGAGGTCGCCGCCGGCGAGCCTGAGTCCGGCGAGAAGGCAAAGCGCGGTCGCTCCCAGACCCCCGCGCTGGATAGTTTCGGCCGCGACCTCACGGAGCTGGCCAAAGAGAACCAACTCGACCCGGTGATCGGCCGGGCCGAGGAGATCGAGCGCGTGCTGCAGATCCTGTGCCGCCGCACGAAGAACAACCCCGTGCTGCTGGGCGAGGCGGGCGTGGGCAAGACCGCGATCGTGGAGGGTCTGGCCCAGCGGATCATCATCGGGGACATCCCCGATCTGCTGCACGACCGGCGCCTGGTGGTGCTGGACCTGGCGATGATGGTCGCGGGCACCAAGTACCGCGGGCAGTTCGAGGAGCGGATCAAGGCGGTGATGAACGAGGTCCGCCGCGCCGGGAACGTGATCCTGTTCATCGACGAGTTGCACACGCTGGTGGGCGCCGGCGGCGCGGAGGGCGCGATCGACGCGAGCAACGTGCCCAAGCCGGCGCAGGCCCGCGGCGAGATCCAGTGCAGCGGCGCCACGACCTTCGACGAGTACCGGAAGTACATCGAGAAGGACGCGGCGCTGGCCAGGCGGTTCCAGTCGATCCCGGTGGACCCGCCCAGCAACGAGCAGGCGATCCAGATCCTGACCGGGCTCAAGGACAAGTAC